>JAEURQ010000001.1 GCA_016788425.1 Chthonomonas sp.
CAAGTCACCTGAATTGTCTTCACCCGAAGTCCGTGGCCTAACCGTAAGGAGGGAGCGGCCGAAGGTGAGGGGAGTAAGGGGGACTAAGTCGTAACAAGGTACCCGTACCGGAAGGTGTGGGTGGATCACCTCCTTTAAGGAAAAGAACTTGGAACCTGCACGTCAGGATCCAACATTTCCAGGTCGGTCACGATTGAAACGAGTGTTGAGCTTTTAAGCTTTTCGCAAGAAGCCTCGAATGAGAAATCATTCGGGGCTTTTTGCATTTTGCTAGGTCAGGTATGTTGAAGTTGGTGCCTTACTGGGAAACGGGCACTGTATCTCCGGCGTCCCACTGGATCTGGAATTCGCCGAGACGGCGAAGCTACTCGCTCCGTGTCTCCGGCGTCCCGGCGGTTCTGGTATTCGCCGAGACGGCGAAGCTACTCGTTCCGTACCTCTGTCGTCTCGCCGGTTCTGAAGAATCGCCGGGACGGCGAAGATGCTCGTTCCTTCCTCTGTCGACCCGCCGGTTCTGAAAAATCGCCGAGACGGCGACGCTACTCGCTGTGTATCTCCGGCGTCTCGCCGGTTCTAAGAATCGACGAGGTGGCCAAGATACCGGTTCCGTAAGCCCGGCGTCTCGCCAGTTCTGAAAATCGCCGAGACGGCGAAGATACTCGCTGTGTATCTCCGGCGTCCCGCCGGTTCGGTCATAGAAGGAGGCGAAGATACCGACGGTCGGTTAAACTTCATTCAGGAGGTAACGATGAATCAATCGGATGATCATGGTACGGAGCCCGTCTTTGAGTTTGCCGATTCGGCGATTACCAAAACTCAGGGATTCTATCTTCCGCACTGGACTCGGGAGAATGGGATTTACCATGTTGTTTTTCGTCTGGTCGATAGTCTCCCCAAGGATGTGGTGCTTCTGCTCCGCGACGAAAAGGCTCACCTATTAAGTCACCATTGTGACCAAGAACTCAACGACGTGCAGATTCGGCGACTAAACGAGTTGTCGAGCGCAAGGGTGTCCGATGCACTTGACCGTGGGATCGGTGAGTGCCTATTGAGAAACTCAGCGGCCGCCGAGATTATGGAGGCCGTTGTCCGGCACTTTGACAAGCAGCGCTACCATCTTCACGCATGGTGCATCATGCCGAATCACGTTCATACTGTGCTTCAACCCATCGCTCCTTTCAAGCTTCCGGATATTACTCATTCTTGGAAGTCATACTCTGCGCACGCCATCAACAAGGCGTTGGGAAGAACCGGTTCCCTTTGGCACAAGGAGTCATACGATCACCTAATTAGAACGGAGCAATCCTACAGGCGAATCATCCAGTACGTTTTGGACAATCCCGCGCGGGCTGGGCTTCGTAACTGGAAGTGGGTTGGGGCTGTCGAGATCGACTGACGACGGCGAAGATATTCGTTCCGTACCTCTGGCGTCCCACCGGTTCTGAAAATCGCCGAGACGGCGAAGCTACTCGTTCCAACTCTCAGGTGTCCTGCCGGTTCTGAAAATCGCCGAGACGGCGAAGATACTCGCTCTGTATCTCCGGCGTCCCGCCGGTTCTGAAAATCGCCGAGGTGGCGAAGATACTCGCTCTGTATCTCCGGCGTTCCGCCGGTTCTGGAAATCGCCGCGACGGCGAAGATACTCGCTCCGTGTCTCCGGCCTCCTGCCGGTTCTGAAAATCGCCGAGACGGCGAAGATACTCGGTTCCGTAACACCGGCGTCTCGCCGGTTCTGGAATTCGCCGAGACGGCGAAGATACCTCTTTCGTCTCGCTGGCGTCTCGCCTGCTCCGATTCGCCGAGACGGCGAAGATACTCGGTTCCGTAACACCGGCGTCTCGCCGGTTCTGGAAATCGCCGAGACGGCGAAGATACTCTTTTCCGACTCTCAGGTGTCTCGCCGGTTCTGAAAATCGCCGAGACGGCGAAGATGCTCAATCCGAACTACCGTAGAAACGGAACGCGACGAGCAAGGAACTCTGGTGCCTTCGCGAGCTTCGTCTTCACCAGTACGAGCAGAGTCAGGCCGCTAAAGAGCGGCGCCGTGAGAAGCGAGACCCAACCGATTCCCTGCCCATAGGCATACCGAGCAAACTCAAACGCACCCAGGCCGATGCCGGTGCCCACCCCGATCATGAGAGCGAAGGTCGTCAGCAGCGCTCGGCGCGGCAAGTCAGGGGCACAAGTGCGCAGGGTCATCCGCAACAACGGCACGAACTGTAGCACCATGATGCCCAAATTCATAATCACAATCCCCTCAAGGCCGCGCCACGTGACCGCCGGCAACGACAAAAAGAGCGTGGCGAAGCCGTTCCACAGCGTAAACGGAATGATCTTCTCGGGATTCCCGTTCGCATAGATAATCACGGCAACCGCCGAGTAGAGCGTCTCGAACATGCGGTACGCGCCGATCCCGGCCATCACCCACGGCAATGTAGCGTCAAAACTGCGGCCCAAAAGGTATGGCAGAAAGCCAAAACCGAAGGCGCACGGCACGAGGATGCCGCAAATGCCCACGAGCAAGGCAGTCCGTAGCGAGCTATCAATCGCCCGACTGAACTGCTCCGGCCCCTTAGCATGTGCGCCGACCAACTCAGGGCTGATGATTTGATACAGCGGCAAAGCGTCCGCCGCCGCCTCGGGCGCGCGCGCGCTGACGTTATAAACGCCGATCGCGCCCTCGCCGAGCTGCTGGTGAATAATAATCCGATCGGCTCCATTTCCAATCGCGCCGCTCAGCTTGTTGGCCAGAGCGCGAATGCCAAACCGTTTAGCTTCCTTAAACACGTCCGGGTCAAAGCTCGGCGTGGATCGGGAGGAAAGTTCCTGGCGACGCCGGCGATAGAGGCTCAGCAACCCGAGCGCGGCGCCGGTCGAGAACCCGATGAAATAGGCTTCCTGCGAGCGGAGCCACCACACGAGTCCCGCGCTCAACGTCGCGCCGCCAACGCTCATCCAAAGCGCCGCGGTGGCCACCGGACCAAACTGCCTCCGCGAGCTAAACCAGCTTCCGTATGTATAAATTCCGTAGGTTAAAGCGGTATAAATCCCGGCAAGAAGAAACAGGAGCACCTTGCGCGAGGTGCCCAGCTCCACCTGATGGAGGGGATAGAACAGGCTGAGCAGGCCATAGATGACGACCATGAGGCTGCCCGCGACCAGCGCGATTCGCTTGTGCGTGTTCCACACTCGCAAGCCCTGCTGATCGTCGCCGCTCGCCCAGGCCGCCGCCATCTGCCGATTGGTGGATTCCGGCAAGCCCAGGTCGGCCAAAAGAACAAAGCGCTGCAAGTTGACCAACGCACTGCAAACACCAAAACCGGTCTTGCCAAGGATGTCAAAGAACAGCCGGATCGTGAAAAACTGGACGGCAAGCCCCAGGAGCTTCGCCCCGCCGACCAAAAAAAGATTCTTGCTTTGACTCACGCTGCTCCTCAAAATTACCAGGTTGCGCCTCGGCGGCATGCGAGAGCGGCTATAGTGTCACAAGAGGCAACAATGAACCTCCACCACAGTTTAAATCGGATTGTTTGCTCGCTGGCCGTAGCCTTTGCGCCAATGTTCTCATCGGCCAGCGACCTGCCGATGTTCGACGGCTTTTGAAGCGTCGGCTGGATGAGGAGTCGGTTGCCTTTAAAGAGAGCGCCGCACTTTGGCGAGCGTTCATCCTTTCGCACGTAGGCACGCCACCCGAGGTCCTGCGCGGTACCATCAGTGAGTGAGTTCGTTCGTCCATCCCACGGCCGTTGTAGATGAGGGCGCGAAGATCGGCGAGGGCACGAAGATTTGGCACTTCTGCCACGTCCTGCCCCGCGCCGAAATCGGAACCAATTGCATCCTCGGGCAAAACGTGATGGTGGCCAACAACGTCACCATCGGCAACTTCGTCAAGATTCAAAATAACGTCAGCCTCTACGAGGGCGTGGTGCTGGAGGACTATGTGTTTTGCGGGCCGAGCTGTGTGTTTACCAACGTGCTCACGCCGCGCTGCGAGTTTCCGCGCGCCACCAGCGAGCATTATCACACCACCATCGTCAAGCGAGGCGCGAGCATCGGGGCCAACGCCACCATTGTTTGCGGCGTCACGCTCCACGAGGGCGCATTTGTCGCGGCCGGCGCGGTCGTCACCAAAGACGTGCCCGCGTTCACCATGGTCGCCGGAGTACCGGCGACGCCCATCGGCCACATGAGCGCGTACGGCGACCGGCTTGACTTCAAAGCCGACCCCGGCCAGCCCTACCAAACCGCCACCGATTCGCAGGGCGAAGAGTATCGTTTGATGCCCGACGGTCAGGTGTTGCGCATGCAATCTCAGCCCGTGGTTTGAACCCACGCCAGGTAAACTGGCAGGTTCATGGAGTTCAAAAGTACCCTCAACCTCCCCGATCCTGAGTTCACGATCGCGATGAAGGCCGACCTGGCCAATCGCGAACCGGAAATTCAGGCTCGTTGGGCAGAAATGGGGCTGTACCACCGCATTCTCGAATCGCGGGCGAACTCTCCGACGTTTGTGCTGCACGATGGGCCGCCGTACACCAACAGCCCGATTCACATCGGCACGGCCCTGAACAAAATCCTCAAAGACCTGGTCGTCAAGTCGCGCACGCTCATGGGCTATCAATGCCCCTACGTGCCCGGTTACGACAACCATGGCCTGCCCATCGAGCAGACCGTGATGAAGGCGTTTCACGAGCAAAAGCTCTCGCCCGACGTGCCGACCCTGCGCCAAGCTTGCCGCGAGCACGCGGCCAAGTATCTCGATATCCAAACGCAGCAGTTTCAGCGGCTCGGCATCTTCGGTCTTTGGGAAAAGCCGTACACCACGATGGCGTTCCGGTACGAAGCCGAGATCGTGCGCACCTTCCGGCGGCTGGTCGAAATCGGCCAGGTGTATCGCGGCATGCGCCCTGTCATGTGGAGCCCAACCTCGCAGACGGCGCTCGCCGACACGGAGATCATCTACAAGGATGTCGTGAGCAAGGCGATCTATGTCGCGTTTCCGCTCCAGCCCGAAGAGCAGGACAAGTTCCCCGAGTTTCCGAACCTGCACTGCGTCATCTGGACGACGACGCCCTGGACGATTCCCGCGAATCTCGGCGTGGCGTTTCACCCCGAATACGAGTACGCGACGGTGCGCGCCGGCGATCGGCACTACCTGCTGCTCGAAGCCTTGGTCGAAAAGACCATGGCGGCCTGCGGCATCGCCGACTACGAAATCGTCAACCGCACGCCGGGCGCCGAGTTCGAATTCCTGCGCTTTAAGCACCCGATTTTCGATCGTGATTCGGTGGGTCTGCTCGCCGATTACGTAACCACCGAGGACGGAACGGGCATCGTGCACACCGCGCCGGGTCATGGCCGCGAGGACTTTCAGACCGGCAAGAAGTACGGCCTGCCCGTGCTGTGCCCGGTCAATGGCCGCGGCGTCCTCACCGAGGAAGCGGGCGAATTCGCTGGCGTGTTCTACAAGGATTGCGATACGGTCGTGCTGCAACGTCTCCGCGAGGTTGGGCTTCTGCTCGCCGAAAGCGATTACGCGCACAGCTATCCCCACGCCGAGCGCGACGAAAAGCCGGTTATCTTCCGCACCACCGACCAGTGGTTCGTGTCGATTGACGCCAACGACCTCCGTCCGCGCCTGCTTGACCAAATCGAGCGCGTGCAATGGGTGCCCGCGACCGGCAAGACTCGCATCACGGCCATGGTGGCCAACCGCCCCGATTGGTGCGTGTCGCGTCAGCGACCTTGGGGCGTCGGAATCCCGATCTTCTACGGCGCCGAAACCGGCAAGCCAGTAATGGACCCCGTCGCCATCGAGGCGGTGGCTCAACTCATCGACCGCGAAGGTTCCGACGCCTGGTTTACGCGCTCGGCGGCGGAGATTTTGCCCGCCGGATACATGCACCCGGACACTGGCGAAACGGAATTCACCAAGGAAACCGACGTATTCGACGTGTGGTTCGATAGCGGCGCGACCAACCTTTGCGTGCTGGAAGGTAATGTCGAGCCCGAGTGGCCGGCTATCTGGCCCGCGGACATCTACTTCGAGGGCAGCGATCAGCACCGCGGCTGGTTCAACGTGTCGCTCATCATCGGCACCGCCATCAAGGGCGAGGCGCCGTTCCGCGCGGTAGGCACCCACGGCTTTGTCAACGACGAAAAGGGGCAGAAAATGTCCAAGCGCACGGGCAATGTGATTGACCCGGTGCAGGTTTGCAACACGAATGGCGCGGACATTTTGCGCTACTGGGTGGCCAGCGTGGACTACGTGAACGACGTTCCCGTGAGTCAAGCGATTCTTAAGCAGTGCGGCGACCAGTATCGCACGGTGCGCAACCAGTTTCGGTTCCTGCTCGGCAACTTAAACGGCTACGATCCGCTCTCGCCGGTGGAGTATCAGCCGATTGACCAGTGGATCGTCGAGCAAACGGAGCTTTTGGTGGCCGACGTGATGGACGCTTACGAGGCATACGACTTTGGTCGGGCGATCACCGCCATTCACAACTTCTGCGCGAAGGAAATCTCGGCCATCTACAACGACGCGATCAAGGACCGCATGTACTGCGACGGCGCCGATTGGCCATCCCGGAGCGCGGCTCAGCGCGCGTGCCACACCGTGATCGTGGCCTTGGTCAAGCTCATCGCGCCGATTCTGCCGCATACCGCGGAGGAAGTCTACGAGCGGATTCCTTTGGCCGAGCGCCAAGCGAGCGTGCACATGGAAGTCATGCCCCGGCCGATGGCCGAGCGACTCAGCGAGATTGAGGGCAATGCCCTGCAAACGCAGATCGCCATGGCGCTGGGAGTGCGCGAGCAAGTGTTTGCCGAATTCGAGCGATATAAGCAAGAAGGTGCAGTCAAAGATAGTCAAAAGGCGATCTGCGATCTGGTCTGCTCCGAAGCCGAAGCCCATGCGCTGACCGGCCTTGGCGCGTTCCTGGCGATCTTCTTTAAGATGAGCGAGGTGAACGTCACCAAGGGCGAATTCGCGGTCTCGTTCCGCCCGAGCCCGCACGCCGAATGCGCGCGCAGCCGCTTGCTCCGTCCGGATTGCCGCGAAGTGACGTACCAAGGCGAAACCGTGGTGCTGAGCAAACGCGACCGCATGGTGTTGGGCGTAGAAGACTAACAACCATGAAGCGCGCCCGCCTTTTTCTGGTGATCAGCCTCCTGTTCCTCGTGTTGGATCAGGTGGTGAAAGCGTGGGCGCGCGGACGGTTTCAGCTTCACGAGAGCCCGGGCTTCCCCTGGCCGGGCGTGTTCGAATTCACGCTGGTCTACAACCAGGGCATCGCCTTTGGGATGATGAAGGGCATGTCCATCTTGTTCACGCCGGTCGCCATTGCGATTGTGGTGATGGCTTACCGCTTTGTGGCGAACCATCCGGGCGAGCGCGTGTTTGTCCATGTCGCCGCGGGCCTGGTGGCCGCCGGGGCGGTCGGCAACATGATCGATCGCATTTGGCTTGGCAAAGTAACGGATATGTTTTGGGCGCGATTCATTAACTTTCCGGTATTCAACGTCGCCGACGTATGCATCACCATCGGGGCCGTGCTCTTTGGCATCCGGTTCGTCTTCGAACGGGCGTTCGCGCCGACTCCGCTGGCAAATCCTGAAGTAGCCCCTAAGGTTTCAGCGGAATAAGCCAACACTTCCCTTGAGGGTTTTGTGCCCTCAGGACATGCGAACCATGACGAAAGTAATGACCTCTCGCTTTGGCGAGATCGAGTACACCAAGGAGGATGTGCTGACGGTTCGCGAAGGATTGCTAGGCTTCGAGGGATTCACCAAATTCCTCTTGATTGAACACAAACCGGATAGCCCGTTTCGCTGGATGCAGTCGCTGCAACGGCCGGAACTCGCCTTTTTGGTCGTGGACCCATTCCAGTTTTTTGCCGATTACGACGTGGTTTTGACCGACCAAGCGGCGGAAGATTTGGAATTAACGCCAACAACGGGGCAGGTGGTCTATACTATCGTCACGATTCCTCGTGGAAAACCTGACGACATGACCGTGAACCTGGCCGGGCCCATTGTCATCAATGCAGATACCCGTGAGGCGCGTCAATTCGTTGTCGAGAACCCGGCGTTCTCGGTGAAGCAACGACTTGTGATCGAGTCTCCGGTGAAGACAGCCGCGTAGCGCGGATAACGGAGCCAAGGAGGGCGAGAGACATGCTGGTTTTAACAAGGAAGCTCGGCCAGAGCATCATTATCAACGACGAGATCGAAATCGTCGTGCTGGAGGTTCGCGGCGAACAGGTCCGTATCGGGATCAAAGCGCCGCGAAACGTCCCGGTTCACCGCAAAGAAATCTTCGAGCAGATTCACGAAGAGAATGTGGCCGCCTCGGACGTGGACCCCGGCGACGTGCCGGGCTAGTTCTTCGCGAGCAAAATCTCGCAGAACAGCGGATCCAACTGCATCCCCGAGTGGCCCATCATGGTCACGCGCCGATGCGCCTCGGCGACTTTTAAGCCGATGGACGGCGCCAACTGATGGTGCCGCACCCACGCCGCCACCATGCGCAATCCTTCCACATTCTTCTCGCGAGTCCCACTGCCGGGGAGTTTGTCGGCGAGCACCAAAAACTGCTCAGTCGCGCGGATCGCGTAGCTGGGTTTGCGCGAAAGCAGATCATTCAAAAAGCTGTGCAGGTCCTCGTAGGGACCCGGCTTCTCGCGCATTTTCGCGCGTCGGGCGAGGCTGCCTTCGCAGAAGAGTCGCTCCGCCGGCGACCAGTCGCCATCGTCTTCGCCGGGTTGGCAGGCAACCACGCAGCAGCGCGAGATAATCGTCTGCGCGATTCCGCTGAGCGACGACGAGGTGAGCACAAATCGCGCGTGAGCCGGGGGCTCTTCCAACATCTTGAGCAAGGCGTTGCTCGCGGCATCGTTCATCCGCTCGGGCCGGTCAATCCACACCACCTTTGTTTGGTGAATCAGGGGCCGAGTGCGCAGAAACATCTGCACCGTGGTGCCTTCAAAGGTGGTCGGGTTTTTCGGCACGATCATTTGCACCGTGATGAACCCGCCCGAACCTTGCGCGGCCACCCGTAGCACGTCGATGTTGCGGTCCAGCGGTCGGTCGAGTTCGCAGCCCATCCACGTGTTGATCAGCTCGAGGGTCACGGCCTCGATCTCAGAATTCTCCGCGCCGACAAACAGCACCGCGTGGGTGGAGCCCGAGCCCTCGCGGATGACGCTCAGCAAGCGCTGGGCGGGGCTAGAAGCGCTCATACGACTCCACAGGAATAAAGAACAGCACCGCGCCGCCGACCGGCACCTTCATCGCGGTAGGTAGCATGCCCGCGCCGGATTCCACCGGGTTCACGCTCATGATCTGCTCGCGAGCGTGGCAGTTGCGGCCGATTACGGTCTTCAGCTCTTCCTTCTGATCGTCGTCCAGACCGATCATGAAGGTCGCGTTGCCCTCTCGCAGAAAGCCGCCGGTGCTGCTGAGGATGGTGAACTTAAATCCCGACGCAACCAGATCGTCCGACAAGCGATTCTTGTCGCGGGAATGGACGATGCAAATGGCGAGCTTCATGCCGGAATCAGGAACCTCATTAAACCCGATCAGCATGCCCCAAAAACTCCCCCGCGGGAGTGAATCGCGGGGGAGTTCTTGGGGAAAGACCGTTCCCTAGGCGGCCTTCTTGTTGCCTTGCGGGCGAGCCGGAGCCGCCGCGTCGTACAGCTTGCGGGCCGCCTGACCATCCGTGGGGAACGTCGCCGAACCCAACACCACCTTGACCGGACCGCTCGGCGCTTGGCGCGTCGCCAGCCAGTCGTGCATCAACTCGTTTAGGCGGAGCCCGATGACCTCGGCGGTGAGAGCGGTGCCGCAAAGCACTACGCCAAAGCCGGTCTTGCCGACCCGGCACACCACGTCAATGCGGCGGACATTTTCCTTAAAGAAGTCGGCGACGTCCATCAGAAAGTCTTCCACCGATGCTTGGCCGTAGTAGGAACCCAGCAAGTCGAGGCCGTCGAACTCAAAGCGCAGCAGGCCCATTTGACCTTCCATGCTCGAAGCGCGGTGACACTCTTCTTGCAGGCGAGTGAAGAAGTACGTTTCGCTGTAGGCACCGGTGAGCGGGTCCACGGTGTTATCATCCGGGAACGAGTCCACTTGCTTGCGCAGGCGCACTTCCTTATCGTTTTCGGCGGTAAGAATGCGGCGCAACTTGCCCAGCGATTGGCGAAGAATGTGCGACACGTAGTTGCACGAAATGCCAAGTCGGTGCGCGATCTCGGTTTGATTCAGCGCGTCAAAGTGGAACAACGTCAGCACGTCGCGCTCGACGTCGCGCAGTTGTTGCATGGCCGATTCCAACAGCACGCGGTCTTCCACCGAAAGCTGCTCCTTGCAGAAGTCGCCGCTGTCCAGTTGATCAACTTCGGCGCCGTTGTCGTCTTCGCCCTGCGATTGGTCGAGCGAGGCCAGCTTGAGCATGTCCTGCGTTTGGAACACTTCCTCCACCGCGCTAGCGGTGATGCCCACGGCGGTCGCGATTTCCTCGACCGTCGGTTGCCGACCGTGTTCGGCTTGCAAAATGCCGACGGCTTTGTTGACCTTGTGGCGCAGCTCTTGCAGCCAGGCCGGTTGGCGAATGGTTTGCGAGCGGTCGCGCAGATAGTGCTTCATCTCGCCGGCTACCAGGTGCGTGGCGTAGGTGTTAAAGCGCACTCCGGCTTCCGGGTTGTATTTGCTCAGCGCGTTGAGCAGGCCAACAAAGCCCACTTGCACGAGGTCTTCTTGCGCTTCGAGACCCGAAAAGCGGCGAGCGATGCGCTCCACCAAAGGCGAATATTGAACCAAGATCAGGTCTTGGAGTTCGGGCCGGGGCCGCTCGAGATAGCGCAGTACGAGAGCATCTTGCTCTTCACGTTGCAACGATTGTTCAGACATGTTTTTCACTCCGTTGATTTGCTTTGCCCACATCCATGCGGGCTGGCGGTGAACAAGCCGGGAAGCTTGTTCACAAGGGTTGGTCGGGGGGCCGCCAGTGCGGCCCAGAGAGATTACGAAACGCTTTGGATGATCGAGAAGATCGGGCTCATGACGGCGATGGCGATGAAGCCAACGATCACACCCATGAAGATGATGAGCAGCGGCTCGATCATCGAGGTAAGACCCTTCACGGTGGCTTCCACTTCGGTGTCGTAGAAGTCGCCAATCTTGACGAGCATTTCCGGCAGGCGACCAGATTCTTCGCCGATGTCAATCATCTGCGTGACCATCGCCGGGAAGAGGCCGCTGGCCATGAGCGGAGCCGAGAGCTTTTGACCCTCACGAATGCTCATGCGGGTGTTGTCAATCGCTTCCTGCAGAACTTTGTTCGCCAAGGTTTCGGAGACGATTTCGAGCGAGCGCATCATCGGAACACCCGAGTTGATGAGCGTGCCGAACGTGCGGCAGAATCGAGCCACGCTCATCTTGAGCGAAAGCTCGCCGACGATCGGCGCATGCAACTTGATCCAGTCCAGCTTGTAGCGGCCATTGGTGGTTTTGCCCCACTGCTTCACCCCGATGAATCCACCGATGGCGAACAGAATGATCATCCACCAGCGAGCCTGCATGAAGTCACCCATGCCGAACAGCGCCTTGGTGATGGTCGGGAGTTCCACGTCCATGCCCTTGAAAATGTCCTTGAAGCGCGGCAACACAAAGGTGAAGAGCGCAAACAACATGAGCACCGAGAACCCGAGCACCATGACCGGGTACATCATCGCGCCCTTGATCTTGGCGCGCACCTCGGCTTCGTATTCCAAGAACGTCGAAAGGCGCTCCAGGATGATGTCGAGGATCCCGCCAACTTCGGCGGCGCGGATCATGTTGATGTAGAGCTTGCTGAAGATTTGCGGGTGCTTGGCCATCGCCTCGTTGAGCGGCGTCCCCGACTTCACGTCGACAAACACCTGCTCCAGCACTTCCTTCAGCGCAAGGTCCTTACACTGGTTGGTCAGAATTTCCAGACAGCGGAGAATGGGAATCCCCGCGTCGATCATCGTCGCAAATTGACGGGAGAAGACGACGAGCGCCTTCGGCTTCATTTTCTTCTTGCCGAAGCTCGATCCACCTGCGGACGCCTTCTTGGTCTCCGTGACCTCGATGACGTGCAGCGATTGCTCCCGCAGGCGGGCAACAATCGAGGCCTCGCTTTCGGCTTCGATCGTGGCTCGAACCTGTTTTCCGGATGCGTCGACTGCGGTGTAAGCGTAATACGGCATAGTGAACCTTGGACCAACCCTAGTTGTTGGCCTACTCCAAGAAGTTCTTTGCCATATTTCTTGCCTGGTTTAACTATGGAACCGCTAAACCTCAAGCAGAATGTCGTTTTGCCGGATGCCGCCCCGAAAATCTGGCAGTTTTGAAAGAAATTCCGACCGAGGGAACTGCCTGGGCGAACGATATCGTACACTAGGTTAAGATTCCTATGGATGTTTTCGCCTCGGTCCGCAAGTCGGATAGCCAGAGCCAAGCTGACAACCGTCAGCACTTTGAAAAGCTCATGCGCGAAAGCTACCGTCAGGTGTTTAGCTTGGCGATTCGGTTGACCGGCAACGCCAGCGAAGCCGAAGACCTCGTTCAGGAATCCTACGTCCGTGCCTTTCGGTTCTTCCACCGGTACGATCGCTCGCTCCAATTTACGAGCTGGCTGTACCGGATCATGACCAACGTCCACATCGACTCGATTCGGCGAAAGTCCCGCCTGAAGGTCACGAGTTTGGATTCGGTTGGTCCGCAAGGGAACAAAGCGTGGGACGTGCCCGACCAAAGTTCAACGCCTGAGGAGACGATGGTCGAAAGCCACCTCGCCGAGCCGTTCCAGATTGCATTGCGCGCAATGACTCCGGAATTTCGCATGGCCGTGATGTTGGCTGACGTAGAAGGGCTGGCATACGAGGAAATTGCAGAAATGATGGACATCTCGGTTGGCACTGTTCGCAGCCGCATCCATCGTGGAAGAAAGCAATTGAAAGAACGCCTCGGCCCTAACTTCCTCAAGGAGATTTCGCTTCGATGAATTGCACCTGGACCACTGCCCGACTGTCCGCCTACGTAGATAACGAACTCGGTGGCGAAGACATGCTCCGCATCCGCGAGCACCTGCGACTCTGCCCGTGCTGCGCTCAAGAACTTGAGGCCCTGCGCACAATCAAGCTGAGCTTGGCCGAGCTCTCGACGTGCGGCCCCGATCCTGATTTTGAGAGTCGCCTCATTGCTCACGTAATGGGCGCCGACCTCTCCCCGGCCCGACGGAGCCCGAATCGCCTGGCGCTGGTCGCCGCGGCGGGTCTCGCCATCGCGGGTCTTTCCTATGTTGTGATACAACAAGTCGCCCCGCCAAAGGCCGCGCCCGCGCCGCAATTGGTGGAAGCCGATCCGGCCGCGGTGTGGGGCGCCGATCCCCTGTCTGGCCAAGTGCCGGTGGTTTCGGCCGCCAGCTACAATCGGTAAGCCTGTTTCATGAAAGTTCGAGGTTTGAGTGGGGTTCTCCTCACCATTCTCCCCGCCATTTTGTGCGCGGAGAGTCCGCTGGAGTACCTGGATCGCGCCCTCCGCGCCGAGCGGATGACGCCCGGCGTGTTCATTCAACAGCACCGCAATTTCGCGGGTCAGAAAACTCAAAAAGTGATGGTGATGCGCGACGGCGAGGGTCAGTCGCTGGTCACGATTCTTGAGCCCCTGAACCTGCAGGGCGTGCAAAGCTTTGATACGGGCCGCGAGATGCACACCTACTACCCCGACAGCAAGCAGCTGATTATCCGTCCGTGGGGATCGCAGCAGGCACGGGTCGATCCGAAGATGCGGATGCGCCTGATTGAGCGCAACTACAAGGTCAGCTCGGGCAAGGGCCCCAAGGTGGCGGGCCTGCTCACCACCAAGATCACCGCTCAGCCGGTGGCCAAAGATGTCCCGCGCCGCACCATGTACTTCGCGCGCGGCTCCACCAACTTGCTCAAGATCGAGGTCTCGCTCGGCAAGCAGAACAGCACGATTTTCGAAACGCTCAGTCAGAGCCCTTATAGCGGCACCCTGCAACCGCCCGCTTCCAACGGCTGGGATCGGGCGACCACGTGGGGACCCAAGCCGATGGGCACCGACCAGCAAACGCGCGTCCTCTTGCGGATCGCGCCGGTGATCCCCAAGACTCTGCCCAAGGGTTTTGAGGTGGTGGACTCGTTCTACAACGGGCGCGATGCCGAGAGCGCATTCCTTATCACGCGGGTCACCGATGGCCTGACGCTGGTGACGATTCTGCAGGGCCAAACCAAGGTGATGCCGACCATACCCGGCACCGAACAAATCAAGGCGCGCGGAGTCAGTGTCATTGCCGACGGGCTCGCGCCGGCCCCGCTCCTCACCGAAATTTTAGAAGCGTTTTCGCCGACCCGGGCCCAAAGCCCTCGCGGGGAACTCGCGACAACGGCCAATAGTTATTCTCAATACCCAAAGAAATGAAGCAAACAACTCCTTTCTGGATGAAACCCGCCCTCTGGATCGGCCTCGGCGTGTGCGCCGGCGTCGTCGCCACGGGCTCGTTCCTCACTGGCACCGGCTTCCGCCCGGCATTCGCCCAGCGCGTTCCGCAAACCTCGGTCGTTCGGAATGAGCCGAGCGGCTCGCCCATGGCCCTGCTTCGCCAAATGGACCAGGCGTTCGCCGACGTGAGCGAATCGGTCGCCCCGAGCGTCGTGCACATTAAGGTGGGCGGCCAAGCGAATGCCCCGACCACGGTCGGTCAACCCGACCCCACGCTGCGCGGTCAGGGGAGCGGCTTTATCTTCCGCGCGGACGGCTGGATTATCACCAACGACCACGTGGTGGAAGGCGCCAAGGAAGTGACCGTCGTGTTCAACGATGGCCGCGAGATGAAAGGCACGGTTCGCTCCTCGGGCGACTCGCGCAATGACATCGCGCTGGTGAAGGTGGAAGCGAAGGAACTTCCCGCCGCCAAACTTGCCGACAGCGGCACGATCCGCGTGGGCGAGTTTGCGCTTGCCTTTGGCGCGCCGTTTGGTCTCGAGAACTCCGTGACCGTCGGCCACATTTCCGCGCTCGGACGGACCAGTCTGGCGGGTGGCGGAGCCTCCCGCACCGTGCGATCGTACGCCGGGATGATCCAAACCGACGCGCCGATTAACCCGGGCAACTCGGGCGGCCCGCTCGTGAACATTTACGGCGAGGTCATCGGCGTCAACACGAGCATCTACAACTCGGGCGGCGGCGGTCTCACCGAGCCGGGCAACGTCGGCATCGGCTTTGCCATTCCGAGCAACCAGGTTCGCCTGATCGCCGATCGTTTGATTAGCAAGGGCAAGCTGGAGCGCGGGTTCCTCGGCGTGGTGCCGGGCGACCTGACCCCGTACGAAAAATCGCAACGCAAGATTGAGCAAGGCGCTGTGCTGCGCGACGTGCAGGAAGGCACACCCGCTTACGCCGGTGGCCTGCGCAAAGGCGACGTGGTGACCGAGATTCAGGGCGTACCCGTGCGCGGTCAACAGGACCTGCTCAACGCCATGCTCGACCTCGCGCCGGGCAACAAGGCCGAAGTGAAGTACGTCCGCAACGCGACCGAGCAAAGCACTAAGGTGACGATTGGCTCCTCGCCGATTGCTCAAGCCGAACCGCAACAATCCAGCCCGCTGCTGCCGCAATTCCCGCGGCTGTGGGGGCAGGAAGACAACCAGGACGACCCGAATCAACTGTTCCCGAATCAGGGCGAAAAGGCTCCCGCGCCGAACAAGGCAACCATCGGTAGCCCGGCCAAAATCGGCGTGATGGTGAAGGTGCTCGACGACGCCGATCGCAAGAACTTCAACATCCCAGCCGGCAAAAAGGGTGCGCTCATCACGAGCGTGTCGGCTCGATCGGTGGCCGAGCAGTTTGGCCTGAAGCCTGGGGACCTCATCGTCAAGCTCAACGGCCAGGATGTCGCTACGCCCGACGACGTGACGCGCGCCATGCAAGGCAAAAAGGTGGGCGACGAAGGCTCAATGGCGATTGAGAATTACGAAGACGGCCTGATTAGCCGCTCGTTTACGTTCACGTTCTAAGGACCGAAAGCTCAGTGCGCGCGGACACACTGCGCGCACTGACCGCTGAGTTCGATGCGCATTTCGCTGAGGACGAAGCCGTCCTCCTTGACCTGCACCGCCAGATCGTTGCGGGCGCAGTTGGGAATCTCAAACTCGGTGACCTTGCCGCACGTGCCGCACACAAAATGCTGCATGTCGTGGCTGTGTGAGCAATCGAGCTTGCACGCGCTATAGCCATCCACCATTCCCAAGTGGTGAATCAGCCCGATCTCGTTGAGCACCTGGAGCGTGCGGTAAACGCTCACCAGATCGATGCGATTGCCGCGCTCTTTGATCCGCTCGAAGATGGCTTGCGCATTGAGCGATCGCTCGCTGGTGGCGAGGACGCGGACGACTTCGATGCGCGGCATCGTTACCCGTAAATTTGCGGTACGAAAAGCCTCAATCGCCCGATTTTCGAACTCTTTCGCGTCCATTCCGCACTATTCTACGCCTTTTTGCCCATATTCCCTTGACAACTCCTATTTTTGCGGTCAAACTCGAATCGAACAGTACGCTTGTTGCGTCAGGTTCAATTGAACCTAGAGCGGTTGCCACTCGGCGAAGCTCCGGGGAACCGACATCGATAGGAAATAAACTCATGAAGTTTTACGATCTGAAGGCTCGCCAACATGTTGAAGTTGCTGATAGCAACATCACCAAGAAGAAGATGATTCGCAAGACCAAAGCCGGTGAGCAAGTGCGCTACGCCCTGATCGGCAAGCACGATGGTCGCGACCTCTACAAGTTCGTCAACGAAGCCACGTACAAGGAATCGGGCGGCAAGGAAGCCTAAGGCTCCCTCCGACGAACTTAGGCACGGCCCGGGCTTGTTTCAAGCACGGGCCTTGCTTTTTCTCGAACAATCTACTGTGGCTAACGTCCCGAACTCTATGACAGAAACTCAGAAGGTCGCCCATCTGCTGCGGCGGTTTGGCTTTGGCGCGAGCGAGCAGGAGATGGAGTACTACGGCAAGGATGGCCTGGCTGGCGCGATTGAGAAGCTGCTCAACTTTGAGGGCGTCGAGGAGCTTGACATCGACCCGACCACCCTCGACAAGAACGGCGTCGCGAACATGCGGCACGTCCAAACCGCGTGGTTTCTGCGGATGATCACCACCCGCCGCCCGCTAGAAGAAAAGGTCGCTTTGTTCTGGCATCACCACTTCGCCACGAGCGGCCAAAAGGTGACGCAAGCACCCATGATGCACCAGCAAGTGCAAACCTTGCGCGCAAAGGGTTTCGGCCGATTCGAGCATCTGCTGCTCGCGCTTGCGCAAGACCCGGCCATGATTTTTTGGCTTGACAACCAGGAGAATCTCAAGGGCAAACCGAACGAGAATTTCGCCCGCGAGGTCATGGAATTGTTCACTCTCGGCGTGGGGCATTACACGGAAAAGGATGTGCAAGAAGCCGCCCGCGCCTTCACCGGATGGCGCTTCCGAAGGGTCAAAGGCCAACGCCTGTACGAGTTTTATCTGGATCAGCGCCAGCACGATAACGACCTCAAAACCGTGCTGGGGCAAACCTCCAAGCTCAGCGGGGATGACATTTGCGCGATCCTTGCTTCGATGCCCCAAACGTCGCGTCACGTTGCGCGCAAGATGTGGGAGTGGTTTGGCTACGACAACCCCGACGACGGCTTGATTGATCGCATGGCCGCCGCCTATCGCAAAGGGAAAATGGAGACCAAGGCGATATTGCGCGCGATGATGGAAGCGCCCGAGTTCTACAGCGAGCAATCGCAGCGTGGGTTGGTCAAAAATCCTGTGGACTTCGTCATCGCGCCGCTGCGACAAATTGGCCTCGGCGAGGTGGTTCGCACCGCGCTGGCGGACACTCAGGATCGACGGATTGCGCAGCTTGCGACCTTCGCCCGGGTCTCGACCAAGGGCATGGGCATGGACCTCCTCTTTCCGCCCGACGTGAACGGGTGGGACCCGAGCGCAGCGGGATGGATCAGTAGCGCCACGATGATCGAGCGGATCAAGTTCGGTGCGAATCTGTTTCTCGGTCGAAACTTCGCGGGCTCAAACCCAGGGGTGCTTGCGGTGGGCGATGTCACCACCACGAAGGAACTCGCCAAGCGCATGAACGAAATTCTCGACGCCCGCATTCCCGAAGTCAAACTGATCAACGTGGAGAAGGCCGCCGACACGGTGCTGGCGGGCAAACCGCTGAACAGCAAGACTGCTCCTCCAGTCGCGGCGGCTGCCGCGCGGCTTATCTTCGGCGCGCCCGATTACCAGTTCAATTAGAATCCGCCGCGCGGCCCTTCAATCGGGTTACGCACCGGCTGCCACGGGTAGCCGCGGACCACGTTCCACTTGAGCGTAATGGTGCGCGTCGGGAAGTCGGGATCATTGGTGGCCAGGGTCACGTTGCGTTGGAACCGACCAAGGACGTTGGTCTGCGGTCGCATCGTAAACAGCTTGTTCATGCCCGGGGTAATCGTGCGGGTGCCCGGCACAATCGTAATCTTGGGGTCGGCGGTCGGCGTTACCACCAGGTTTTGCAAACCGGCGGTCGTCCACTTGGCGATATCGCCCGCGTGCGTAAGGGTCACCGTGGCTTGAGGGCGTCCGAGATATTGCACGTTGCCCAGGTCAATCAGGCTGGCACTGAGGCCAATTTTCGCCGGCACCTTCATGTCAAGGAAAACCGGCAGGTGCCCGCCGCCGACGGCAGAATTCTGCAAGGCGGTGGCGATTGTGCTGCCGACCATGCTGTTGGTGCTGATGTTGAGCGCCGCGTTGAACGACGAGCCATCGTTGCCCCAGCACCGGTAGCTGTGGTTGGGATCGTTCCAGGTGGTCGTGCTGTAGGCCACGTTCGGGTTGCCGATATAGTCCAGACCAGTGCCATCCATCAGCCCCGAGCTCAGGAGCAAAAAGTCAAACCGACTGTCCATGGTCTTGCCCGGACCGGGGTCTTGCGTGTGGACGAATCGGAACGAACCGTTGTTCTCCCACGAGCCCGGCGTCTTAATCGGGTCGTTGAATTGGCGTGTGCCCCAAGTGCCGCTCACCAAGGCCTGATAGGCCGCTTGCGACGAATTCTGCATGTTCGTGTCGCCGCCGAAGAGGAAGTGATAACCCGCGGGCAAAGTCGCCACGTTGGTGAGAATCTTGTTCGCTTCCACGAGGCGCCGCGCCTGATCGCTGGTTCCCGAGCTGGCCTTCATGTGCGAGTTGTACATCGCGATGACGGTGCTGTTAGCGCTGTAGCCGGCCAGTCGAAAGTCATGGCGCATCGTGTGGCGGGGCTGGTCGTTCGGGTCGGTGCTTCCCGTCGCGGCGATCACCGTGCTCAGGTGCGTGACTCGGCTCGTGCGGTAGAACGCGGTCTGATCGGTATCCGGACCATTGACGAATGGCACTCGCGCCCAGTCGCCGGGGCTACCCGGCGCGGTGTTTAGGATCGTGAGAAAGTTTAGTGACGCGGCGTCCGAAAGGATTTCTTGGGCGAGGATCACGTCCGGCGCGAGGCTGCGGCCGGAGAACACTCCGTAGATCGAAGTCTGAAATTCGCTCGTGCGGCCACTGGAATAGTTGGTGATGTTCCACGAACAGACGCGCAGTTGCGCAGGTGCCGAAACCGCGAGGAGGGCGGTCACAGCGAGGCCAAAGAAAGTGCGGGGGGATGCCATAGACAGTACAACTATTGTGACAGAATCCTCGCGAATCAGGTTCATTTCTTCGGCAAAAAACGGTCCTTGTGCCAAAATCTAGTATATGTTGCCGATTCGCCCTCACCTCTCCGCGATGCGCCCCTACTCGCCTGGGAAACCGATTGAGGAAGTCCAGCGCGAGTTTGGCTTGACGCGCGTGATCAAGTTGGCGAGCAACGAAAATCCGCTTGGGCCGTCGCCGCTGGCCATCGCCGCGGTGGAGCAGGCGGCTCGGGAAATGCACATCTACCCCGACGCCTCGTCGTATCGGCTGGTGCAGGCCATCGCCGAGCGTTACGCTGTGCCCGCCGACCAAGTGCTGTTTGGCAACGGCAGCGACGAGCTCATTCACTACCTCGGCCTGATCTTTTTGAACGGTCCGGAAGATGAGATGATCGTGGGCGATCCCTCGTTTGTGCGCTACGATGCCTCGGCGCAGGTGGTCGGCGCGAAGCTGGTCAAGGTTCCGCTTGATGCCGATTTGCGGCACGATCTTACGGCCATGGCGGCCGCGGTCACCGAGCGCACGCGCATGATCTGGATCGCCAACCCCAACAATCCGACCGGCACCATCGTGACGCGGGCCGAGATTGACACGTTGCTGGCCAACACGCCCGCGCACGTCGTGGTGGTGCTCGACGAAGCCTACGCCGAGTATGCCGCCGACGAGCCGGACTACGCGACGAGCCTGGACTACTTGGCGACCGAGCGCGTCGTCGGCTTGCGGACCTTTAGCAAGGCGTACGGCCTGGCCGGAATCCGGGTGGGGTTTGGCTTTGCGCCGCCCGCCGTGGTGGACGCCTTCCAGCGGGTTCGCGAGCCGTTCAACGTGAACTCGTTGGCCCAGGCCGCGGCCATCGCCGCCCTTGGCGACCGTGAGCACTTAGCCGCGGGCGTCAAAATGAACCGCGAATCCGCCGCCGCCCTAATGGAGGCCTTTCGCGCGGTGGGCGCGAAGCCGGTGGCGAGTTTCGCCAACTTCGTTTGTGCCGACATGGGTCAGCCGGGTGAGCCGATTTTCCGCGAGCTGCTTAAGCGCGGCGTGATCGTGCGCTCAGGGCACGTACTCGGCTTGCCGAATTACTTGCGCGTGAGTTGCGGCACGCTGGCCGAGGTGCAAGAATTCGCCTCGGCCCTGCGCGAAGTGATGAGTCTGGCGACGGCTTAGTTGCCTTCGTCGGGCATCGGCGCGGTGGAACTGGAGCCCGAGGCCGCTCGTCGGGCCGCGCCCTTGGCCGCATCGGCCACGCCGCCGCCACTGCCTCCGCCGAGGCTTTCGGTGCCGCCCATGGGTGTAGCGCCGCCGACCGCGCCCGATCCCATTGGCGCGACTCCACCACCCGAGCCCGTGTCCATATTGGTCGCGGCGGGTTCAGCCGCCGGAGCCGCGGATTCCTCGGTCTTGGGGGCGCATCCGGCGCAAAGAATGCCGAGGGCAAGGGCGAGAAGGGCAAGGCGCTTCATGTTCCCAGTCTAGCCGCATCGCGCGTATAATGGCAATAAGCATGAGTAGATCTCCCGAACTTCTGGAGGCGTGGCAAGCGGAGGGCGTGGAAGCGGCGATATCCAAGGGACTGTCCGGTCCAAACCTCGCCGAAAACCTGAAATCGCTCAATGGCCTCGGCGTGGATTTATGGCGAGATAAGGGCGCCCACGGCGACGCCCTCGTCGTGTTCCAACGCGTTCTCAAGTACGGCGAAGACCGCAACCTGCCGGACGAGGAAAAGGGCTGGGTCAAGGCGGCGGCGTTCAACGCCAGCGCCAACCTTTGGCGCGGCTGGGAGGATTCGCCCGAGATTTCCGATGAGCAAGCCGAGCTTGGCTACCGCCTGTCGGCCTTCCATCTAGGTTTGGCATACGAACTGAAGAAGGGCGACCTCGCCCTCAGTCGCGCCGAGTGGCTTCAGGCCGCGCACCAACTTCAAAAAGGTCAATATGGCGTGGCGAAATCGGGCTTTGAGCGGGCCGCTGGCCTCGCCGAGCGCAACAAAGAAATGGCGGAGGTGCGCATGCATTTGGCCTACGCGGCGCTGGCTCAGCAATTGGCCGACGGCGCGATTGATGAAGCCGCCCTGAGCGCTGGTTTTGAACCTGATGATGATCCGTTTTTCAGCGAACAAGTGATCACCGCCGCTCGCATTTTTGGCCCTTAAAGGCGTACAATAAGGGTGCGACCCGCGATGCTGGTGATGCCAGGTGGGCGGTGGCGCAATCCAAAATGAATAACGAAACTGCGACGACGCTCGAAGAAAAGAGCGAGCACGACGTTCTGCTGGAATCCTGGGCGGAACGTGAGTACAAGGAAGGGTTTGTTACCGAGATTGAGGCCGATGAGTTTGAGCCCGGTCTTAGCGAAGACATTGTTCGCCGCCTGAGCGCCAAGAAACAAGAACCGGAATGGATGCTCGAATGGCGACTGAAGGCCTACCGACATCTGCAAACGATGACCGAGCCCGACTGGCCCAACGTCACCTACGACAAGCCGGACCTGCAGGACATCATTTACTACTCGGCGCCCAAGAAACTGCCGAGCCTCAGCAGCCTCGACGAGGCGGATCCTGAGCTTCTGCGCACGTTCGAAAAGCTGGGCATCCCCATTGCTGAGCAAGAGATTTTGCTTAACGTGCAGGGCAAGGCCGAGCTCGCGCCCGCCGAGGCCAAGGGCCAAAAGATCGCCGTGGACGCGGTGTTCGATTCGGTGAGCGTGGCAACCACGTTCAAGGAAGAACTCAAGAAGCACGGCATCATTTTCTGTAGCATCAGCGAAGCCATTCGCGAGCACCCGGAACTGATCCAAAAATATCTGGGCTCGGTGGTTCCGTACAGCGACAACTACTACGCGACGCTCAACAGCGCGGTGTTTTCCGACGGCTCGTTTGTTTACATCCCCAAGGGCGTGCGATGCCCGATGGAGCTTTCCACGTATTTCCGCATCAACGCGGCCAAAACCGGTCAGTTTGAGCGCACGCTCATCGTGGCCGAAGAGGGTGCGTATGTCAGTTATTTGGAAGGATGCACGGCGCCCATGCGCGACGAGAATCAGCTTCACGCCGCGGTGGTGGAGCTCGTTGCCGAAGCCGGCTCGACGATCAAGTACAGCACGGTGCAGAACTGGTACCCCGGCGACAAGGATGGCAAGGGCGGGATTTTCAACTTCGTTACGAAGCGCGGCATCGCTCAGCGCGACGCCAAGATTACGTGGACGCAAGTAGAAACTGGTTCGGCGATTACCTGGAAGTACCCGAGCGTCATCCTAAAGGGCGACAACTCGATCGGGGAGTTCTATTCGGTGGCGCTGACGGCCAACAAGCAGCAGGCCGACACCGGCACGAAGATGATTCACATCGGCAAGAACACGCGTTCGACGGTCGTGAGCAAGGGCATTTCGGCGGGCAACGGTCAGAACACGTATCGCGGTTTGGTGCGCGTGAATCCGGGTGCAGACAACGCCCGCAACTATTCGCAGTGCGACTCGATGCTCATGGGCGACCAGTGCGGCGCGCACACGTTCCCGTACATCGAGGTGAAAAACCCTACCGCGCAAGTGGAGCACGAGGCCTCGACTTCCAAGGTCGGCGAAGATCAAATCTTTTACTTCCGTCAGCGGGGCATTCCGATGGAGGAAGCGGTGAACATGATCGTCAGCGGGTTCTGCAAGGACGTGTTCCGCGAGCTTCCGATGGAGTTTGCGGTGGAAGCGCAGAAGCTGCTCGGCGTGAGCTTGGAAAGTTCGGTCGGCTAAAAGGCCGCTGCCAAAAAGTGAAATACCCCGCGAAACAAAGTCGCGGGGCTCTCGTGGTGTCCACGAGGGTCGAACACTCACTATACCGCTACATAGTGCCAAGTGGGGCGAATGCGTCAAAATACTCTCCGTGAGTAGCAAAGACGGCATCACGCCCCGCAGCCAGAGTTTCCCCGACTGGTACAACGACCTCGTCCTTAAGGGCGGGCTCGCCGACTACGCGCCAGTTCGCGGTTGCATGGTGATCAAGCCGCACGGCTACGCCATTTGGGAGTTAATGCAGCGCGGCCTGGACGACATGTTCAAGGCGACCGGGCACCAAAATGCCTGCTTCCCGCTCATGATCCCAAAGTCGTTTCTGAGTAAAGAGGCGCAGCACGTCGAGGGCTTCGCCAAGGAATGCGCCATCGTCACTCACTACCGCCTGAAAAATGATCCGAACGGCGGAGGCGTGGTCGTGGATCCGGACGCCAAGCTCGAAGAGGAACTGATCCTACGGCCGACTTCGGAAACCGTCATTTGGGACGCGTACCGAAGCTGGATCGAGAGCTATCGCGACCTGCCGATTTTGGTCAACCAATGGGCCAACGTCATCCGCTGGGAGCGGCGCACGCGCCTGTTCCTGCGCACCACCGAGTTTCTGTGGCAAGAGGGTCACACCGCCCACGCCACGTACGACGAGGCCGAGGAGGAAACGCGCCGCATGCTCGAGGTCTACCGGGTGTTCGCCGAGGACTACATGGCCGTGCCCGTTCTGACCGGCATCAAAACGGAGAACGAGAAGTTCGCGGGCGCCCACCACACCTATTGCATAGAAGCGTTGGTGCAAGATGGGCGCGCGATTCAAGCCGGAACATCCCACCACCTAGCGCAAAACTTTGCCAAGGCGTTCGACGTGCAGTTTACGACCAACGAAGGCAAGTTGGAGCATGTCTACGCGACGAGTTGGGGCGTTTCGACCCGCCTGATCGGGACGATGATCATGGCTCACTCGGACGACAGCGGTCTGGTCGCGCCGCCTCGGCTCGCGCCGGTTCAGGTGGCGATTGTACCCATGGGCCGCGACGAGGAAACCCGTCGCCGCACCTACGCCGCGGCCGACGACCTCGCCGTGGCTCTGCGCAAGATTCTATGGAGCGGTCCTGAGCTGACGACGCCGCAATTCGACGTACCCGAACTCACCGTGCCGCTTCCCACGCCGATCCGTGCGAAGGTGGACAAGCGCGAGAAGGAAAGCCCTGGCTTTAAGTTCAACGATTGGGAGCTCAAGGGCGCGTGTGTCCGCGTCGAGATTGGGCCGCGTGACCTAGAAGCTGGCACCTGTGTCCTGGCCCGCCGCGACACCCGCGAAAAGACGACGGTGAACTTGGCTGACGCCGCCGGAATCATCGCCGAGCAGCTGACTCACATGCAGTCCGACATGCTGCGGGCCGCGCGCGAGTGGCGCGAGGGTCAGGTGCAGCGGGTGAACACGAAGGCCGAGTTTGAAGCCGCGTTCGCCGGCGACGGCGGCGTCGGGTTTGTGGTCGCCCATTGGGATGGCACCGGCGAAACCGAGAACGAGATTAGCGAGGCCCTGCGCGCGACGATCCGGTGCATTCCGTTTGTCCCGCTGGACGGCAGCGATGGCGAACCCGGTGAGTGCGTTTGGACCGGACGGCCCAGCGCTCAGCGTGTGGTGTTTGCCCGGGCGTACTAACCCGTTTGCTCAAGTCCGCTGAGGCCCACATTCGGGTCTCGGCGGTATTGCTTGGTCGAGCGGTCGCCGTGATAAATGGCGATTAATTCTTCGGCGACGCGGCCCTGCAGAGCGGCCAGTTCAGCGGTAAATCGGGCGTTCAGTTGTTGCGATTCGTTGAGCAACTTGATGGCAGCCTCGCCAAGGTTCGGGATGGCGGCGAGCTCGGTCATCACGACTTCGCGCTGGCCGAACAAGGCGTTCATTTCCGCCTCATCTTGGCGGTTCAGCGCTTCCAAAAGGGTGAGGGTCAGCAGTCGGTAGCGTCCGGCCAGCTTTACGTCGTAGGGTTCAGGCGGCTGCGGAAAGATCACTGCTTCCTCCGGTGTCAATTGCGCCGCGCTGCTGTTGTTCCAGCTGGGTCCAGCTTTCGCGAAGATCGGTGAGCACCTTTACGACGGCATCCAACTTCTTGGGCTGGTCTTCCACGTTCGCCGCAATGAGTTCGTTGTAGCAAAAGGTGTAGAGGCCAAACAGGTTCTTGGCGACTTCGCCGCCCCGGTGCATATCGAGCGAGCTGAGGAGTTCCACCACGATGCGCTGCGCGCGTTGCAAGGCTTCGTTCTGCTCAAACAGACGGCCTTCTTCCATCGCGGTTTGGCCCTGTTTGACGAACTTGATTGCTCCGTCGTAGAGCATCACCACCAACTGCAGGGGCGAGGCCCCCAAAATTGCGGCTTTCTCGTATTGATTAACTTGCCGACCGTAGCTCACCCTAGACGCACTCCCAACATTCACTAAGATTGTTGGCGCGCGTCCGGGCAAACTGCAGTGCTTATCGAGTCAATTTTATGGTGATGATTTCGAACGGCTTGAAGTCGAAGGTGACGCGGCCATCGTGGACCTCCAACTCTTGGATTTCACGTTCGTTTAAGTCCGTCAACCAGGCCTTGGTCACGCCGCCGTGTACGCTGAGCTCGGCCGAGCCGCGCGTGTTGTGGCATTCGTAGAGCCGCACGATCGTGGCGTCGTCATCCTCCGCCTTTTTCACCGCCTCGACGATGACATGGCGAGTGTCAACGGTCACCAACCGACGGGCCTCGGGCGCGTGCCCGGTGCGACCCTTGGCCAGGTCGGCCGCCCGGAGGTCGGCGTTGAGCGCATAACTCGCGGCGATCACGTCGCTGTGCACCACTTGGTCGTAGTGCGGCATCAGCACGTAGCTAAAGCGGTGCGTGCCCATGTCGGCATTTTTGTCCGGCGCCTTGGGCGAGCGCAGCAGCGAAAGCCGCATCACGTTGCCCTGAATGTCGTGGCCGTACTTGCCGTTGTTGAGCAGGGCCACGCCGTGCCCGCCTTCGCTGAGGTCGGCCCACTTTTGCGCGCACACCTCAAACCGGGCGATATCCCAGCTGGTGTTTTGGTGAGTCGGGCGCTCGACGTGCCCATACTGGATCTCGTAAGTGGCGCGCTGACTGTTCACGTTCACTGGGAAAGCGACCTTGAGCAGCTTGTGGTTTTCGTGCCACTCGACTTCGGTGTCGAACCGGATGCCCGGCGTTGGGCCAAGGCTGATAATCTGACGAATGGTGCTGTTGCCAAACTTCTTGACCACTTGCACGGCCACCCGCACAGGCCCCCGCTCGATCACCTCAAAGCTCTCCGAGCGCACGAGGTCGAGGCTGTTTTCAAAGGCGAAGGGGTCAATATCCCACGCATCCCAGAAGAGCGGGCGGTCATCGTGCAGTTGGAACAGGTTTGCCAGCTTGCCGCTCTGGATGAATTCGACCGGATGATCCTCGAGCGTGGCGATGCTCGTGATGTTCCCGTACTGGTCAAACTTCACCGAGATTTCGTCGTTTTCCAATCGGCGGTTGCCGACCTTCAGGCGGGGACGACCCGGCGCGGGCGCACTGCTGAGGTCGGCCACGGTCACCGCTTCCAGGGCGTCGGCCGGAGTCGCAAAGATCAGCTTTTGCTCGCCGAATTCTTCGACTAGTTGCACGGGCAACCGTTCGTCGCCACAGGCAAGGCTCGCCGGGGCGGAGTCGCCCGACCACGGAATGCTCGCCTGCGTGCGCACCGCGGCGTTGGCAAAAATTGCGATCGGGTGCTCCATGGCGTTGGTCGCAAACTCGGCGGTCGCCGCCAACAGGCCCGCCTGAATCAGCCGCCGACTGCTCGCGCGGATGTCGTCATAGTCGCGCTCGCTGTCCACATACACTTCCGGCACCGATGAACCCGGGATGATGTCGTGGAACTGGTTGAGCAGGATGAGCTTCCAAATGCGCTCCAATTCGGCTTGCGGATACTCGCCGCCGGCAAAACTGTGGAGGAGCTCGGCGTCGCGAATGAGGAACTCGGCCTCGCGATTGCCCCGCTTGTTTTTGGCCTGGGTGGTGAGCGTGCCCCGGTGCATTTCCAAGTACAATTCGCCGCTCCAAGTCACCAAGTCGTTCGAGTTCTTCTTGGCTTCTTTGTAGAAGTCCAGCGCGGTGCGGCCCACCTGAATCTCGGGCAGCATATTGCAATCGCGGGCGCGCTGGATCAGTTCGATGTGTTGCTCGGTCGGCCCGCCGCCACCATCACCCCAGCCAAACAGATACAGCGAGTGGTCGCTGCGGCTGTGGTCTTTGTGGTTCTTCACCGATTGCAGTAGCTGGCCGGGCGTGCAGTCGCCGATGTAGGTGTCGGCGGGCGGGAAGTGACTCCACACCTTCGTGCCATCAATGCCTTGCCACCAAAACGTGTTGTGCGGAAACTTATTGATCTGGTTCCAGCTGATTTTCTGCGTGAGGAAGTACTTGATGCCGAACTTCTCGAGGATTTGCGGCAGGCTGGCCGCATAGCCAAACACGTCGGGCAACCACATGTCGTCGGTGGTGGTGCCGAACTTGGCTTTGAAGTATCGCCGCCCGTAGAGGAACTGTCGCACCAGCGACTCGCCGCCGCTGAGGTTGCAATCGGCTTCCACCCACATGCTGCCGACGGGTTCCCACTGGCCGCGTTCGGCCGCCGCGAGCACGCGCTGAAAGAGCTCGGGGTACTCCTGTTCGAGCCACTCATACTGGCTCGCCTGCGAGTGGGCAAAAACAAACTTGGGATAGCGCTCCATGTTGTAGAGCTGGTTCGCGGTGGTGTGCGCCATCTTGAGGTGGGTCACCGCCAGCGGCCAAAGCCACGCCGTGTCGAGGTGGGCGTGCCCGACCGCGGTTACGGTGTGCTTGACTTCGCCGGGCAGTCCGCCCAGCGCATCCTTGATGATCTTGCGGGCGCGCGTGATGCGGTTGTCGCCGCCAAACTCCCACAGGTTGCAGACGTCGTTCATGGCGCGCACCAGCGCGGCCTGCGCCGGGTCGGTTTCGGGCAGCGCCTTCAGGAGGTCGAGCGTGAACATGAAGTCGTAGTACAGCGGCTCCAGATCGGTGTTGATGAGCGCGAGATGCGCCTCTTTGAACTGCTGCGCGAGCGGGTCTTCTTCGGGCACTTCGCCATGCACGCGCACGTGGTAGCCCGCGCCGTAGGCCTGGATCAGCAGGTCATGCGCCTCACCGCCTTGTGCGGGGGCGACAAATCGGCAGACGGCGTGCGGCTCGTCAATGCCGCGCGCCGGACTGTTGCCAGCCCACAGGGTGCGCTCGCCGCCCAACTCGGCGATGAGGCCCATCGCGCGGCCCTCCCACGCAGCGGGGACTTCGGCTTGGACACGGAACCACACGACGCGGTAAGCCGGTCCCCACTTGAAGCCCGGTTCGACGGCCTCCCATGGCCCTTGCTTGCGGGCGGTGGTTTCGTCGGCGTGCGGCTCGGGGCAAAACTCCACCAGCACCGGGGCCTTCTCGCCGATGAGTTGCGGCTTCAAATGCGCCAGAAAGCTGTCAAGGCGACGGATCGTCAGACTCGGGTGTTTTTGCACGAAACCAGTTTACAGAAAAGATGGTTGCCAAATGGTGACCATTGTGTGTAAGATGAGTAAGTATGGACGCTGACCTAGCCGCCGTCGAGGCCGCCTTAGCCTGGTTGTATCTGCCCGGCATGGCCGCGCATCGCGCGCCGGCGCCGCGTCATCGTTGGCTGGCGGTTGTGTCATCGTTGCGGGCGCACTTGCCGCCGTCGGTGTGGCCGCAGGCGTTGCGCCACGACAACCTCTGGGAGGAGGCTCTTTTGCTCGACTCCCTGCCGCCCGTGCCCGCCGCGCCGCCGTTTGGCGGGGCGTGGGCCCTCACCGGGGCTTCGCCGGTGTTTCCCGCCCGCTGGCTCCAGTATCTTGCGCATCGGTGTCCGCCCGCGTTTTGGGCGCAGGGCCCTGCCCTGGCCGCGGCGGCTCAGTGTGTGTCGGTGGTGGGTTCGCGTCAGTTGGGCCCGGCCGACATCGACCTCGCCACTTCGGTGGGCTGGGCTTTGGCCCGCGCGGGCTACGTGGTGGCCTCGGGCGGGGCGTTGGGCGCCGACACCGCCGCCGTGTTGGGCGTCGGCGCCCAGCGCGGCTCCACGGCCCAGGCCATCGAGGTTCTGCCCCATGGTTTGGCCCTCGGCGTCACCACTTGGTCGGGTTCGGTGCCGCGGCCCGGCGTGTTGCGGTTGTCGGCCAGTGCCCCCACCGCGCGCTTTACGGCCCCCAGCGCAATCGAGCGCAACACCCTGCTATACACCCTTGGCTTGGCTACGGTGGTGGTGCGGTGTCAGCACGACACCGGCGGCACCTGGAGCGGGGCCACTAGCGCCCTTCGCCGGCGGTTGGGGCCTGTGTTTGTGTTTCACGACGACGCCAACTTTGCCCGTTGCGGGGCCGACATGCGGGCCGCGGCGGCGGCGTTGGTCGCTCGCGGGGCCACCCCGGTGCGCGACATCGACACCCTGTTGGCGGGGTTATCCGCTTTGGCCGCGCAGCCCTATCATGGGTTGGGGCCGCAGCGTCAGGCGTCGCTGTTTGCTTAGGTTCGACGGGTTCCGCAGGTACAATAGAGGACCCGTATGGACCAATCGCGGATCCGCAATTTCTGCATCATCGCTCACATCGATCACGGCAAGTCAACCCTCGCTGACCGCTTGATCGAGCGTTGTGGCGCGATTCGTGGTCAGGCCCAAGAGCAGATGCTCGACAGCATGGAGCTCGAACGCGAGCGCGGGATCACTATCAAAATGGCCGCCGTGCGGTTGCTCTACACGGCCAAAGACGGCATCGAATACGAGCTGAACCTGATTGACACGCCCGGCCACGTGGACTTCACGTACGAAGTCAGCCGCGCCCTCGCCGCTTGCGAAGGCGCGCTTTTGGTGGTGGACGCCAGCCAAGGCGTGGAGGCCCAAACCATTGCCAACGCCAACATGGCGATGAACCAAAACCTTGAGATCGTGCCGGTGATCAACAAGATTGACCTGCCGCACGCCGACGTCGAGCGCGCCAGGGAAGAAATTGAGATGGCCGTGGCGGTGGACGCCACCGACGCCATTCCCTGCTCGGCCAAGGCGGGCATCGGAATTGACGAGATTTTGGAAGCGGTGGTCGAGCGCGTGCCGCCACCCCGCGGCAACCCCAAGGCCCCGCTGCGCGCCCTGATTTACGACTCGCACTTTGACCCCTACCAAGGCGCCATTGCCTATGTGCGCGTGGTGGACGGCGCCATCGAAAAGGGCGAGAAAATCGCGATGATGGCCTCGGGAGTCAATTTTGATGTCGATTCCACGGGTCACTTCGGGCCGGGTCTCACCGTGAACGATGGCCTGAATTGCGGCGAGGTCGGCTTCATCACCGCCGCGATTAAGACCATCGGCGACGCGCAAGTCGGCGACACGATTACCCACCGCGAAAACCGCGCGACCGAGGCCCTCGCCGGATATCGCAAAGCGCTGAGCATGGTGTTCTGCGGCCTATTTCCGGCCGACGGTGACCAGTACGTCGGTCTGCGCGACGCGATCGAGAAGTTGCAACTGAACGACGCCAGCCTGCAATTCGAGCCCGAATCGAGCGATGCGCTCGGCTTTGGATTCCGCTGCGGGTTCCTCGGCTTGCTCCACATGGACATTGCCCGCGAGCGTCTGGAGCGCGAATTCAATCTCGATCTCATCTTGACCGCGCCGAGCGTGGACTATCAGGTGACGACCAAAAAGGGCGAGATCTCGCACATCAGCAACCCGAGCGAGTTTCCCGACCCGAACGAGATCATGCAGATTGAGGAGCCGGTGGTCAACGCGACCATCATGGTGCCCAACGAGTGGGTCGGCGCGGTCATGACTCTCTGCCAGGAGCGCCGCGGCACCTACAAAAAGACCGAGTATCCGACGCCGCAGCGCGCGATTTTGCACTACACTTTGCCGCTCGGCGAAATCTTGCTCGACTTCTTCGACAAGCTGAAATCCAACACCAAGGGCTACGCGTCGTTCGATTACGATCTTGCCGGCTACGAAGCCGGGGACCTGGTGAAGCTCGATATTCTGCTTAACGGCGACAAAGTTGACGCGCTGAGCTTTATCGTCCACCGCACGTTTGCCTATTCGCGGGGCCGGGCGATGGCCGAGCAACTCCGCAAAGTCATTCCGCGCCAACAATTCGAAGTGCGCATCCAGGCCGCCATCGGCGCCAAGGTCATCGCCGCGGAGAGCGTCAAGCCGTTCCGCAAGGACGTGTTGGCCAAGTGCTACGGCGGCGACGTGACCCGCAAACGAAAGCTGCTGGAAAAGCAAAAGGAAGGGAAGAAGCGGATGAAGCAGATGGGCAGCATCGAGCTTCCGCAAGAAGCGTTCCTGAGCGTGCTGAAGGTCGCTGAGTAAACTGGGCCGATGAACAAACCCCGCGCGCTCCGACCGGGCGATACGATCGCGGTGATCTCGCCGAGCTCGCCGATTGATCAGGAGCGGCTGGAGCGAGGGCTGGATGTGGTGCGGAGTTGGGGTTACCACACCAAGCTGTTTCCCCATGTGCTGGACGAAGCCGGATTTCTGGCCGGGAGCGACGCCGACCGCGCGCACGACCTGACCGCCGCTTTTGAGGACCCCGACTGCGCGGCCGTCCTATGCGCCCGCGGCGGATATGGGGCGGCTCGGTTATTGCCCTATCTTGATTTTCCGCGCTTGGCCGCCACCGGCAAAATGTTCATGGGGTTCAGCGACATCACGACCCTGCACTTGGCGCTCAACCAGTGTGGCCTGGTGACATTCCACACGCCGATGGCGCTCACGCTAGCCTACGACCGCGTGCCGTGGGTCTATGAATCCATGCGCGCCATGCTGACCGGTGAAGCCAACCCTCCCGCCGCGGCGACGCTTGGCGAGTGCATCACTCCCGGTCTGGTCGAAGGCGATACGACCGGCGGCTGCGTGATCTTGCTGACCGATTCGATCGGGACTGAATATCCGCTAGATGCCAAGGGCAAGATCCTTTTCCTGGAAGACGTCGGCGAAATGCCGCACCGCGTGGACGCGATGTTCACCCAGCTGCTGAACATCGGCGCGCTGCAAAGCGCAGCCGGAATCGTCGTCGGCGAAATGACCGGCACCGACGAAAAAGAAGACCCGACGATGGGCGGCAAGCCGTGGCGCGACATCGTCGTCGAACGCTTGCAAACCGCCGGAGTTCCGGCCATCATCAACTATCCGTTTGGACACATGAAGACCATGCTGAGCGTCCCGATGGGCATTCGTGCTCGGCTCGACGCCGACGCCGGCACCGTGACTTACTTGGAATCCCCCGTTTCCTCATGAAAAAATCTCTCCTCCTTGTCGTTTCACTCGCCGCGAGTGTTGCCTTTGGCCAAAGCTGGGAAAAGCCCTTTGTGCCGGGCGTTACCTATCGCATGGAGATTGACAATGTCACGCCCCGTGTGACCCACATTTTGCGGATCAATCTCGATGCGCCGGACATTCGCGTGCGGGCCGAGGTCGCCGGCGGGCGGGTGTTTTCGCCGCTGGAGCAAAAGGGTCGCGAGACGCTGAGCAGCATGCTGGCGCGCACCGGCGCGGCCGCCGCGCTCAATGCCGATTTCTTCCCCTGGGCGGGCGACCCGCTGGGCGCGATGGTGAACGACAGCCTGCTTTACAGCACGCCCGACCCGCGGCGAGCGGTGATCGGCTGGGGTTCAGGCGGCGTGCGCGTGGGCAAATTGCGTTGGAACGGCGCGCTGGAATCGCCCGAACTCGGCTCGCTCCCGCTCAACGGAGTGAACGAGGAAGCCCCCGAAAACGGTGTTGTGGCGTTCACCGACGGCGCGTATCAGGCGGTTGCCAAGGGTCCGAGCCGCTACTTGGTTTGCGAGCCGCTCGCGGCAACCGCGTTTACTCCCGACCTCAGCGCCGAGTTTGCGGTGCGATCGGTGGTGACCGATCAAGAGGCGCTCGGCGTGGAGCGGGGAAGCCTTGTCATTGCCGCGCGTGGCACGGCGGCGGAAAAGCTGAAGAGCCTCGGCGTCGGCTCGTCCCTCAAGCTGAACTGGCGCACGCAAGGCTTTGACTGGAAGAAGATTAGCCACGTGATCGGCGGCGGCAACATGCTGGTGCGAGGCGGCAAGGTCGCGATCGACGCGAAGGACGCCGGGTTTGGCGCGGACTTCAGCGAGAAACGGCACCCCCGCTCGGCGGTGGGAATCACGGCCAGCGGCGACCTGATTTGGCTCGCCACCGACGGGCGCCAAAAGGTGAGCGACGGCGCGACCTTGTCCGAGCTCGCCCAACTGATGCTCGCGCAAGGCTGCACCGACGCGATCAATTTGGATGGTGGCGGCAGCACCGCGCTGGCGCTGCGCGGTCTGGTCGCGAACCGTCCGAGCGATGGCAAGGAGCGCCCCGTGGCCAACGCGCTGCTGCTCTTTGGGCCGAAGGTGACGCCCGATCCGGAGGCCGCGACTTGGCGCGTGCTGGCTCCGCTCGACATGAAATTTGAAGAGGCAGTGAACCTCAGCATCGTGGACAAGACGGGGCTGATGATTCCGCCGCGCGAGATCCTCTGGACCGCCAGTGGCGCGGGTTGGATCGATCAGAGCGGGACTTTGCGCGGCCTGAGCGGTGGCGTCGCTTCGGTGCGCGCGTATGTGCGCGGCACGGTGTTCTCGGTGGAGATCAATGTCGCCGGCCCTCCGGCGCCCGCGCCGCAGATTCCTCCGGCAGCGAAGCCCCCCAAGCAGTAGCTTAGTCAAGTGAAAATACTGGCCGAACGGAAGAAGATTCTTGCTAGAATCAAGTATGCGTTCACTTTTGATTTGTGTCGGCGTGGTGGCATCGGGTGTCGCCCACGCATCGTTTGAACTGGTTCTGGCGTTGGACTCTTCTGGCCGCGTCATCCATCGCCTTGACGGTGATACCAATACGTATCTTGGCTCGTTTGGCCGGACACGCCTCGTCAGCCCAGTGGCGATGGCTCTGCATCAATCCTCCAACCGCGTCTACGTGCACGACACCTCGATTCAATCCTTGATGGCGTTCGACTACAACACTGGCGAGCAAGTCGCGGAGATCCCGGTTGCGACGAACTCTTTTTCGACTATGGCCATCATGAATAATGGCAATATTTTATTCGGAGATTTCTATAGTTCGACGATACGACAGTACACCAATACCGGCACGTTGGTGAATACCTTTACCGCGCCAGGTGGGGCGGGCGGGGTTCGGGCGATGGGGCAAGCTCCGGATGGCAACATTTTCGCGGTTTATAATGGGACAAACGCAGTCACCCGATACACCTCGGGCGGATCTTTGGTCGGGAACGTTGCGACCGGAGTAACGACGATTAGTGACTCGCGGCAAATGGTCTTTCAAGGCAACCAGGTTGTACTCAGTGGCGGTAATACGGGAAATTGGGTTCGATTCAACTACTCCGCCGGCAGCTGGACCAGCGCCACGCCGATCTCGACGGGGCAAACCTATGCCTACGGAGCCGCGGGAGGTCACTTTAGCTCTATTTATGCGGGCGGGTACACGGCGTCTGTCGGCTATATTAACGCCTACGCGCGGACTTCCGGGGCGTTGCGATCAACATTCACTTTACCGGGCAACGCCACCATCATTAGTTTGGCGTGTGTAGTGGCACCCGAACCATCTGGACTTGCGTTTATCGGAATCGCCACGGTGCTCCTCCTGCGCCGCAAGTCGCGATAGGATCACTGAGGGATTAAAACAAGAAGCCGGTTCAAGCATCAGCTTGAACCGGCCCTCCATTTTTGCCAGATTTACAGCGGCGAGATCACGACGCGGCGGTTGGGCTCTTCGCCTTCGCTATACGTCGAAATGCCTTCGAGTTCGCTGAGGGCCTTGTGCACCACGCGGCGCTCAAACGCGGGCAGCGCGTCCAACACGGCTTCCATCTGGTTCTCGATGACCTGCTGCGCGATGTCCGTCGCGTGCTTGGTCAGGGCGTCTTCGCGGCGCTTGCGATAGTCGTTGCCATCGAGCGTGGCGCGGGCGTGCAGACCGAGCGTCTTCGAGCCGATGACATTGAGCAGGTACTGCAGGCTGTTCAGCACTTCGCCGTGCTTGCCCACCAGGTGACCCGCGTCCTTGCCGTCAATCTTCAGGTTCACATAGCGACCCTTGATCGAGGTCACTTCGACCACGGCCTTCACATCGCCGGCATCCAGAATGCCCTTAAGAGCGCCCAGCAGCTTTTCGCCATCCTCGTCGGTGGCGGTGTATTCGGCGCGCTCTTCTTCGTCATCGGAACCCGATTTTTCTTCGGCGGCGGGAGCTTCCTTGGCCGTGGCGGCCTTGCCTCGAGCGGGCTTGCGGGCCGGCTTTTCGGCGGCCGGAGCAGCTTCTTCTACCACCGGTTCTTCCACCGGAGTGGCTTCGGCCTTCTTGGCGCGGGGTGCCTTGGCGGCGGCGGCCGGCTTCTTTTCGGCCTTGGCGGGAGCGCCACTGCCGACGCTGGCCTTCACCTTGAGCGTGACTTTGCCGAACAGACCTTTGGTCTCTTCGAGCACTTCGACGGTGACGTCGCTGGCATCCACGCCAAACTTGGTGGCGGCGGTATTGCGAGCTTCGTCAAGAGACTTTGCGGAGAATTCGAGAACTTCCATAGTTGCTTACTTTTTCTTCGGTTTTTGAGTCGCGGGACGGCCTGTGCTCTTAAAGAAACCACCCCCATTCAACTCGGTCGGGAACACGCCGCCGCCCGGAGCATTAACCTTTTGCAAGGGTTTAACGGGCTGCTTGTTGATCCAAAGCACATGAGCCGTGGCAAAGATGTTCAGGAAGATCCAGTACAGCACAAACGCACTGGGAAGCGGGAAGAAGAACATCATGACCGAGACCATGAGCGAGACGAAAATACCCATCATGCGGTGTTGACGCGCATTGTTGGGGTCCGGCGCTGGTTGCATCATCTGCGAGACGAGCATCGAAACGCCGTAAATCAAAACGAGGAGATAGTCGGTTTTGCCAAGGTTGGGGGCAAACCATGCGTTCAGGCTGTGACCTGCCTCGCTAATCCAAAGGAACGTGCCCTTGGCAAACTCAAATCGGTAGTGCAACATGCACTGGTAGATCGCCCAGAAGAAGGGAATCTGAATGAGCATGGGCAGACAGCCCGCGACCGGGTTGATGCCGTACTCCTGATAAAGCGCCATGGAGCGCTTTTGCAGTTCGGGATTGCTGCGCCATCCGACCGGATCCTTCTTTTGGAATTCCTCTTGAATCTCCTTGACCAGCGGCTGCAGTTGCTGCATCTGCTTGCTCCAGCGGAGCTGCTTGGTCACCGGCACAAAGATCGCGGCGCGGACGATGATCGCCAAAAGCAATGCGCTGAACGCATACGAAAAGGCGGGGATGCGACCGGTCAAGGCGACCAGTCCGTCCATGAGTTGCCAACCCGGAATGAAGCCAAACACCGGCTCCGTCTTGTAGCGCTTGTTCAGCTCAACCGTCGAGGTGTCCCATAGTTCCTTCATGGACATGGTCTCGTCGGGAAGACCGGCGGCGGGCGCGACCTTGAACTCCTTGGTCCACATCGCATCCTTTTGGGCTTTGCGCTCCTTGGGCTCAATGGATTGCCACACTTCCTGAATCTTGCCGAGATTGTTGATCTTCAGTCCCGCCGCAAGCCGTGTGTGGAGGTCGAGGACTTCGCTTTCGGCCTTAGCTTCGGCGGTTTGCTCGGCGGTCCACTTCTGTTCCGTGGCGAACGTTTCGATGCGCTGCTGGAAGAGCTGGTTGTCGGTGCGCGTCTTGTCGCCGTTGAGCTCTTTGTTCGCGGTGCGCAGCGAGGCCAAGATTTCGCTCGGGTCGCGATAATCGTTGCCGCCGGAGCGCGCGCCCTGGAACAACTGCATGCCAAGGAAGATGAACATCGCCAACAACACGAAGGTCATTAGGCTATTTTTTTGAGGGGCAGGGGCACTCATAAATCTTTAAGGAACGGGGTCATGTCCGCCGGGGCGACCGGGATGGCAGCGGCCAATGCGCTTGAGGCCCATCCACGAGCCCTTGAGCAGACCGTATTTTTGGATCGCTTCGAGGGTGTATTGCGAGCAACTGGGCGTGTACCGGCACGTGGCCGGCTTCCACTTGGTGGATTTTTGGTACACGGTTACGAGCCCGGTTCCGATGGCAATGCCGAAGCGCCGGAGACCTTCGCGAATAGATCGGAAATCTCGGCGAGGAGTTCGGGCCAGGGCAAGTTTTTGCATTCGGTTTTGCCTACGAGAACGATGTCCCACTCGCTATACGCCGCCGGCGAACCGGCGTTGCGCCATGCCTCACGGATGCGGCGTTTGACCCGATTGCGGGCTGCGTGGCATCCGATGGATCGCGAAGTGGCGATACCCAAATCACCGGTGCCAGGGGAAACAAGAGCACGGACTGCCTTTCCGCGGAGAGGCCGACCGTGCTGGAAAATCTCTTCAAACCTTGCTTTTGTCAGCTGGTTTAGATAACGGTGATCTTGTGTCGGCCACGGGTGCGTCGTCGCTTCAAAACGTTGCGACCGTTGCGGGAACGCATGCGGACACGGAATCCGTGCGTGGTATGCGCGTGGCGATTATTCGGCTGGTACGTGCGCTTCATAGTTTGGTCCTAAAAAAAATAACTTCCGAAGAATACCCGAAAGAATTCAGTCCGTCCAGTCCCCAAACGCATCTTCGATGTGACGCACGTCCTCGCCCTGCACCGTCACGACATCGAATCGGCATGCGGCAGGCGGCAGATCAAAGCGCTCGAAAAACTCGTCGGCCGCCTGGCTGAGGCGTTGACGTTTGTCGCTGGTGAGGTGGGTGAGGGCCGTCTCGTGGCCGCGCTCGCTGGCCTTCACCTCGATAAACACCCACGTTTCGCCATCGCGGGCGACCAGGTCGATCTCGCCGCGCCGCGATTTAAACCGCCGAGTGACAATCGTGTAGCCGCGCGCGAGCAGCGCGTTGGCGGCCAAGACCTCGGCTTGGTTGCCCCTTAGTCGAGCATCAGACATGGCTGTAGCAGCATGGTTTGCACCGGCTCGAAGCTCCGGCGGTGGATGGCGCACGGCCCGTGCTCCATTAGCGCGGCGCGATGCTCCGGCGTGAAGTAGCCAAAGTGTTGGTCGAAGCCGTACGCGGGGAACTCGTCGTGGAGCCGAATCATGTGTTCGTCGCGATGCTCCTTGGCGAGAATGGAAGCCGCGGCGATGGCCGCCTCGTGGGCATCGCCCTTGACGACGGCGGTGCTGCGCCCGAGCAACCCCGGCGGAATCTGGTTCCCGTCAATCAGCACGGGGTTATCTAGCGCGAGTTGGGCCACGGCTCGCTCCATGCCGCGAAACGTGGCTTGCAAAATGTTGTGCCGATCAATCTCGGTGACCTCGACGAAGACCACCGCCCACTGCGCCTCGGATTCGATTTCGGTGCGCAGGGCGGCGCGTTGCGCCGGCGTGAGCTGCTTGCTATCGTTGAGTCCGGCGATCATGCGTGGCAGACGCACCGCGCCGACCACGACGGGTCCGGCGATGGGCCCGCGGCCCGCCTCGTCCACCCCAATCACGGTCGCGGAGAAGTTCATTTGCCCTCGGCGATCTGCTGGATGAGGGCGCCCAGGCCTTCGCGCTTCGGCAACTTGTCCATGAGCAGCCCCACCCCGTCGCGAGGCGACATCGCCCCGGCGAGCACGGCATGGGTGCCCTCCATAATCGGCGCCTGAACCCCCGCCTGCCGCACGCGGCGAACCCCGATCTCGGTCGTGGGGACGCCTTCGACCACCTGGCCAATCTCGTCCATCACGGTGCGCAGCGCGCGTCCTTGGCCCACGCCGTAGCCTGCCCGGTAATTGCGGCTGAGCTTGCTGACGCCGGTCGCGAAAAGATCGCCGAGCCCGGCGATTCCGAAAAACGTCTCCATGCGGCCGCCAAGCGCCACGCCGACTTTGGTCATTTCGTAGAGCGCGCGGGCGATGAGCGCGCCCTTGGTGTTGTCGCCAAAGCCGAGGCCGTCGCTGATTCCCGCCGTGATCGCGTACACGTTCTTCAGCGCGCCGCTCAGTTCAACGCCGGTGAGGTCGTCGCTCAGATACACGCGGAATTTGTTGGAGTTAAACAGGTGCGCCACCTCCTCGGCCAGCGCTTCGTCGTGGGCGGCAGCGACGGCGACGGTGGGGATGCCGCGCGCCAACTCGACGGCGAGGTTCGGGCCGCTCAGCGCGGCGACCTTGGCTTGCGGTCGCGATTCGGTGACAAAGTCCGTGAGAATTGCGCCCGTGCCGGGCAGCAAGCCCTTGCTCGCCACCACCCAGGTGGCGGGTTGCAAATGCTCTTGGCGCATCACATCCACGACCGCCGCCGAAGGGGTGACCAGCACGGCCAATTCGCAATCGCCGCCGCTTTCTTGCACGAGGCCGTACTCAACGCTGTCGGGAATGGCAAATCCAGGCAGGTAGGTGGCGTTTTCACGGGCGAGCCGCAGCATCGAAATCTCGTCTGGGTCTTTGCCAAGGAGCAGCACCGAGTGCCCGTTGCGCCCGAGAATCATGGCGAGCGCCGTGCCCCAACTTCCCGAACCAACTACCGCAATCCGCATCGTCAAAAGTCCAAGACGATCTTGCCAGCCTTTCCGGCCTTCATGATCGTCATCGCTTCCTCAAAGTCGGTGAACGGCATTTGGTGGGTCACCACCGGCAGCACGTTCAGCTTCTTTTCGGTGAGCAGCCACGCCATTTGGTGCCAGGTATCCCAGATTTTGCGACCCACGATGCCTTGCAGAACAATGCCCTTGAAGATCGCCGCGTTCAGGTCCACGTTCGGGAGCGGTCCCGGATACACCCCGAGCATGCTCACTCGTCCGCCGGGCCGAGTGGCCTCAATCGCCAGGGGCAGGGCGGTCGGGTGGCCCGACATTTCTAGCGTAAAGTCCACCCCTTTGGGCTCCAGTCGGCGAAGCTCCGCGGCGACATCCACCTTCATCGGGTTGAGTACCACGTCCACGCCCAACTCCTCGGCAATCTTGATTCGGTAGTCGCTGATCTCGGTAGCGTAAATTTTTCGGGCGCCAAGCGCTCGGCAAATCGCGACGCCGAACAGGCCGATCGGCCCAAGCCCAGTGATGAGGCCGACTCGGTCTTCAACCGGCCCTTCCATCGCGGTGTGCACGCCGTTGCCCAGCGCGTCGAGCATGCTGGCCACGTTGCGCGGCACTTCGCTTGGCACCAGGCGCGCGTTATCGGCGGGGATCACGGTTTCGGGCCGGAAGCCGCCATCCACGTCCACGCCCAAAATCACGGTGTTTTCGCAAATATGCCCCTGGCCTTCGAGGCACCGGGGGCACTTTCCGCAAACAATGTGCGATTCGCTCGCGACGTAGTCGCCGACCTTGCGTGTGCTCACGCCGGGGCCGACTTCGATGATTGTTCCGCAAAACTCGTGGCCGACAATCCGCACCGGCTTGATGCGGGCGCTGGACCACGCATCCCAGTTGTAAATGTGGAGATCGGTGCCGCACACCGAGCCGTGTTCGACCCGGAGACGCACTTCGCCCGGACCCAAGGGGGCCGGTTCAACTTCAATGAGATCGAGGCCCGCGGCACTGCGGGTCTTGGCTATCGCCTGCACAACTCGGAGAATACCAAACGGCTCGCCGCGAGCGGGGGCAGTATAATTCTCAACAATCGTTCAACGAGGAACCTATGGCCCAGCAACCGCTCAATATTCCTGCCATCGGCGAAGGCCTGCAAGAAGCCCGCATCGTCGCTTTTCTCAAGCAGCCTGGCGACACCATTAAGCGCGACGAGCTCATCTATCAAATGGAAACCGACAAGGCGGTGATGGATGTCGAGTCGCCTGTCGAGGGGGTTCTCGTTTCGTGGAATGCCAAGGTGGACGACGTTTTGGCCATTGGCGCTCAAGTCGGCGTGATCGAAACCGTGGTCGCAGCGGCGGCTCCGGTGGCTTCGGTGCCCCCGGCTGCACCGGCTACTACGTCATCGAATTCGCTGGAACTGCAGATCCCCGCGATCGGCGAAGGGCTTCAAGAAGCCCGCATCGTAGCGTTCCTCAAGCAGCCCGGCGACAGCATTAAGCGCGACGAACTGATTTATCAAATGGAGACCGATAAGGCGGTGATGGACGTCGAATCGCCCTACGAAGGCGTGCTCGACGAGTGGTTCGCCAAGGTGGATGACGTGCTCGCGATTGGAGCTCCGGTCGGTCGCATGACCGGCGTTGGCGCGGCCTCCGCGCCTAGCCACGCACCGGCGGCACCCGCTGCCCCCAGCGCTCCCGCCGCCGTGGCAGCGCCCGTTGCGACGGGCGGTCCGCGACGGTTGGATATTCCGCCGCGCACCCGCGCCTACGCCAAGGAAAAGGGTCTCAGTGAAGAGACTCTGCAAACGATCCCGGCGAGTGGCAGCAAGCTGATGCCCGCCGACATTGACGCCTTTTTGAGCGGTGGCGCGGCTCCGGCGGCGACCGTCGCGGCCCCCGTGAGCAACGACCAATACAGCGAAGCCACGATCGGCGGCAAGCAGCGCGTGCTCAACTCGCGCATGGTTCGCGGAAACCAGCTCGTGGTGCCGGGCACGATCATGGTGCAGGTGCGATGGGAGGCCATCGAGGCGCGCCGCGCGGCTTACAAGGCCGGCGGCGGCGAGTTCCAGCCGAGCAGCTTTACAATGTTCGCCTACGCCGTGGTGAAGGCAGTCGCCGAGTTCCCCGGATTCCGCACGGCGATGGTCGGCGACGATATTTTGCGCACGTATCACCACTGCAATCTCGGCGTGGCCGTCGGGTTGCCGGGCGATGAGCTGGTGACCGCGGTGGTGGACAACAGCACCAAGATGGGCTGGGAAGAATTTGCCGCCGCGATGCGACGGCAAATTGATATCGCCCGGAGCGGTCAGGACCAAGCGAACGCGTCCGTGACGATCAGCCTGACCAACATGCAGGCGTTCGGTCTCCGCGATGCGGTGCCGGTGGTGGTTCCGCCGAGCGTGGCGACGCTGTTCCTCGGCGAGACTTACAAAGGCATTGACCAAGACGCCGCCGACGTGCGCTTAGCGACCTACGCCAACCTCGCGCTGACGTTTGATCACCGCGTGATCAATGGCGTGGGTGCCAGCTTGTTCATCCAAAAGATTAAGGAAAGCGTCGAAAACATAGACGTTACTCTCGGCATCGCATGAGCAAACCCATCATCGGCATAACCGCAGATTCGGTGCACAAGCCGGACGTTCCGCGTACGCGCGGCCACATCAAAATCAACTGGAACTATCCGGAAGAGGTGGCCAAGGCGGGCGGCGTGCCCATCGTGATTCCGCCGACCGCCGACATGGCGGCCATCGCCCAACTGATTGACGGTTGGTTGATCACGGGCGGTGAGGACATTCATGCGCGCTACTGGGGCGAGGACAACCACGAGCACGCCAAGCCGAACGACGACTCGCGCACGAGCGCCGAGTTCAAGCTGTTTAAAGAAATCGCGCCGAATCTTCCCGTGCTCGGCATTTGCTACGGTTGCCAACTCATGAATGTGGCTCGCGGCGGGTCGTTGGTTCAGCACTTGCCCGACCACGTGGAGACGGTTCACACCGACGGCCCGCTCCAAACCGTGCCGCTGCAGAGCGGTTCTAATCTCGCGACGGCGATGGCTAGTGAGGCGGTAACCGGCCAAAGCTGGCATCATCAGGCGGTGGGACGCGTCGGCGAGGGCCTAGAGGTGGTCGGTACCCACGCGGATGGCACGATCGAAGCGATTGAAGACCGATCGCACCCCTACTTTTTGGCGACCCAGTGGCACCCGGAGCGCACTCCGGATGACCCCGCGACCCAGGCACTTTTCCGCTCGTTTGTCCGCGCCGCCGCCGACTACCGGAGTCAGCGATGAAGGTGTTGGTCAACGGCGTTGAGGCCGAACTCCTGCCTTCGGATTGGCAGGTCGAGCGCGTCGGCGAGGGATTGCGAGTGCGCACCCCCGAGGGCTCGTTTAGCGCGGTCGCAGTGACTCACCACGGCAAAACGCTGATCTCATTTCGGGGCCGGACGTTCACCGTCGAGCCGTTCCGCAAGCAGCGCGGAGCCGGGCCGGGCGGAGCCGCCAGCGGCGAATCGCTGGCCCCGATGCCCGCCGTTGTGGTGGACGTTCTTGTGGCTGCGGGCGACACCGTGACCAAGGGTCAACGCCTGCTGGTGATTGAGGCGATGAAGACGCAGCAACCGATCAACGCCGCCTTCGACGGCGTAGTAGAAGTGTTGCCGGTTTCGGCTGGTCAACAGCTCGCCGAGGGGCAGTTGCTCGTGCGGGTCAAACCTCATGCCTGAGATCAAGATTGTCGAAGTGGGGCCGCGCGACGGCCTCCAAAACGAGAAAACCCCGGTTCCCACCGCCAACAAGCTGGCGTTTGTCCGCGACCTTCGCGACGCGGGTCTCGAGGATATCGAAGTCAGCAGTTTTGTTTCGCCCAAGTGGGTTCCGCAACTGGGTGACATCGCCGAGCTTTGGCCCGAGCTACCTGAGGGCGGACGATACAGCGCCCTGGTGCCCAACGAAAAGGGTTTGGAGCGCGCGATTGAGCTTGGTGTGGATCGCATTGCACTGTTCACCGCGGCGAGCGACGCGTTTACGCAAAAGAATGTGAACATGACCGTCGCCGAAACGCTTGACGCGTTCGCCCGGGTGATCGCGGGGCATCGCGCGCAGTTTCCAAACGGGCACATCCGCGGCTACGTGAGTACGATTTTCGAATGTCCGGTCGGCGGCCCGGTGAGCGAAGCCAAAGTGGCCGACGTCTCCGGACAGCTTGTCGAGTTGGGCGTGGACGAGATTTCTCTGGGCGACACGACGGGCGTGGGCTCGCCGCGCGACACCAAGCGCGTCTTGGCGGCGGTGCTCAGCGAAGTTCCGGTGAGCAAAGTAGCCGTTCACTTCCACGACACGCGAGGAACCGCGTTGGCCAATGTCGCGGCGGCCCTAGAGATGGGTGTGACGATTGTGGATGCAGCGGCGGGCGGCCTTGGTGGGTGCCCTTACGCGCCAGGCGCGGGTGGCAACCTGGCCACCGACGACTTGGTTTACTTCTTGGAACGCGAAGGCGTCGCGACGGGCGTCGATCCCGATCGCCTCGCCCAGGCGAGTGAGCGCATTTTTGAGGTGCTGGGTCGGCGCAGCATCAGCCACGCGCAGATTGCGCGCGTGGCCATGCGAAGCTAGTTGACGCTTTGCGCTAAGCGCTGCGCGCGGAACGATTCGTATTCGCGGATGCGCTCGTCAATCTCGTCGGTATGAGTCGCGGCGTACGCCTTGGCGGCCTCAAGTTCGTGAGGTAAAAGCCCGCTGAAAAAGCCCAAAGCGGCTTCGTCCGAGCCCAATTCGCGCAGCTTGCGCACGACTTCCCACACCGGCAAACGACTTTCCGGCAGCAGGGCGGCGCGGCCCGATTCGCATTCGACAAGGGCCGTGCGGATGCCGCCTTCGGCTCCGCGCGCCATGCGGGCGATCTCGTCGGCGGCCAAGCCCAGGCACACCGCGGCTTCGCGCTTGCTAATGGTTTTGGCGGCCATGGCCCGCAGCGTCACTTCGCGGCGAAGGCCGGGGTAGTGATGCCAAAGAGTAGAGAGAGCGGCCTGCACGAGTTCGGGGTGATCCTCGGCAATGTCGCGAAGGCAGTCAAGCTGCCAAAGCGGTTCCGTTATATCCGGCATAAATTCCTTTTTTGAGTTCGTTCAGAGCGTCCTTGCCCTGTTCTCGTCGACGCCGTTGTCGTTCGATTACGTTACCCAAAGGTTAGACGAGGTTGCAACGGTTACGGTTCGCGATTGGTAAAGTGTTAGCGTATGGCGGCAGTGGCAAGCGAAATCGAGGTGCTCATTCGAGCGAAGTACCCCATCCTCTACATTCAATCGTGGGAAGAAGAACGAGTCGAGTTGGCGCTCGGGGAAATTTGCAAGAAACTTAATCGAAAATTGCACACATGGAGCGTCACGCAAGGGTTTCGCCCGGCGATGGTGAACACCAACATGAACAAGCCGGCGGGTCAACTCCCCAGTGAGTTGGAAGCCCTGGCGCAGGTTCACGAAGCGCCGGAATTCACGGTGATCATCCTCAAGGATTATCACGCGTATCTTCGCGACAACCGCGTGGTGCGGCTGTTGCGTGACCTCGCCGTGAAACTCCGTGGGAAAAGCCAAACGCTGATCCTGCTGTCGCCGAGCCTGACGCTGCCCACCGAACTTGAAAAGGACGTGACGGTCGTTGAGTTTCCGCTACCGAATCGGGACGAAATCTCGGCCCGCCTCGACGAGATATTGGCCGCCGTCAAGGGCAACGAAAACCTCGATTTGACCCTCACGCCGGAAGACCGCGAGATCATCGTTAAGTCCTCGCAGGGTCTTACCTTGGAGGAGGTGGAGTCCAGTTTCGCCCGCAGTTTTGTCGAGAAAAAGCGCTTGGACGTCGAGACCGTCCTGGAAGAAAAGAAGCAGATCGTCCGCAAGTCGGGTCTGCTGGAGTACTACCCGCCCAACAACAGCATGAACGACGTCGGCGGCCACGACCTGCTGAAGGACTGGCTGGAAAAGCGCAAGAGTAGCTTCACCGACAAGGCGAAAGAATTCGGGATTCCCGCGCCCAAGGGCGTGCTGCTGCTCGGGGTGCAAGGTTGCGGAAAGTCGCTGGTCGCCAAGGCCATCGCCACGAGTTGGAATCTGCCGATGCTCAAGCTCGATGTCGGGCGCATTTTCGGGAGCCTCGTAGGGCAGAGCGAAGAGAATATTCGCAAGGCGATCCGGGTCGCCGAGTCGGTCGCGCCCTGTATTTTGTGGGCGGATGAGCTCGAAAAGGGCTTTGCCGGTGTAGCCGGAAGCGGCTCGGGCGATAGCGGAACCACGGCGCGGGTGTTCAGCACCTTCCTGACATGGATGCAGGAGAAGACGAAGCCGGTGTTCCTCATCGCCACTGCCAACGACGTCAGCAAGTTGCCGCCGGAGCTCTTGCGCAAAGGCCGGTTTGACGAGATTTTCTTCATTGACCTTCCCGACGAAGCCGAGCGGCGCGAGATTTTGAGTATCCACCTCAAGAAGCGCAAGCGCGACGCCGCCAACTTTGATCTGGAGGCACTAGCGAAGCAGACGATCGGGTTCAGCGGGGCTGAGCTCGAGCAAGTGGTTATCGCCGCGCTGTTCACCGCGTTCGATGCGGGTCGGGAGTTGCAAACCGACGACTTGATGGCCGAGGGCCGGACGCAGGTGCCGCTCAGCCGCATGATGGCCGAGGACATCGCCGAACTGAGGCAATGGGCCAGCATGCGAACGCGCCCCAGCGCGAGCCGTAACGGCGCATCTTGAACCCGGTAAGCCTGCTAGATTTGGACAGCATCCGACAGCTTTGCGACTACAATAAATCCATGCAACGCCTGCCTTTCTTCGCCTCGCTCGTGGCTGCGGCCATGCTCATTGGTTGCGCGACCAGCAAGCCCATGCCTGGGCCGAAGGCCAAGTTCGTGATCAAAAACAATTCCGGTCGCGACCTGATGGTGATGCCGGCGAGCCTGACGAACTTGGCCGAACCCGCGGCGGCGAAGCCGGAAGAGATGGCCATGTTCTCGGACACCAGCCTCAACTTCGTACCGATGCCGTCGCTGATGGTGCTCGAAGGCGGCGCTGACGCCGACCAAAATCTCGTCGGCCTCATCCGGTTTAGCTCGGACGAAATGGCGAACGCTGAACTCGCCGGGCCGGTGAAAATCTCGCTGGAGCCGAACAAGATTTTCGTGAAATGGGGTTCGCGCGGCAAGGTGTACGACTACCTGGCGAAACCCAAGGTGGCCGGCGAACTCACCGTGCCCGAGGCAAAAGCCGCTGAAACTACGGAAAAGAAGTAGGTTTAAGCCACAATAAGTGGTATGCGAATCGCGATCATCGTTAGCCAGTGGAACGAGCTGGTCACCAAGGCGCTTCTCCAGGGCGCGCAGGAAACGCTCAACGAGCAAATGGTTGAGGTGTTTCAGGTTCCCGGAGCGTGGGAAATCCCGGTGCTCGCCTCGCGATTGATCTCGACCAACAACTTCCAGGGCATCGTCGCGCTCGGCTGCATCATGGAAGGCGAAACCATGCACGCCACCTTGCTCGCCAAGGACGTGAGTTCCGCGCTGATGAACCTGCAAGTGAGCACGCAGATTCCGATTGGTTGGGGCATCATCACCGCGCAAAACGCCGAGCAGGCCCTGGATCGTGCCGGGATGAAGCTCGGCAACAAGGGGCGCGAGGCGGCGGGTTCGGTCATGGAGATGGTTCGCCTGCTTAACGACATTGAGGTGGACGACGAGTTTGAACTGCCGACGTTCGGTGAACACGACTTCAATTCGCTGATTGAGGACGAAGAGTACGACCCCTTTAAGGAAGAATAATCTTCGCCCTTATGGATGCGGCGACCGCCTCGATGGGGTCGCTTGCGGCGGCTTGCTTGGCAGCGGCCAGGGTGGGCGCTCCGGCGGCGGCCTCGGCTAGCCAAGCCCGGGCGAACTCGCCCGATTGGATCTTGGCGAGCGTGTCTCGAACCGCTTCGGGCCGAATTACCTTGTCGCCGGTGATCTCTCCGCCATAAGCGGCGGTCTCGCTGATGGCCGCTTGCATCCCCGCCAAACCGCGCGTGTAGATCAGGTCAGTAATCAGCTTGAGCTCGTGCACGCACTCAAAGTACGCGAGCTCGGGCGAGTAACCCGCGTCCACAAGGGTTTGGTAAGCGCAGCGCACCAGCGCCGGGACGCCGCCGCACAATACCGCCTGCTCGCCGAACAGATCGGTGACTGTTTCCTCGCGTACGGTGGTGAGGAGACTCTCGCCCCACGCCGCGCCTATCGCTTTGGCGTAGGCCAGCGCCTTGCTCTGCGCCATGCCCGATGCATCTTGATGGACGGCAACCAGCGAAGCGAGCCCGCGCCCGGCGAGCACCTCGGCACGGAGCGACGCGCCCGATCCCTTGGGCCCGACGAGCACCACGTCGAGGTCGGCGCGGGGTCGAATGCCGCCAAACTCCAGCCCAAAGCCGTGCACGAAAATCACCGTCGAACCCGGCGCGAGACGCGGCTCGATGTCCGCATAGAGGGCGGCCATGTGCTGATCGGGAAGGGCCATCACGACCCAGTCGCTGGCCGCGGCGCAGTCACCGTACTCCATGGCCTTGAGCCCAGCAGCCTCAACCACTGGCCATTTGTCGCTTGACCGGCGCAACCCCACCGAAACCGACAAACCCGCCTCGTGCAGGTTCAGAGCGTGGGCGTGACCCTGGTTCCCGAACCCCAAAACGCCGATCCGAGCCGCTCGCGCGGGAGCGTCGTCAATGTCGGCGGCGGGGATGAAATGAGCCATATCCCCCAGTAAACCAAAAAATGTCGCAGAAAACTTGAGATTTGCCCTGAGGAAAGCTCAAGGAGATTACGAAGATTCATTAATGTGGCGAGCGGCATTCGCAGGATGTTGCACGTCGTGTCTTGGTGGTGACTACGAATTCATGCCTAAAGTGGTGGGAGGACTCATGGCAATTGCGGCCCTTGCGGCGAGCATTTTTGCTGGCGTCGGTCCCATCGACTGCCTGATTCGTGGACTCGTTGCTTTTGCCATAGGGGTGGTAGCCACGCAATGCTGGTACGTGTTTTTCACGATCCGGGTGCAACGCGGCGAAGCAGGACTCACCGAGAAAGAGGGTACGGGGGCCGTCCGCGCGACGGGTCAACCGGAGAGTTGAAATGGCGTTATCGCAGGAACAATTGCAAAAGTCGTGGGTTGATTTTAAGGTCTATAAGGACCCCACATCCCGCGCCGACCTGATTAACCACTACAGCTATTTGGTGAAAATCACCGCGGGACGATTGGTCACCAGTTTGCCCGGCGGCCTAGATCGCGAAGATCTCATCGGAAGCGGCGTCATCGGCTTGGTCAAGAGCGTTGACCAATTTGACCCGACCCGCGATGTTAAGTTTGAAACCTACGCCATTGCCTTGATCCGCGGCGCAATTTTGGAAATGCTTCGCGATGAAGACTGGGTGCCGCGCAGCATCCGCGAGAAGCTGAAGGCTCTCGACAAGGCTTACCTGAACCTGGAAACCCAACTCGGCCGTTCGCCCAGCGAGCGCGAAATTGCCGAGCGCATGGGCATCAGCGATGTGGAAGTGAGCGAACTGCTCGTCCGCATGGGTCGCACCAACGTTTACAGCCTCGATGACATTTTGGGTTCGCCGGGCGGTGACGACAGCGTGCCGTTCCGCGATTTGCTGGTGGACGACAAAGCCACGCCGGGTCATGAGACCGAGGGTCGCGAAATCCGCCGCATTCTCGGCGACGGCATCGACCGTCTTCCCGAACGCGAGCGCCTTGTTGTGGCGCTCTATTACTTTGAGGGGCTCACTTTCAAGGAAATCGGCAAGGTGCTGGGCGTCAGCGAATCGCGCGTTTACCAGCTCCACACTCAGGCCATGAACCGCCTTCGCACGTTCATGAAGGACCAAACAACGGTCGGCGCTTAAGCAAAAATAACGGGGCTAAGAAGGTCCAACCTGGTATAACCGGGTGGGAACTTCTTTGGCACGATTCTTGTTCAACAATGATCGTGAATCATTGGTCATTGCACCAAAGAAGGATTTGAATTCATGAGCAAGTTTGGACAAGCAAAGTTTGGCGCGGTCGGCATTTTTGTCGCCGGATTGACGGTTGGGATCGGCGTGATTGGCCTCGGCGGCTGTGGCAAGGGTGGCGGCGGAGCCGTCGCCAGCATCAACGGCGAAGCAATCTCGACCGACGAATGGCACCGCTATATGGAGTTCAAGCCGCAAGTCAACGTCATTGACAACAGCGGCAACCAAGTCGCGGCTCGCGTTGCCGAAACCATGGGCTTCCAAGCCTTCCAAGACCTGATGCGTAACAAGCTGATGCTTCAGTTGGCCAAGGACGAAGGCGTCGCTCCGACCGACAAGGACATCGAAGACGAAATCAAGTTCCGCAACAAGATGGACGGCAACTTCATTCCGAACCTCAATTCGCAAGGCCTGAAGCTGGAAGAAATCAAGGACCAACTCCGCATCGAACTGGCTCGCGAACGCATTCTCACCAAGGGGATCGAAGTCAAGGACATCGCCGTCAACCGCTTTATCGAAAAGAACCCGGCTGCCTTTATCAAGCCGCCGACGGCCGACATGCAGTGGATTCTCGTGAAGACGGAAGAAGCCAAGGCTCTGGTGGACCGCGACCTCAAGGGTGGCCAAAGCTTCTCGAAGGTCTCTTCGCAATACTCCCAGCACCCGGGTGCTAAGACCAACACTCGCTTCTCACAGAATGTGATTACTTCGATGCCCGGCCCCGTGCGTGCCATCGCCGAAAAGCTCAACGAAGCTCAAACCAGCGACTGGCTGAAGCTTTCGGACGGCTTTGCCAAGTTCTATGTCGAAAAGAAGACCGCTCCGGAGAAGGTCGCCATTGACGATCTGATGAAGGAGAGTATCCGCCGCCGCCTGGCCGTGGAGCGCGGGATGATCGCCATTGACCTCGACACGCGCCTTCTCAACAAGATGAAGGAATCGAAGATTGAGGTCAAGCTCGAAACGCTCGAAGGTCGCTGGAAGACCGCACTTGAGCGACTCGAAGAAATCGAAGAAAACCGCTCGACCAACAAGAACTAAGCTCGGTTCGGACAAAACCAGACGCGCTCGCCAATCGTGGTGGGCGCGTCTTTGTTCGTCTCGCTGGTACCTTATGAACTTGATGCAGACTACTTTTGTTGCCAGTTGGCGAGAACCCGGCGAGGCGACCATTCGCGAGGCGTGGCGACAGTTCTCGGCGGGGGCCGACATGCTCACGGCCATGGCCGAGGGGCTGGCCGTCGCGGAGTTGGATCCCAACCTTATCGCGATTGGCCGCGGTTCGGTGCCCAACACCGACGGCGACATTGAGCTGGACGCCAGCATCATGGATGGCCAGACCCTCAATTCGGGCGCGGTGTGCGCCGTTCGAGGCATCTGCCCGGTTATCCGGGTGGCCAAGCAGGTGATGGACCTCACCCCCTGCGTGATGCTCGCCGGCGATCAAGCGCGCCGCTTTGCGCTCGAAAACGGAGCCGAGCCCGTGGTGACGCACAGCGAGGATTCCATTCGGCGGCACCAACTTTGGGCGGCCGCCGAGAACAAAGAAGCGCATTACGTGCACGTGATGAGCGACCCCACGTCGCAGATTCACGGCGACACGGTGACGATTTTGGGTCTGAACCAGGGCCATGTGGCGGCGGCCTCCAGCACCAGTGGCTTGCCGTTTAAGCGTCCGGGGCGCGTGGGTGACTCGCCGATCATTGGCGCGGGCATCTACGCTGACGACGAGTTGGGTGCGGCCGGCGCGACGGGCAACGGGGAGGAACTCTGGCGAGCGGTGGCCTCGTTCCGGACTCTGGAGCACATGCGCGGCGGGATGAGCCCCACCCAGGCTTGCGAAGCCACGATCAAGTTTATGGCGCGGCGACGGCCCGTCACGCTGGAGCAGCCGTGTGTGGTGTTCGCGATGAGCCCCGAGGGCGAAGTCGGCGCGGCGACCACGCACAGCCCGTTTCCGATGTGGGTGTGCCGCGACGGCGCGATTGAACTCACCGAGATTCCGCCCATCGCCTGATGGCTGGCATCATCGGAACCGCCGGTCATGTGGACCACGGGAAGTCGGCGCTCATCAAGGCGCTGACTTCGATTGACCCGGATCGTCTGCCCGAAGAAAAAGCGCGTGGCATGACGATTGATCTCGGGTTTGCGTTTCTGAATGATGCCCACGGCGCCCGAGTCAGCATGGTTGACGTGCCCGGCCACGAATCGCTGATCACCAACATGCTGGCCGGGGCGATGGGCGTGCAGGTTTGCCTGCTCTGCGTGGCCGCCGACGACGGCATCATGGCGCAAACCCGCGAGCACTTTGCTCTCATGGAGTTGCTGCCCGTCGAGCGCATGGTGGTCGCGATTACCAAGGCGGATCTGGCCGATGCCGAGCTATTGCGGCAGCGCCGCAAAGAAGTTCAATCGCTGTTCAGCGGAACCCGATTTGCCAGCTCCCCGATTGTCACCTGCAGCGTGGTTGATGGTCACGGCCTGGAGGACGTGCGCCGGCAGTTGCTAAGCGCGCATGCCAGTCTAGGCGAGCCGCGCCGTGGCGGTGCGGCACTGTGGGTGGACCGCGCGTTCGCCCAAAAAGGTCGCGGCAACGTGGTGACCGGCAGTTTGCTGCGCGGAGAACTTCGCGTTGGCGAAGACCTGGTCGCGTGGCCGCGCAATTGGCGGGTCAAGATTTTGGAATTGCAGGTGCACGGCCAAACGGTTGCCAGCGTGGAGGGGCCGGAGCGGGTTGCGATATTGCTGAGCAGCAAGGTGACGCTGGAGGAAATGCCGCGAGGCACCCTGCTCGCCGAGCCGCAACTGGGTTCGGCGGAGACCGAACTCCACGCTCAAGTTCGCTGGGTGTCCGACGAAAAACCGCCGCGCCGCGTGCGCGTCGGACTCGGAACCGAGGATGTGCTCGCCGACCTGCGCATGCAAGGCGAAACCGCCATTCTTAAGCTCGACCGTCCGGTCGGAGTGATCCCCGGCTCGCCGATTATTCTGCGTCGCCACAGCCCGATGGACCTGCTCGGCGGCGGCATGCTCGTGCCCGCCACCGCGACTGGCAACACGGTTCTGAGCCTTATCGAGCGGGCCGCCAACGGCGTGACCACCGAGGTCATCTGCCGCAAGCTGGGTCGTACGCCGCAGGAACTTGGCGACGAGTTTGAGCGGCTCAAGCGCGCCGGGACGATCGTCGGTTTGGCCGGCACGTGGCTCGCGGCCGACCACCTGCAGACCCTTGCTCGCGCTTGCCTGAGCGCCATGGAAACCTTCCACACGGCGCACCCGGCGTTGCCCGGCCCCAAGAGCGAGCAGGTGGAGATTGCGCTGACCGGCAAGCCGCGCGAGCGCCTGTTGGCATTGCTGGCTCAACAGGGCCACTTGCGCGCGCAGGGCAACTGCTGGGCGCTCACCAGCTTTCGCATGCGCCTGAACGAGCGACAGGGCCAGCTTGTCGAGCGATTGGTGCAGGGCTTGGCCGGGCACGGATTCAATCCTCCCAACCCCTATGAGCTCGGCAAAGAGCTGAACATTCCGTTGCCGACCATCGAAGAGGGGCTTCGGCTTGGCCAAACCGTCGGCGCGATTGTCCAAGTGGCGGCGGACGTGTACTTGGGGCAGGCGACGGTGGTCGCCAGCGCCCAGGCGTTGCGCGAAAAATTTGGCACCAACGGTTTTTGCGTGGGCGAGGCGCGGACCGTGCTCAACACCAGTCGGCGCGTGGCGGTGCCGCTGCTGGAGACCCTTGATCGTCTGGGACACACCCAGCGCGACGGCGACCAGCGTCGTTTCTTATAGTTTTCTGACGGGAAACGCCGGTTTGGTTTGGTAGAATTTTTGCGTGGCCGAACCCAAAACAACAACTCGAACGCGAATTTTGGACGGCGCTCTTGAACTCTTCGCGACGAGCGGCTTGCTCAACACCAGCGTGGATCAGATTGCGCGGACGGTCGGCGTCCGCAAGGCCAACATTTTCTACTATTTCCCGACTCGCGACGACCTTGCCGTGGCCGCTCTTGAGCGCGTGGAGGCGATTACGTTGCGGCAACTCAGCGAAACCGAGGACCCCGTGGCGCTCCTGTTTGGCGACGAGGTGGGCGTCTCGCACGACATGTGTTGTTGGCTGCGTATCATGGCGCAAACCCCGTTTTTGACCGACGGTCTGCAGGCGCGAGCGCAGGAAAGCATGGTCACGGTTCACAAGCTGCTGGCCCCCCGCCTGGGCGCGGACGCCGCGTGGGGTGTGCTCACGGCGGCCATGGGTCTGGGTTCGTTGCCGGATAATCAGAGTCGTCTGAACGCCCGAACCTGGCACATTTCGGCGCAAAAATAGGGCGAGAGTCGCCTCCCGCCCCGTTGTTCGCCAGCGTTACTTGCCGGCTTCGGTGGCCTTCTTGGGCTCGGTTTCGTTGGTCGGAGCCGGTTCGCCAGTGCCCGGCGTCTTGTTGTCGCCACCAGTGGTGGTGACTTCGCCACCGTTGCTGGGGTCTTCGGCCTTGTTACAGCCGACGAGGGCGCCGGTGAACAGCGCTCCGATGAGGATAAGCGAGATTAACTTTTTCATGTTGTTACCTCCTAACTTCGGGAAGCTTGGTCACGCAACCAAGGGTGCTTCCCACTGGAGGCAACAACATCGGTTCCTGGCCAGTTCCCACATTATGCGGGCTCGGGTACCGGTGACCAGATGGGTTGACCCGGTGTGGTTCTACCCCGTCAGTAGGGGCTCACGGTCGCCACTGCTATCACTCTAAGTCCTTTGAAGAAGCAGTTCTTTCTCGAGACACCCCATGCGGGCGACGTTTCAGTTCCCGGTCAACTCCGAAGGAATGTTATCCGCCTGAATCTCGGTGACGCGCCACTTGGGGACGGGGATGATTAGCCATTCGCGACCGCTTTCCTTGGCCAGGCCAATGCGCGCGTCAATCGTCACCGCCGGCAGCTGCACCATCGCGATGCGGACGCTCACTTTCACGGGGGACGCAATCGTCGCCGTGTCGCCGGTGATCACCGGCTTCGGGTTGAGCACTTCGATATCGGGCTTGGCGTTGCGGATGTAATTGGCCACCTCGCCGCGGCCCGCCCCTTGCGCCTCCTCACTGTTCACCTTGAGGTTTCGGCTGACAAAGTCCAGCACCGCGCCCGGGCGCCCCTCGCGGCTCGCCTGCAGAGCTTCCTTCAGGGCAGCCTGAATCGCTTCCTCGTCGGTCGGGCGCCCGAGCGCAAACTTGAGCCCGAACAACGCGACAAGCGCGATTCCGAAACCAATTCCAACCTTACTTGCAGTGGTCATTTCACTTCTCCAATGGTGATGACGCCATTGGCGCGCCATTGATTCGCAAACAGCGGACGGCGATGCCCTCGGCAAGCTGCCGCAAAGGCTGCGGCTGATCGCATTCCGGCACCTTGTAAGGGCAGCGCGGCGCAAAGGCACACCCCGGCGGCAACGCATCAAATCGCGGTGGCTGCCCTGAAATGCTGGCCAAGCGGTCGCGCCCGGGCTGCGGAACCGCGCCGAGCAGAGCCTGCGTGTAGGGGTGTTGCGGCGCGCGCAGCATGGTCGGCGGACCTTGCTCCACCACCTGGCCGGCATAAAACACGGCGAGTTCGTCGCTCGTCTCGGCGATCACGCCGATGTCGTGCGAGATTAGCAGTACCGCCGTGCCGCACTCGGTTTGCAAGTCCTTCAGCAATCTCAGCACCTGAGCTTGCAGGGTCACGTCCAGTGCGGTGGTCGGCTCGTCGGCCAGCAACACCTGCGGGCGACAGGCAAACCCAATGGCGATGACCACGCGCTGGCGCTGGCCGCCGCTCATTTGGTGCGGAAACTTGCGCGCACTGGCCGCCGGATCGGGAATGCCCACGCGGTCGAGCATGTCCACGGCTTGCGTCCAGGCTTGGCGGCGCGTGGAATTTTGGTGCAGCTCAAACACCTCGGCGATCTGCGAGCCAACGTTGAGCACCGGATTGAGGCTGGTGAAGGGATCCTGCATCACCATCGCAATCTGCTTGCCGCGAATCTGCTGCCAGGATTTCTCGGGCGAACTGACCAGTTCTTGACCGGCCAAGCGAATGCTGCCCGAGACCGCCGACCCAGGGGGCGCCATGCCGATAATCGCCTTGGCCGTCATGCTTTTACCGCACCCCGATTCGCCCACCACGCCGAGTGTTTGACCGGCTTCCACCTGGAAACTAACGCCCCGCAAAATCGGCATTCCGCCAATCGCGAGACTCAGGTTTTCGACTTCCAACACGGCCATGGTCGCTAGTTTACAGCCTGCTATACTGCACGTATGTCCGAAAAAGTCCAGGTTGTTGTCGCGGAAGATGAAGCGGCCTATCGCCACGCCATCCAAAAGACGCTGGGCTTTATGACGGAATGCGAGATTCTTGCCGTGTGCAAGGACGGCATGGACGCGCTGGAAGCGTGCCTCGCCGAGTCGCCCGACGTACTTCTGACCGACATCAACATGCCGCGAATGGACGGCATCGAGCTCATTCGCAAGGTGCTGAAGAAGGATCGCAGCATCAATGTGGTGGTGCTGACGGTCAACGAGGACGACGATATCGTGTTCGAGGCGTTCCGCGCGGGCGCCCTGGGTTATCTGCTCAAGAGCAGCACGCCGCAGGATGTGATTCTCGCCGTGCGCTCCGCCGCCAAGGGCGAGGCGGTCATCACGCCGCGTATCGCCAGCAAGGTCATTGCCGACTTCCGCCGCCTAAAGGAAGATGTGGATACCGACGACACCGAGCTCTTTGCGCTTAGCGATCGCGAGTCCGAGATTCTCGATCTGGTCGCCGAGGGTCTGCGCAACAAGGAGATTGCCGACAAGCTGAGCATCGCCGAAAAGACCGTGAAAAACCACGTCAGCAACATCCTCAAGGCGCTGCAGGTGAACAGCCGCACCGAGGCGGCGATGAAGGCGATTAAGGCGAAAATGGCCGACCGATAAGATTTCGGGAGCGCATGGGTGCCGGTGTGCCCCGCGGTCTTCAAAACCGATTGTGACCTCGTTCGGGGTCAGGTGAGTTCGACTCTTACACGCTCCCGCCACAGGCTACGCGGCGGATCGCTTCCCAACCAATCAGCTCGACTTCCGGCGCGAGATAACCCTCGGCGACGGGTTCCGTGCGGAGCAGATCGGTGCTCAAGTACTTTTTGTTGTCGTCGCAGAAAATGGTCGTGACGACGGCGTTGCCGCCCATTTCGTTTTGAATTTTCAGCGCGGCCAGGAAGTTGGCGCCGCTACTGATTCCGACCGCCAATCCCATGCGCGTGGCCAGTTGCTGGGCCATGATAATCGCGTCGCCGTCATTGACATCCACGATGCTATCGAGCTGTTCGAGCTTGACGATCTCGGGAATGAACTCGTCAGAAATGCCCTGGATGCGGTGCTTGCCGATTTTGTGGCCGGTGCAAAGCGTCGGCGATTCGGCCGGCTCCATCGGGTGAATCTGTACGCCCGGCACCTTCTCCCGCAGGAATCGCCCGACGCCCATGATGGTGCCGCCGGTGCCCACCCCCGCGACAAACGCGTTTGGCTTTTTGCCGATGAGGCGGAGCTGCTCCAAAATCTCGGGGCCCGTCGTTTGTTCGTGGGCCTCGCAGTTCACGCAGTTGCTAAACTGGCACGGTAAAAAGACGTCGCCGCGCTGGGTGCGCAGGTCTTCGGTGGCGCGGATGCTCCCCAAAAATCCGCCCTGGGCCGGGCTGATCGGCACCACCTCAGCGCCAAAACTCTGAATGAGCTTCACCCGCTCGGTGGACATCCAATCCGGCATAAAGATCACCACGGGGTGGCCGAGCGCCCGCCCGAGCGCCGAGAATGAGATTCCGGTGTTGCCCGAGGTCGCCTCGGCGATTGTTTCGCCGGGCGCGATCGCGCCCTCGCAGTACGCCTTGCGCAGGATGGTGTAAGCCATCCGGTCTTTGATGCTGCCGGTCAGGTTCAGATATTCGGCCTTGGCGTAGATGGTCCGCTCTTCGCCGCGAAATCGGAAGTGCACGGCGAGCAACGGCGTGTTGCCCACCATCTGCGAAAGGCCATGAAATCGTCGCTGAATATCCGCCTGAACCACTCGCTTAGTGTACTGACTTTCGGCGGCGGCGAAGCAGTAAGGCTCCGGCGGCCATAGCAAACAGCGAACTCGGTTCGGGCGCGATGATCGTGGAGATCGCGACCGGGTCGCTGAGAATGCCAGCGCCAAAGGTGCCGAGCCCGTAGCCAATATTTGTATTCATCACCTGAACCAGGCCATTGCCCGCGGATACCGTGCCGCAGGTGTAGAAGGTGTCGCCGTGACCAAACGCCACACCTTTGACGACGGAGATATTTGGTATGTTGAACGTGCTCGAGAAGTTGCTGCTGGTCGACGCGGAGATCACTTGGTTGGTCGTGCCCGAAGCCGCCAGGTGGAGATTGCTCGTCTGACTCATGGCGATTTGGCCAGTCGCGGGAGCTGCTAGCGTAACCGAGCGCGTTAAGGTTGCCGCGCCAAACAGGGCGGTGTAGCTATATTCGCGCCAGTTGGTGCCGCCATGGACCGTTGCCAGGACATTGTTACGAAATGCGGTCGCCGTGTAAGTGGCGGACAGCGGCAGGGATGGTGCTCCATACCAACCGTCAACATTAGGCACCACGGCGCCAAGGTAGTTCACATTAAAATTCGTGTTAAAGGTGTAGCTGCCGTGTGCTTTGGTGATGTGACCGCCCGCGTAGAAGCCCACTGCGTTGAGCAACGCGCCATTCCACAAATCGAACTGGAACGTGCCATTCTCCGCGGTCACGACCAACCTGCCGTTGCTGGCATCGGCATAGACTCCCGCCGGGTTGTTGAGCATGCCGCCCCCGCCGATTGAACCTAGGTATGCGCGGCTCCCGCCATCGAACCGATGGATCATATCGTTGCCGCGATCGGCCACATAGAGGAGGTCAAACGAGGCCGAGGCACTGGCCGCCGCGCTGGCGACCACGAACAGAGAAACAACTTTCACGCCCTTATTGTAAGGCAGTTTCGTGCCATTTGGGCGAAAAAATTGCCAGAAATCTACCGGGTGATGTTGCTCGCGAGTTCTCCCGCGACGGTGTTCCACTTGCGGACCGACCACTTGGTGATGAGTCCATCGCGGGTGTACACGTCCTCGCGAGCGAATTCCTCCGCGGCCTCGGGGCCATCGCCGACGAACACGAGAATGGCCGAATCGGCGGGTTCCTCCAGGGCTCCGGCAAGCAAAATCTCGCCGCGCTCGACGGCCGCCCAAATCTGGTCGAGGTGCTCCTGGCGGCAGGCTCCGCGCCGCGCCAGGAAGTCGTCCACGAATTCGTACAGCAACACGTAGTGGGCCACGCGCTAGTTTAGCTTGCCCACCACGCGATCCACATTGTGCTGCCCCGGCAGTTGGTTGTCCAGCCGTAAGGTGCGCTCCCACGCCGAGAACTTGCTGTGCCCGTCCGAGAAAGTGAAGTTGGTGCCGTTGCCAAACGCTCGTTGCGCCAAGCGGGTTTGGAACCACTCTTCGACTGGCGCGCCCGGTGCTTCCGACCCTTGGTAGGCGGCCAGTGTGTTCCAGTCGTTGGTGAACGGATCGGCAACCGCCGTCTCCGGCCAGGGGTGGTACTCGGCGTCAATGGCCTCGATGTCGCGCACGGAAACCAGAATCTGGTCGGCGGGCCGCGAGATGTTGCCCAGCACCTCGCCGTGGCTGTAAAGGCCGTTGATGCTGTAGTCGCTTTCCGGCGTCACGAGCGTGCCGTCCTCATCCAGGGGCTTGCGCTTGTAGGCGGGGGTCCGGAACGCGTCCTTGCTCTTTACGTACCCAAACAGCGGGTCAAACCACCCGATGTCAAGCGTATGGTTGACCACCATCGTGCGGTCGTCGTTGTCGTTGGCGTAGAGCATGATCGCCTTGCCGATTTGGTTTAGGTTCGAAAGGTCCTGCGTTTTCTTGGCGGCCAGCTTGGCTTGCGTGAAAACGGGGAAGAGAATGGCCGCGAGGATTGCGATAATCGCGATGACTACGAGCAGTTCAATAAGAGTAAACGCCTTGCGCATATTCTTATTGTAACTAACTTGCAATTACAATGTAGAGGCGATTGCAGGTTTTTCTAAAGAATTCTTCCAGTCGCGGTATCCAATCACGGCTAGAACGAGGAAAACGAAGTAGAGAATTGCGAACAGGTAGTACTGGCGATAGGCAAACCACGGCACGTAAACCACGTCGAGCACAATCCAGAGCACCCAGTTTTCGATGCGCTTGCGGATGAGCCAGTACTGCGCGACGAGGCTGAACGAGGTCAGCACCGCGTCGAGCATGGGCGAGGCGCCGTTGTAGCGGATGAGCAGGAGCCGGGCGAAGTAGGTGCCGATGGCCCCCAGGGCTAGCCCAATTAACAGCTCGGTCCGGGAGCATCGGGTCACGGGGAGTTCGGTGCGATTTGCACCGCCGTAGACCCAGCTCCACCAGCCCCAGATGCCGCACAGGAAGTACACGAGTTGCAGCCAGGCGTCGGCAAAAAGCTTGCCCTCAAACAACACGATGCCAGTGAACACGGCGTTGACCAAACCAATGGGCCAGTTCCAAATGTTCTCTTTGGCGGCGAGCCACACGCACCAAGCGCCCGCCACGGCGCCCACGCACTCTTGCCAAGAATTCGGGATTCGCCCGCTGACGCCAAGCCAAATGAGCACCGCCGAGGCGGCCAGGCTTAGGATCATGAGGGGCGATTTCATCTGGGATAGACTCTACCCATGGCCTCGATTTTCACGCGCATTCTCAACGGCGAAATCCCGGGCGAAGTCTTGTGGCAAGACGAGCACTGCTTCGCCATTCGCGATATTCACCCGCAAGCGCCGACGCACGTGTTGGTGATTCCGAAGACCGAAGTGCAGGGCGTCGCCGCGACCGGCGACCAAGGCGACCACAACCACCTTCTTAACGCGGCTCGCAAGGTCGCCGAGCAACTCGGACTGACCACCTATCGCCTCGTGATCAACCAGGGGCCGGATGCCGGCCAAGTGGTGGATCATCTTCATGTCCACCTGTTGGCGGGCAAGAAGATGACCTCCGACTTTGCTTAGAACGCCATGCCCGCGTAGTCGCGTATGAGGCCGACCACGCGGCCAATGATCTTGGCGTCTTCGCGATCCACCGCAATCGGGCTGTAGTTGGGGTTGCTGGCGATGAGGAACGTGCCCTTCGGCTCGTAGCGAATGCGCTTGACGGTGGCTTCGTCGCCGAGGAGAACCGCGACCAAGTCGCCGTTCACCGCGGTTTGTTGGGGCTTGATTACCACCAGGTCGCGCGGCATGATGCCTTCGCCGTTCATCGAGTCGCCTCGCACCCGAAGCAGAAACGCGTTTTCGATGTTCTTCACCATTTGCGCGGGTACCGGAATCAGGTCTTCCACGTGCTGGTCGGCGGTGATGGGGATCCCGGCGGCAATTGTCCCGACGAGCGGGAGCATCGCGGTGCGGTTCGCCGAATTCTCGTAGGCCGGGTGCGTAATTCGGATGGAGCGGGGCGTGTTTGCCCGCGCGATAAAGCCTTTCTTGGCTAGCGCGTCCAGGTGAACCGTCACCCCGCGCAGCGAGCCGATCTCAAAGTGCGATCCGATTTCCCGAATCGAGGGCGGATACCCCTTTTCCTTGATGTACTCGTTGACAAAAACGAGAATTGCTTCCTGCCGTCGTGTTAGTCCCTTAGCCATGGCATCTCCACTTTACCCAGGCTTTGTCTACATAATGCAAGGGGGTGTCTACAATTATTTCGATAAAAATGAGTCACTGTTCGGTGCGGGAACCGACCGAGTGCCATAATGGGTTTTCGTAATAGCGAATTTTGGCCCATGTCAATTAGTCAGGTTAAGAAACTTAGTGAGCACAAAGGGTGCTCGTGGACCATCGGGGTCCTGATGATCCTTGCGCTCGGCACGAGCATGTTCCAGTGTCAGGGCAACAGCACCGGCGGCGGGGCCGATCAGGCGAGTAAGGAGATTCCGCTCGGAATGGTGGGCTCCACGCCGATTTTGCTTTCGCAGGTCAGCGACCGCGTCCGCGCCATCGAAGAGCAGCAGCCGAACCAATCGCTGGCGGCCGAGATCGTGCCGGATGTTTATGGCAACATGCTCTTCAATTCGGTGGAAGCCGCCTACGCGCTCGAAACCGTAAAGCGCGCTGGGTTCAAGCCGACCGACGAAGAGATCATTAACCAGTTCAATGCGTCCATCAACTCGCAACTTGAGCAGATGCGCATGCAAATGATCATCCAAAAGAAACTCAAGAGCGATGCGACCGACCAAGATTTCGCCGCCGCCTTTGAAAAGGAAGCCAAGCGTCCGCTGGAGCAAGCTCGCAAGGAGGCTCTGGATGGATTCCGCAAGGCGCTCGCTGACCCCACGAAGCGCGAAGCAATCATCGCCGAGGGCAGCCTTTCGCTGTACGGCGAGAAGCTGAAGGACGAACTTACGTTCGACGATGCCGACCTGAAGGTGTCGCGCGACATCCTCATGGTCAAGCGAATCTACAGCAAAGACCCGGCCAAGATCGAGTCCGCGCAAAAGGATCTGAAAGCGGGCCAGTCGTTCGAAGACGTGATGGAGAAGTACTCGGAGGACATGCCGGAAGAGGGCAAGCGGCTTCGAGACTCGACCCAAAATCTACCCGTGGGCATGGTGCTGGGCACGGCCAAGGCCGAGCTCAAGAGCGCCAAGCAAAGCTCCACCGTCGGCCCGCTGCCGACCGAAGAAGGGCAGGCGATCTACTTTATCGTCAAGCGCACGGTCAACCCGATTAAGGAATTCGACAAGATCAAGGCGTCTGTTCGCGACGAAGTGGTCGGCCAAGCCGCCAGCACCATTCGCACCGAAAAGATTGCCGCCGTCCGCAAGGAAGGCGTGACCTGGAAGAGCGACGGCGCGAAGAACCTGTTCACGGTTTACAGCGACAACTTCGACCCGAAGAATCCGGCAATGATCACCAAGTACGAAGGCATCCTGGAAAGTCCGCTCAGCGGAGAATCGGAAGCGGATCGACGCCTCACTATTTTCTCTCGACAGATTGCTCTTCAACGTTTGATGAAAGCGTGGACCCAAGAGCAAAAGACCAAGAACATTGAGCGCATTCTGGCCACCACCGAGGAGTATCTGGGGACGACCGAATCGGTCGGTCTTCGACTTGAACTCACCAAGAACCTCATTGCCGCCAAGCGGCCCGAAGCCGCAGGTCAACTCGTCAAGGCAATCCAAGCCAACTCCGGTTTTGAGCCGGTGAACGAAGCCAATTTCGGCAACCTGGGCGCGACCTTGCTCTCGCTGAAAAACGCGAAGCTCGGCACGCCGGAAGAAATTAAGGCCGCCGAAGACCTCCTCAAGCAGTGGCGACAAGACAAGCTCGCGACCGACAAGGAGCGCGCGGAGATTAAGAAGCAGGGCGAAAAGATCGCCGAAGACGAGCGTAAAGCCGCCGAGGCCGAGAAAAAGGCCGCCGAGGCTGAGAAAAAGGCCGCCGACGCCACAAAGGCCAAAGACAAGGCACCTAGCTCCAAGGACTTGACCGGCGAGAAAACCGGAAACTAACGTGGGCGGGCGACTGGTCGTTGTGGCGGGGCCGATTGGCAACCTCAGCGACCTTTCGCCGCGCGCCCGGGAAGAGCTCGCCAACGCCGACGGTTGGTTTGTGGAGGACACCCGAATCAGCGGCAAACTGCAAACCGTGCTCGGCGTGAAAAAGCCGATGCGCACGCTCAACGAGCACACCACGCCACGGGCCGTTCAAGCCTACGTGGACGAGGTGGCCAAAGATCAAACATGGGCCGTGCTCAGCGACGGCGGCGCCCCCGCGATTAGCGACCCCGGCGCGCTACTGGTAGACCTTGCCCGCGAAGACGACATTGAAGTGGACGCGATTCCGGGTCCCAGCGCGGTGACCACCGCTCTTATGCTCAGCGGATTTTACGCGCAACGATTCGCCTTTCTTGGGTTTTTGCCCCGCAAGCCCGGACCTATGGGCCGCGAGCTCGAAGCCTACGCCGAAAGCACGCTCACGCTGGTGGTGTTCGAGTCGCCATTTAGGGTGCGAGCGTTCTTGGAAGTCGCCGGAAAAGCGCTTCCCGGAAGGCGATATGCAATTTGTCGAGAAATGTCGAAGGCTCACCAGCAAGTTTTTCGCGCTGAGTTGCCAATAATTCCCAGTGAGAAAGAAGTTCCCTCCAAAGGAGAGTTCACAATCGTCTTAGAAGGCAAGCGGAGCCGCGACTCGGGATTCGGGTAGGCTTGCGCAGCAAGAAATTGCATAGTATGAAAAAGTTCGCACTTTGGATTTTGATGGTCCTGACGCTGATTTCCTCGGCGTTCGGCCAATCCAGCACGGAAACCTACCGCCTGCAAGCGGAAGACGTTCTCCGCATTCAAGTCTTTGGCCTGCAAGAAATCGCGGCTGAAGTGCGAGTCGGACGCGACGGAAAGGTCACCGCGCCGTTCATCGGTAGCATCCGCGCCGAAGGACTGACGGCCAGCGAACTTGAAGCCGAGCTCGCCCGCGAGTATGTCAAGAAGCTCCGCCTTCGCGACCCGCGCGTCTCGGTGACGATCGTACAATTCCGCCAGATGACGGCTTCGATTACGGGTGCTGCGAACCGCCCGGGTCTGATTCCGATTCGCCAGGGCGACACCGTTCTGGACCTCATCGCCGCGGGTGGTGGCCTGTTCCCACAGAACGCCGCCGATGGCAAGCGCGCTACGCTTCAACGTCGCGGTAGCAAGGAACTCATTCCCGTGGACCTAGACGCCCTGCTCAAGCGCGGCGACCTTTCGCAAAACTACGAATTGATGGACGGCGACGTGCTCGCCGTGCCGGAAAATCTGAACAACCGCGTGTTCGTGTTCGGAGCTGTGCAACAGCCGGGTCCAAAGCTGTTCCGCGACGGCATGACGCTCAGCGAGGCGTTGGTCGAATCGGGCGGCGACATTCCCTACCGCACCCAACTGAGTAAGACCACGGTTCAACGACCGCGTCCGGGCTCGCCGGGGCAGTACGACTTTATTCAAGTCGACCTCATCAAGTTCCTCAAGAAGAACGACGCGAATCAGAACCTGGCGCTTCGCCCGGGCGACATCGTGTTCTTCGCCGATAGCAAGACGCCGGATGCCAACCGCATCGCTCAGCTCTCCACGTCGGTGGCCAACTTCTTCTTCATCCTCGATCGATTCGGCCTGAACATCATCGGCCGCTAATCGCGAACAACGTTCGGCAAGCGAGGTCCTGGTAACGCTACCAGGACCTCGTTGTTCGTTCAAAATGCGGGTTCTGCCGGGTAAACTTGCCGTGAGATGAGCACCATTTTGGACTCAACCCTTCCCCCCACCCGACTCAAGACCTGGCGCGAAAAGGTCGGTCTCGCCGAGATGCTTAAGGGCGGCGTCATCATGGACGTCGTTGATCCTGATCAGGCGAAGATCGCCGAAGACGCCGGTGCCGTGGCCGTGATGGCCCTGGAGCGCGTGCCCGCCGATATCCGCCGCGATGGTGGCGTGGCCCGCATGAGCGACCCCGACATGATCGCCGGGATTCAGGCGTGCGTGGACATCCCCGTCATGGCGAAATGCCGCATCGGCCACTTCGCCGAAGCGCAGATTCTGGAAGCCCTGGAAGTTGACTTTATCGACGAAAGCGAAGTGCTGACCCCCGCCGACCACGAAAACCATGTGGATAAGCATGGCTTCACCGTGCCGTTTGTCTGCGGCGCCAAGAACCTGGGCGAGGCCCTACGACGTTGCGGCGAAGGCGCGGCGATGATGCGCACCAAGGGCGAGGCCGGAACCGGCGACGTCGTGGAAGCGGTCCGTCACATGCGCACCATCATGCGCGAAATCCGACGCGTGCACAGCGCGCGCGAAGACGAACTCTACGTGCTGGCCAAGGAATTTCAAGCGCCGCTGGACATGATCCGCATTGTCCACGAAACCGGCAAGCTGCCGGTGCCCAACTTCTCGGCCGGTGGCATCGCCACTCCCGCGGACGCCGCGCTGATGATGCAACTCGGAGCCGAAACCGTGTTTGTCGGCAGCGGCATCTTCAAATCGGGTGACCCCGCCAAGCGCGCCCGCGCCTGCGTCGAAGCCGTGCTGTTCTACAACGACCCCAAGAAGCTGGCCGAAATCAGCCGCAACCTGGGCGAAGCCATGGTCGGCATCAACTGCAGCAGCCTGCCCCCGCAAGAGCAGCTCGCCTCGCGCGGCTGGTAATCACAGGCGCGCTCGGTGGCGCACCATGTGATCGACAATGAGCGGAGCGAAGTCAACCGCATTGACTTCGCTCCATTTTGCCCAACTCACCTCGGCGATTTCGGCTTGCGCGAGGACCTCGCCGACTACCTCTGCCGTGAACACGTCGGCCGTCATCTCGGTGTTGGCCTCGTTGGCCGGCGCGCACACCACGCGCTCCAGAAACTGCACATCCCGCAACTCGCAGCCCAACTCTTCGCGGAGTTCACGGCGCAACGCGTCCTCGGGGGCTTCGTTTGTAAGGGGTTTGCCGCCCGGCTGAAACCACTTCGTTGTGCCGTGCTTACGAACCACAAGGATTTGGTCATTCCGTTGGGCCAAAAGAGCCACAACATAGAGCTTTGCGGTCACAATTTAGTGTAGCGGATGAAGGCAGCCGTCTCCCCAGTTCGATCTCGCAAGCAGGTGCGTCGCCCGCGTGTTGTCACGTGGTTGTATGCCTGGGCGGCGCTGGTTCTGCTGATATGGGGTGTGAGCGCCGCCGGCAACGATCGCGCGTGGTGGGGCACCGCGCTGGCCTCGGTGCCGCCGCAGGTGTGGCTCATCCCCACCGCGCTGCTGCTGGTCATTGGTGTGGCGGGCAAAAACCTGCGGCTCATTTGGGTGCCTCTGGTTGCCTGCGCCTTGGTGCATCTGGGGCAGATGGGATTTCGCTGGGCATTGGTCACTGGTAGCTCGATGCCCGAGCTCAAGGTGCTGACCTGGAACCTGCGCCACGGCGAGCGCGGCATGAACTCCATTGTCGCCGAGCTTCGCCGGATTGACGCCGACGTGTTGCTGCTCCAAGAAACTCATCAGGGCGAACTGGGCGACAGTCCATTCCAGGTGCTGCGCGAGAAGCTGCCGGAATACAATTTCGTCGGCGGCGAGGAGACGATGATCCTGAGCAAGCTACCGATCCGGGAATCGCGGGTCAACGAGCTTCCGCTGGCGAGTCATCGACGGTTCGTCCCGCAAGCCGAGATCGAATTCGAGGGCAAGGTCGTCACGCTGTATTCCGTGCACCTGCTCAACGGGCTCCGCCCCGATTGGCTCAAGGGCCCCAGCGGCCTTCCGCGCAAGCTCGACCACGCCGAAAAGCAGCGTTGGGACCAGATTAAGGCGGTGGACGGCGCGATCCGCGCCGAGGGTCCGGTGATCATCGGAGGCGACTTTAACACGTTGCCGCGCGGCGCGATCTATCAGCATTTTGCCGACCGCTACACGGATGCCTTTGCCGCCGCGGGGCGCGGCCTCGGCTGGACCTTCCCCGACTACTTCCTCACCGCGCGCATTGACTACCTCTGGAGTTCGCCGGAACTGGTTCCGGTGGAGGCGAATGTGGTGGGCGCCCGCGCCAGCGACCACCTGCCGGTGCTCGCGAAGTACATCCTCAAGAAGTAACGTATCTGGCCCTGGTCGCCGCCGGAGACCACCAGTTTTCAAAAAAGTCACGTGATTTGTTACAATTCGCCTGCGATGACGGTTAGAGTACTGTTAGAGGATGTTGCTACAGAGATGGATATGAATGAGGTTGGGTACGTAACATCCATTCCCCTGTTCGAGCGGCCCGTGCATAAGCTCTCCCATGGAACCCGGTTGTGGGAGTATCAGAGGCAGCCACAATGATTGGACATGTCAGTATCGCGGTCGGGCTATTGTTTTTGGGTGGGAATGGCACATCATCGTCAGAACTAGTGCCTTCGTGGAAAGTTGACCAACTGAAACTCGCGACGAGAAGTCGATCTGCCTTTATGCGCTGGCACAATCTGGAGCATGATCGTCGGAACGCTTACGATGCGATTAACCGTCTTTCGAACCGGAGCAGCAGTAGCATGTCCTACCAGGACTCTTTGGAGCTTCTGATCCTCTTAAGCTACACTAGTAGCTTCAAGTGGCCGCAAAAGAATACCGCTGACTTCTTTCTTGCCATGTTGGACCGTAAGGACATTGACCGCGATCGCGCGCTGATTGCTTACAGCACGCTGATTCGACACGGAGGAAAACCTGATCCGAAAATTATCGGCTTGTTTGATCGTTGGTACCCAAATGCGATCGAGTTTCAAGCGTCCGTGATTACCAGTTATTACAAGTTGTTTGAGATCAAAAAGGCGGACTCGTATTGGAGAATGTTTAGAGAAAGGCTCGCCAGTCGCAACAGCGCGGCGTGGATGACTGCTTTCTTAGACAGCTATAGGGATCTTTACATCTTGGTTGAAGATGGAACCAAGGTACGCAAGGAGCGACTACCGTTCGTTCTCAGGCACACGCAAGCAAACATCAAAAACATGACGGAGGTGATGGCCCGCAAGGATCCTCCGCCGTACTGGGTTGAGTGGAGCACCTCCCACCGCGATTTCTACATCGCGGCGGAGAAAAGTGTAAGGGAGCAAATGGCGGCGAAGAAGGAAGGCGGCAAGTAGGGCTTAGCCCTGAACCAAATCCAAGATCGTCACCTCCGGGCGGCAGAACAGCCGACTCGGAGGGCCGGTCGTGCCGAGCCCGCGATTCACGTACAACGGCGTGGCGGCGTCGGGGAAGTAGCCGCGCAGATAGCGGCGGCCATTCTTGCTGGTCACCGGCGCGTACCCCCAGGGCGTGGTGAATTGCCCGCCGTGCGAGTGCCCGCTCAGCATCAAATCTGCGCCATCCGGAACCCAGTCCACTAGGTCGGGCTCGTGCCACAGCACAATCGTCGGCTGCTCGGCGTCGGCCAGTTCCATCGAGCCAATCGGGTCGGCTTGGCTGGCGTTGGCCGAATCAATTCCCACTATCTGCACGCCATTGAACTCGGCCACATCGTTGCGCAATAGCTTGATGCCGAGCTTGCGGAAGAGCGGCTCTAGCAGCTCGGGGTAGCCGCCCAAGTAGTCGCGATTGCCGGGCACGGCAAACACTCGCCCGCCGCTATTCGCGAGGCCGCCAAGCGCGGCTTCAAGCTGGTCGAGGCTCTCGGCCGTCCACCGATGGACAAAATCACCCCCGAGCAGAATCAGGTCCGGTTCGTGCTCCAGAAGTTTGGCCACGGCGCGCTGCGTGAGGGCGATGGTGCCCGCGTCGCAGATGTGAAAGTCGCTGAGGAAGCCGACTCGCAGCCCGTTCAGCGCGGTCGGCCAGCGGCGTAGGCGCAATCGCTTGCGGGTGACTTCGAGCTTATGCACCTCGACCAACGCCCCGTATAGCAGTAGGCCCGCGCTCGCGCCAGCGACGGTGGCAATGGCTTTTCCCAGCTTCATCTCAAGTCATTATTACGCGATTATTGCGGCTAATGTGCCGAATCGCGAGCCCGATGGGATACAGTAGAAGCGGCGAATGAAGCGAATTACTTTGGCCGACGTGGCCAAGGAGGCGGGTGTCTCAGTGCAGACCGCGTCGCATGTGATGGCAGAGAACCTGACGGTTCGGCTGCCTGAATCCACGCGCCAACGGGTACGCGAAGCCGCGGCCAAACTCGGCTACCAACCCAATCGCCTGGCCCGCGCCATGAAAACCGGCCGCACCAACGTGCTGAGCCTGTGGATGCCTGTGGATCGCGCCAACCCCGCCTACATGGTGGTGGTCAAATATCTCAGTCGGTTTGTTCGCGAGGCGGGCTACGAGCTCAACATCGTCGGCCTGTCGAGCGACGTGGCTTACGGCGCCGAACGCACGATGCCGACCACCTGGCCGGTGGATGGGATGATCGTGTTTGATGCCGGTCGCGCGGTGCGCATTTTCCGCGAAGACCCGATGAACCAGCGCATCCCGACGGTCATCATCGGCCTCGAAGAGTTTGAGAACTGCGACACCTGCGCTTGGGATGTGGCCGGCGGCGTCCGAGGAGTGGTGCAGGGCCTCATTTCGCAAGGTCGCAAACGCATTGCCTATCTCGCGCCGCGCTGGGTGTTGGAAGACTATCCCAACGAGCAACGCCGCACCGGCTATCGCACGGCACTAGAAACCGTGAAGCGCCCCGAACTGCTGATTCCGACGACCGGAGAATCCACGCACGAAGCCGAGCTGGCCATCCGCGACTTTTTGGCCCACAACGATCCGCCCGACGCGATTTTCGGCTTCCTCGATCCGCTCGCTCTCGGCGCGGTCCGCGAGCTCGATCGCCAAGGCATCCGCGTGCCGGTGGATTGCGCGATTTGGGGCTACGGCAACTTCCCCGAAAGCGAGCAATCGCGCGTGCCGCTCAGCACCATCAATGCTCCGCTGGAGGCGCTGATTCGCCAGGCGGTGCTTTGGATCACCGATAGAATTAATCACCCGGATCGTGAGAGCCGGGTGATTTCCTTGGACCTGGAGGTTCATCAGCGCGAGTCCTCCATTCCGCTTCGCCTCGCCGAGCCTAAGGCTTTTGAGGCAGGATCATAAGGTAGCGATCCGGGTCGATCCCAACGCCTTCGCAGCGCAAATGTCGCTGTTCAATCTGCTCCATTTGCAAGCGTCGGAACATCGCCGGCTGCGGGCTCAGATGCACCGGCTTCCCGGTTTGTAGCACCTGGCTGATGCCGGTGATGGCTTCGGCAATCGCGCGCTCCTGGTGGTCGGCGGCCATCGCGCCGCTCCGCACCAAGTTCTCGAGAGCGGCGGCGATTTGGCCGTAGGTGTTCGACTTCACAACCTCGGTCGGCACCACGCGATTGAGCTCACGGATTTTGCCTGGGCGGTTGTTGTAGGTCGTCTTCATCGCGATCATGCCATCCGCCTGATGGATGTCGTTCACGATCACGGCGTTGATTTTTCGCTCGCGAATCGCGCGCTCCAGCCGAGTCTTCGCGATTCCGTAAGGGAATACGCGGAACACGGCGGTCGCCCGCTTTTCGGTTTGCACCTTGTCGCGGGGCGGCGCGGGCTCGCGTCGCTTCAGGTCAGCTTCGGGCAAGACGCCTTGCTCGGCGTTTTTCGGCAAGCTCGGATACGGCTCATTGAACCCGGGAACGTTGAGTTCGGCGGTTGCTTCTTGTTGCACCACCTCGACCTGGCCAGACGTGTTGCGGACGCGAATCTCGGGCCGCGGCGGCACGCCGCGCAGAATCAGGTCCACCGTCTTCATCACGTTGTGGTGAACGGCCACGCGGTCGTAATCGAGCAACTCAATGACCACATCAAAAGTCGGCGGAGCCTTGCGCTCGAGCACGGTCTTTTGGGTGCCGCGACGCTTGGCTTCGTCGTCGCTGAGCGTCACCGCTTGGATGCCGCCGATGAGGTCGGCTAGCGCCGGGTTGAGCATTAGGTTTTCGAGCGTTTGACCGTGCGCCGTGCCCACCAATTGCACGCCGCGCTCGTTGATGGTGCGGGCGGCCTGGGCTTCGGGCTCGTTGCCAATTTCGTCAATCACAATGACCTCGGGCATGTGGTTCTCCACCGCCTCGATCATCACGTTGTATTGCTCGCTCACGCGCGGCACTTGCATGCGGCGGGCGTTGCCAATGCCGGGGTGCGGCACATCGCCGTCGCCGGCAATTTCGTTGCTCGTGTCGACGATGATGACGCGCCTATTGACCTCGTCGGCCAGCACACGGGCGACTTCCCGGAGCTTGGTGGTCTTACCGACGCCGGGCTTACCGAGCAGCAAAATGGACTTGCCACTCCGCACGATGTCATCAATAATGTCGATGGTGCCTTCGAGGGCGCGGCCCACCCGGCAGGTGAGACCGACGATCTTGGTCGTTCGGTTGCGAATCGCCGAGATGCGGTGGAGCGTGCGCTCGATGCCGGCGCGGTTGTCCTCGCCGAATTCGCCGAGCGACTTGACCACGTACTCGATGTCCAAATCGGAGACGATCACGTTTTCCATGCGGAAGACGCGGTCGCGAAGCCGGACCTCAGCGGGCCGACCGTAATCCAGGACGACCTCGACCAGCTTTTCAAGGTCCGGCTCCACCTGAAGGCGCTCTCGCACCACCGGCGGTAGGATATCTAGGAACTGGGGAAGGCCATCGGAGAAGATGGTAGTGAACTCGTCAATCGTGTGAGACATTGCTCTAATCGAAAAGACTTCGACCTCTGTTGATGGGGTTCCAGGTTTTCGAAATCTTTCCCACTATTTAACGCAAAACTGGTACTCCGTGTTCAGTTGGGCCTAGGCCAAAATGGGATGTTGAAACGTGGCACCAACTGGGGCGTTATGACGATACATTAAGCGGAAACCCTGATGAAGCGATTGAATGTTGGACTGTTGACCCTGGCGGCTGTGATTTTGGCCGGATGTGGCGGACAAACCGCCACGCGAAGCGTAACCGTGAGCGGACGCATCACTGACGTGGACGGAGCCCCGATTCGCGGCGCAACCGTGACCGCCGGAAGTGCGACCACCACAAGCTCGACCAACGGCGCGTACGTGCTGGACCGCGTGCTGAGCATTGACCAAGCGGTGATTGCGGAATATGTGGACGGCAACGGCGTGACCTACCGAGGTCGCAACCTCGCGCGGGTTTCCGAAGGCGAGCAGACGATCAGCGTGAACATGATGATCGCGCCCACGTCTTCGCTGGCCAGGATTAGCGGGTACGTGGAAGATCGCTTCGGCAACCGCATCGTCGGAGCCCGGGTGTTTGCCTACGGTGGCGGCGCTTACAGTAGCTCCAGCGCGGTGAGCGGCGACAATGGCCGATTCGTGATTCGCGACCTGATTTCGGGCGTGGATTATCAGCTGAACGCGGGCGCAGTCGGCTACAGCAACGATTTTGATTCGGCCACGCTCAACGCGGGCCAAGAGCGTAGCATGCTGTTTGTGCTCGGCGACGCCGGGTTCCCGGTGTTGCCCGCGCCGACCGGTCTGACAACGCTCGCCTGGACCTCGCAACCGGCCAGTCGCGACGCTCGGCATAACGCCGCGATGACGCAGGTCAAGAGCCTGTTTGACCCGGGCTACGCCACGCGTCGGGCCGCCAAGACGCGACTTACCAATTCAGCCGCGCCGATTGAGGTGGAAGTCGAGTGGACGCCGCTGCAAGGCAACAATTTCTTGGGTTACGGCATCTACCGTGGCGAAGGCAGCGGCACGATTGTCGGCCGCGACTACTGGCGCGAGCCGCTCGGCGGCGCTTACATTGATGGCGACGTCAACTTGCGTCCGGGCCGAACCTACAACTATCAGATCACCGCCCTCGGCACGAGCTATCCGGAGGATCCGGATGCGGAAGGGCCGCGCAGCTCGGTGGTATCGGCGGAAACCTTGGACGACCTGTTCTTGACCGCGCCGAACTTTGGCACCGCCCCGAATAGCTCCATTCAGTTCCGGTGGCAAGCCGGTTCGGGCGCCGAAAGCTACGTGGTGTACCTTTTTGATGAGTACCCGGGGCCGGGCGTGCAAAGCATCTGGAACAACGCGTCCTCGCCGACCACCTCGAACGTGCTCAACTACTCGGGCAGCGCGCTCGCCATCAACAACACGTACTATTACGTGGTGCTCGGGCTGGCGAATAGCCAAAGAAGCCGAACCATCAGCGCGGTTGATTCGTTTGTGTATCGGTAATAATCGGAGTCCGGTTTCGCCTTCCCAACACCATGCGCAGTCTGCTTTTCGCTAGTCTGCTGGGCCTGAGTTCGCTCGGCTCAGCCTCCCTGCTTCGGCTGGATTTGCCCTCCTCGCGGAGTGCCGATCGAGTCGTGGCGGCGGATGCGGCGGTGCGCAGCTTTGCGAAGTCGGTCGCGGGACTCACTCGCCGCGAGCGCGATGGTCAGCCGCAGCGATTTAGCTTGCCGGTGACGGTGATTCTCAATGGCACTGCGGGGAGCCGGGGGCGCGACAACGAGATTACGCTCGCCTTTGATTCAAGCGGCAGCGGCGCGTTTCCGACCGATTACAAGACTCTGCTGGAGTCCATTTTCAACACCGTGAAGCCGCGACTCACGGCGGTGTTCGGGCAGCCCTTCGCGGGCGGCTCGGTGCGCGTGGTGAACTACGACGCCGAGATCGGCGATCGCGACGCGGTCGCGGGTGGCTACTTCCTCTACGATCCCGCGGCGGCCACTCCGGCCCAGATTCGGTTCCCCGTGTACTCGGATTCGGTCGGAATCAAGGCTGAATCAGTCGCCGTGAACTTTGTGCACTGCCTGTTGCTGGCTTACATGGGCAACCGCACGTTGCCGAACGACGCGTGGCGAGAAGGTCTGGTGCGCGCGGCCACCATGAACATTTGCCGAACGCCGGGCGCGCTGCCTTCGACGCTGGATAGCACCGCGATTGAGCAGGTGCTCGCCTCCACCTACGACCTCGGCCCGACCTACGACCTCAACAATCAAAAGGGCCTGGTTTGCCGCGATTTCATCGCGCCGAACCTGCGCAACGTAAGCCTGCCGATCGGCGGCGCCACCGGCGGCCTGTACCTGGTTCGGTTCCAAATGGCCGGGTCCGCACTGCAAAAGGTGCTCGTCGAGTATCCGACGTTTGCCCGCGAACTCCTGACGCGCTACTACGCCGCGCCGAGCACGGCGGTGAACACGCTCGCAACTCAAGCGGTGGATGCCGCCGCCGGCGTGGCAAACGCCACGGTCGAGGGCCGAAGCTGGTCGGAGTGGTCCCGCTCGCAATACATTTTGGATTCACGCGTCGCGGCTGGATTCCGGTTGATGGTGAAGTCGTTCCCCATCACGAGCGGTCTCAGCGGCAACGATTTCGGCGTGTTCGCCTTTGAAACGCACGCCTTTAACCTCGACAAAAACGGCAACGAAACTCTGGCAACGGACACGATTTATCCGATCTATTGGGGCTCCGATTTCAGCCGGGTATTCGCCTCGGCCCAGGATGACCGCGTGGACGTGGTGCAGGGCTATGGCAGCGTCGTGCCGAACTTCGGCGATGCGTTTGGCGGCACCCCCTACCGCGTGACCGTGGACTTTGGCGCTCAGGACGAAAACGTGCGCGTGTTCGCTTCGGCCGGCGGCGTGGCGACGGTCGCCAACCCGGTTCCGGCGAACCTGTATGGCACGGTCACGGGCATCGAACTTGAAGGTTCCGCGACCTACGAAGTGAGGGTCACGTGGAGTGGCGGCACCTTCACCACGCCGGTCACCAACTTTGCGTTTGGCGGACGCGTTCCCAGCGGAAACTGGACCGGCACGCAGCGCCGCGTTCAAGTGGACCTGTTGCAGACCCTGCAAGGCAACACCACCGTCGTGTATTCCCGCGTGGTGAACAAGGGTCCGGGCGAGCTGGCGCTGAACCTGAATGTCAACTCCGAGTCGACTCTCACGGGCGGAAACTTCAACGCCGGATTGAACCTTCTCGGCATCGAAGGCGAACCCTACTCGGCGGATGTGAGTGGCCTGCTCGGCGGCTCGGCGCTCATCGCGCGCTGGAACGCCGCGACCGGCAAGTACGATCTTGCGCCGACGACTGGCGTGGCGCGGGCCGGACAGGCCTACTACGTGCGCAGCGACAGCGCGTTTACGGTCAGCTATCCCGGCTTCAAGTTCCCCTCGATCCCCAATTCGGTGCGCACGCGGGCCGGATGGAATCTGATCGCCAACCCGACCTCGCGAGTCATCAATCTGAGCGATTTGCAAGTCGTGGTCGGCACGAGCTTCCCGCGAACCTACGCCGATGCGCTTGCCTCCACGCTGGTTGGGCCGCAGGTATTTCAATTCATCCCCAGCGCGCCGAACGTGGCCTCGGGCGTTCCGGAAACCGGATCGCTGTTGCCCGTCACGTCGCTGGCTCCGGGCCAGGCCGCCTTTGTGCGGGTGCTCGCGCCGGAAGGAGCCACGTTTGTGTTCCCCGGGCCGAGCTCGGGCCGCGCGCAACCTCCGGCCAGCGGAGACACCTATCGCCTCAACCTCAGCGGGCCAGGCGAATCGGCCTTTGCCGAGTTGGGTCTGAGCGCCACGGCGACGAGCGGTTGGGACAAGCGCGAGGATTCGGCGCTGCCGCCAAGCTTGGGCGGGCTGCAGGTGAGTCTGGGCAATTCGCTGCGATACGTGCGCGAGGTGCGGCGACGCGGCCAATTGCAAGTGTTCAACGTGACGTTCGAGAATCTGCGCGTCGGGCAATCCTACACGCTGAACCTGGCGCAGCCGACGACCAAACCTATTCGGGTGTTTATCGGTGCGAGGGGCGGGCCACGGCTTGACCTCGGCCAAACCTACACGTTCACGGCCAAGAAAACGACCGAGCGAGTCCGCGTGATGGTGGCCAAGTGAAGAACTTTCTGATCCTTTTGGTTGCGGCCCTGTTTGCCCTCGTGGGTTGTGGCGGGGGAGGCGGCGGTGCAAGCACCAACTTTGCCGTGACCGGCACCGTGATTTGGCTTCCAAGCAACGATGTTCCGAACCCCGCCGCGACGACGCAAATCGGTTCGCGCGCGGTGCTCACCAGCCTCGTGGACGGCAGTTTTGTGCAGAGCGCGCCGGCGGGCACCGCCTCCATGCAGGTGTCCCACGTTCCGGCGGGTGGCGCCCCCGTCGCGTTTACCTTTAGATTCCCGGCCATCGCCGCGAATGTTGATCTTGGCCAGCTTGTGCTCGGCCCGGAAAAGGTCATTGTGCGCGGGCGTATCCTGGCCGCCGATACCGGCAGCCCGATCAGCGGGGCACGCGTGTTCTTTGGCGGACAGTTCGCGACGACGAACAGTGCTGGCGAATTCAGCGTGCTGGACGTCGGATATTCGAGCTCGGCGCTGGCGAACTTCCTTACGATTTCGGGTCGCGTCACGGCGACGAGCTACCTGCCCGTGACTTTCGGCGCGAGTTCCGGAGCCACCGCGGGCGTGGTGAATGTCGGCGATATTCAGTTGCCGCCCACCAGCAGCGACACGCCGCCGACTCTGCCCGGCAACCTGTTTGGCACGATCAATCCGTCGGCCAGTGGCGCGGGAACCGTCGTGCAAGTGCTTAACGGTAGCGGCACCGCGATTCGGCAGTTCACCACGGGTTCGGACCGCAAGTTTGCGTTTTGGCTGAGCGCCGGAACCTACACCCTGCGCGCCACAAACGGGGCCCTTTCGAGCGGCGACGTGAGCGTTACCGTCACCAGCGTGGACGTTCCGGTGACTCGCGATTTGACCTTGAACTAAGCATTTCCCCAGGCGCGCGGCGTATAGTAACGCGATATGGCGGAGATGAAATCGGTCGGCGCGCTGTTGCGTCGCTCGGTAGAACGGAATCCGGGCAAAGTGGCCCACATCGTCCCTTGGGCCGAGCGTGGCGAGGTGACCTACGCCCAGCTCTGGGAGTACGTGACGATCGCGGCGTGGCGCATGGATTCGCGCGGCATTAAGCGCGGCGACCGCATCTGCGCCTACAGCGAAAACTGCTTCGGATGGTCGGTGCTCGACTGGGCCTGTTTCTGTTTGGGCGTGGTGCTCGTGCCGATTTACCCCAGCCTCCCCGGCGACCAAGCCGGCTTCATCGTCAACGACTCTGAGGCCAAGATCATCTATTGCGGGTCGGAAAAACTCCAAGCCCAAGTGGAGCCGCATATCTCGGTGCCGACGGTGTATCTCGGGTCTGCCCCCGAAGACTTTTTCCGGTTGATGGACGAGGGCCGCGCAACAATGCCGGCCGACTACGAGGCGCAACTTCTGGCGATTATTGAGAACGCCTCCCTGGACGATCTCGCGACGATCATCTACACAAGCGGCACCACGGGCAGCCCGAAGGGTGCAATGCTTCCCAATCGCGCGTTCGTCAAGCTTTGCGAGAATATTCACAGCCAGTTGCCGGTGGATGAAAACGACTTGTTCCTCTCGTGGCTCCCGTTGAGCCACGTGTATGAGCGTTTTGCCGGGCACGTTCTGCCGATGGCCCTCGGTGGCCAGATCGCCCATAGCCAGGGCATCGCCTCGCTCGGGTCGGAGCTGACTAAGCATCGCCCCACCATCATGCTTTGCGTGCCGCGGTTCTTGGAATCGCTCAAAGACCGTATCAGCGATGCCGCGGCCAAGCAGGGTGGGCTGAAAGCCAAGCTATTTGGATGGGCGGTCGCCCAAGGCAAGGTCGCCCGCGCCGGCGGGTTTGCGCCTTTCCACGGCGTGCTCGATAAGGTCGTCGCGAGCAAGATTCGTGCGCGCACCGGGGGTCGGCTCAAGTTCTTTGTCAGCGGCGGCGGTGCGTTGCCCGCCCATGTTAGCGGGTTCTACCGAGCGCTCGGCATCGAAGCGTTGCAAGGCTATGGCCTCACCGAAACCTGCGCCGCAACCTCCATTAACCACCCGTTGCGCAATCGGCCGGACACCATTGGCGAGCCCATCAACGGGCTGGAAATGAAGATCGCCAGTGATGGTGAAATTCTCATTCGAGGCTACTCGGTGATGACCGGCTACTACAATCAGCCCGAAGCCACCGCCGCATCCATAGACGCCGACGGCTGGTTCCATACCGGCGACATCGGCGTGCAGGATGGCAACCACTTCCGGATTACCGATCGCAAAAAGGACATCATCGTGCTGGCCAACGGCAAGAACGTCGCACCACAACCGATCGAAAACAAGCTCCGCGAGAGCGCGCTCATCAAGGAAGTCGCCTTGTTCGGCGACGGCATGTCGGTCATCTGCGGGCTCGTTGTACCCGACTTCGAGCGCCTCACTCGCCTCGCCCTGGAAGCCGGCATCAAGGTTGCCGACCCCAAGGAATTGGTGAAGCTGCCCGCTATTCGCGAGATGTTCAAAGCCGAGATTGACGTGGTGAACCGCGGCTTGGCCGACTTCGAACGGCTTCGCAAGTACGAGGTTCTGCCGAACGAGTTTTCGGTGGACGGCGGGGAACTTACGCCCAGCCTCAAGGTGCGTCGCAAAGTTGTCCGCGAGAAGTACAAGGACTTGATTGACGGAATGTCGGGCGGCTAGCGAGTTACTTTCCGCACCCAGAGAATTTCGCACGCGCCGCCCTTGTTGTCGTCGCGGCTAATGGAACTTGTCACCTGAAAGCCGTCGTTGCGCGTCGCGCGGATCAGCCAACCCTCGAGCGTCACGATCGTGTTCGGCTGGATCGCGGCGAGTTCGTCGGCAATCCACTCGCGGTCGGGGCAGCAGTGCACGTTCGCGAGTTTCGAGCCCACCACCTCGTAGGGCAAGGCGTCTTGGTTCAGCGGCGAGACGAACACGTGCCGCACGTCTTGCGAGATCCGGAAGTCGCGGATCACCTTGGAGTTGCTCATCGGCCCCCAACCGAGCGCAAGGTCAATCGGCATGAGGTCGGAATCGTCTTCGCGCGGGTACGGCTTGACACTCAGCACGCGGGCGCGGATTCGGTAATTGAATAGCGGCGTGATGCGGTAGCGCCCGCTAAAGAACGGCTTGGCGATGGTGGCAGTTTGGCGCGGCTCCTCGGGCACCAGCATGCCCTCGGGTAGCTCTGAACTCGCCCGAAACTTGAGGACGCCGATGCCGCCGACCACGGCGATGACGGACGCCGCCAGCGCGACTTGCTTCACGCTTCAATCATCGGCAGATTATTTCCGGTTGCCTAGGCTCGCCTGGCGCTCGCTCGTGGGCTTGGCGGTGGTTGCCGTGGGCAACGGCCAGTACTTCGTCGGGCAAGTGACCAGGAATGTCGCCGGCCCGGCGTGGCGACGGCGAATGGGATATTGCGCCCAGTCACCGGCATCCGCCGAAAGCTCCTTGAGAATGAGCATGTTCGTCAGGCTGCGCCCGGCCGAAATCACGCTCTTGCCGCGATAGCTAAGGTGCGTCGAGCTTCCGCCATCGAGCGCGACGGCGTCCACCACGCCCAGTTTCTTCATCGCGTTGCCGATGTCGCGCAAATAAACATTGCTGTTGGTGGCGATAAACACGAGGTTGCCGTCTTTGGTCACGCCCGCCGCGGTGCGCTTGGCCTTGCTCCACACCCGCGAATCGCGAAACTTCTGCGCTTTCGGATTGGGGGCCACGACGCCACCGGACATGATGCGAACGGTGCCGCGCAAGGCGTACCGGTAGGGGAACCAGTTGAACGTCTGGCGGTAGGGAATATCAAAAACGCGCACGTCGCCGAACCACGTGACGCCGAGCACCGAGCCGCGATTTCCTTCGGCGACGAGCTTTCCATCGACGAGAACGTCCGCGACGGGCAGGGCCGAGGCGGGGTTAAAAAAGGTGCCGGTGATTGCAGCGGTGGCCTTGTTGTCGCGCACCAACGAAGATGCCGTCCGGAATCGGGAAGACGCGGCGGTCTCGACCGCGACGCGATTGCTGCGCATGTCGGCAACCACGGCGTGATAGCGGACGCCATTGCTCAGCACCGATCGATACGCGATCGGCTTCGTGGTCCCGGCCCAACTTGCGCCGGAGATCACAATTGCGAGCGATATTGCGGTCCCCTTCATAGTAAGCATCGTAGTTTAATCTAGGTTTGTGCCAAATTGGACGGCCCCCTTTCGTTCAAGTTCAAAAAACTGGTAGTCGCCGGGCCCACAGTCCTAACGCGCCAGGTAGAATGAGGGCATGGCGGAACGGCCAAAATCTGACGCGGACCTTCCTGACGCCGCCGTTAGTGTTGATCGTTCATCTTCACAAAAGCGTCAAGTTCTGCCTCTCACCCCCTCTTCTCCCGCCGCGCGCTGGGCGCTTGGCGTCATCCTTTGGACCCTCTTGGTTATCGCCTGGGGCGCGTTTGTGCGAGCCAGCAAGTCGGGTGACGGCTGTGGCGCTCACTGGCCGCTTTGCAATGGTGAGTTTCACCCCGGCGGAATGCCGATCGCCTCGTGGATCGAGTACGCGCACCGCATTTCCAGCGGACTCGTCATGCCGATGGTGCTTTGGCTATGGGTGCTCGCGAACCGGGCTACTGAGCCGGGCCATATTCTCCGGCGCACGGCGCGCAAAGTCGCCATTTTCACCCTTATCGAAGCGCTGCTCGGCGCCGTGTTGGTGAAGTTCAGCCTGGTTGGCGAAAACAGTAGCCTCACGCGGGCGGCGGTCATGGGCGTGCACCTGTGCAATACGCTCATTCTGCTGGGCTTTATGGTCGCGTTTTGGTGGCTGGCCCGCGGCGGCGAGTCGGTGCGCATTCGCGGTGCCGGAAAGCTTTCGACGATCTTCCAGTTCTCCATGGTCGGGCTGATTCTCACGAGCGTCAGCGGCGCGATTGCCGCGCTCGGTGACACCCTATTCCCGGCCAAAACGCTCGCGCAAGGATTGCGGCAAGATTTCTCCGCGGATTCGCCGACGCTACTCATTCTGCGCACGTGGCACCCGGTGGTCTCCGTCTCGGTCGCAGTGATGATCGTGGTTTACATGAGCGGCCTGCTTCGCTCGAACATCTCTCCGGCGGGCAAAAAGTACGCTAAGTGGGTGCTCGGCATTGTTTACGCGCAGCTCGCCATCGGCGTCATCAACGTGCTTCTCCTCGCGCCGGTCTGGATGCAGATTGTCCACCTGGTCGTCGCGGATTCTATTTGGATTGCGCTGCTGCTCGCGGCTTTCACGACTTGTGCACGCCCCGAGGCAGTAGGCTTAGAGCAACCCTTGACCGAAACCCTTTCTGAACCCGCTGTGGCGGGCGCCACCTGGCGCGATTACCTCGCGCTGACCAAGCCGCGCGTCATCAGCCTATTGCTGCTGACCACGCTTCTTTCGGCGTTTATCGCCGCGGGTGGCTGGCCGGGCGGCTGGTTGCTGCTCGCGCTCACCTTTGGTGGATACGCGGCGGCGGGTGCGGCCAACACCTTCAACATGGTGTACGACCGCGACATTGACATTCGCATGGAGCGCACGGCCAAGCGCCCGACGGTCACCACCAAAATCTCCGCGCGCAACGCCATGATCTTCGGGTTCGCGCTCACCGTGTTTAGCTTCGTGCTGCTCACGCTGGTGGCCAACGTGTTGGCCGCGAGCATGGCGATCGCCGGACTGTTGTTTTACGTGTTCATCTACACGATGGGCCTCAAGCGGCGGACGCCTCAGAACATCGTGATCGGTGGCGCGGCGGGATCGTTCCCGCCACTTGTGGGTTACGCGGCGGTGGCGAACCAACTACCGGCGCTCGCTTGGGTGCTGTTCGCACTGATTTTCCTTTGGACACCGGTCCACTTCTGGGCGCTGGCGCTGATGATCAAAGACGAGTACAAGGACGCCGGGGTGCCAATGCTGCCGGTTGTCAAGGGCGAGCGCGCGACGGTCATTCAGATCGGGTTCTACACGATCTTGACGGCGGCGTGTAGTTTAATTCCGATCGTGCAAGGCGAGGCGCGGACCGTTTACCTGGTGTCAGCCGTCGTTTTGAATATCTTTTTGATCCAATTTACGGCGAAACTTATTCAACGTCCAGAGCGGCCTCAGGCGTTCAAAGTGTTCAAGTATTCTATGGTTTACTTGGCTTTAATGTTCCTGATGATAGCGGTGGACAGGGCTCGGTGGATGTGAAGACGATCATCATGGGAGACAACCTTTCGGTAAACTGGTCATTTAGCATGGGTGGGTTGAATGCCTAACATTTTTAAGCCAAGTTCGAACTCTGCGGCCAAGCTCAGCTTGCTGCTGGGTCTTGCGGCGCCAGTCCTCGGTTTGGGGATTGGTTCCGCCGTCAGTCGGTCCTCGGCCAACACGGGGGTCGGCGTCGCGCTGGACCAACCGATTCCGTTTAGCCACAAGCACCACGCCGACGAGCTCGGCATCGACTGCCGCTACTGCCACACGTCGGTGGAAATCTCCGCCAAGGCCGGTTTGCCTCAAACCGAAACCTGTATGACGTGCCACTCGCAAATTTGGACGAACAGCCCGCTCCTTGACCCTATCCGCAAGAGCTACGAAACCGGCAAGCCGATCAAGTGGAACCTGGTCAACAAGGCGCCCGAGTTTGTTTACTTCAACCACAGCCTGCACATCGATCGCGGCGTCAACTGCAATAACTGCCACGGCGCGATTCAGAAAATGCACATCACGGCCAAGGGTCGCCCGTTCCACATGGTCTGGTGCTTGGAGTGCCACCGCGAGCCGGAGAAGTACCTGTACAAGGACAAGACTCAACCCAACTTGAGCCCGCGACAGCAAGTGTTTAACCTCTACCAAAAGGTCCAATTGGATCGCAATCCGGCGGAATGGTCGGCTCCCGAGCGCAACCTGGCCAAGGGTCTGGAGCAAAAGGGCGGCGACATCGAAGAAGGCAAGAAGATCGTGCTCGAGCGCGGTTTGAAGAAGGCGCAGATGGAAGACTGCTCGGTGTGCCACTACTAAGGAATTGAACGAAGACATGGCCGACACGAAGAATCAAGGTTTTGACATCGCCGCCGTCCGCGAGAAGCTGGCGAAGAAATCCGGTCCCGAATACTGGCGCAGTTTCGAGGAAGTCGCCGAGACGCCCGAGTTTCATGCCTGGGTGGAAGACGAGTTTCCGAACCGCAGCAGCCTGCTCGACATCAACCGCCGCGACCTGATTAAGTTCATGGGCGCGAGCATGATGCTGGCCGGTCTCGCCGGTTGCCGCTCGCTGGTGCTCCCCACCGAAAAGGTGGTGCCGTACGTCACCAAGCCGGAAGACATTATTCCGGGTCGCCCGCTGCAGTTCGCGACGGTGCTCGGTCACAACCAAAGCGCGCTCGGCGTGCTGGTGACCAGCTACGAAGGTCGCCCGGTGAAGGTGGAAGGCAACCCGAACCACCCGCAAAGCAAGGGTCGCTCGAGCAGTTTTGCTCAAGCCGCGATTCTGGACATGTACGATCCGGACCGCGCGCGTGAAGTTCACAAGAAGAATTTCCCGAGCACCTGGGATCAGCTCGGTCGCGACGCCGATGCTGCATTTACCGCCGCGGCAAAGGACGGCAAGGCGATCGTCATCCTCACCGAGACCATTGTCTCGCCGACGCTGAAGTCGCAGATCACGCGGTTCCAAGCGAAGTACCCGAACGCCGAGGTCATGCAATACGACGCGGTGTCGCCGGACAACATGCTGGAAGGCAACCGCATGGCGCTGGGTCAACCTGCCCTCACGGTGCCGAGCCTCGATGGCGCGGAAGTCATCCTCGCGGTTGACGCCGACCTCTTTGGCGACATGCCGGATTCGGTCCGGTTGGCGAGCGAATTTGCCGCCGGTCGCGGGCTGGAAAATACCAACCGACTTTACGCCATTGAATCCACGCCGACCCTGGCGGGGGCGATGGCCGATCACCGCCGGGCGGCGAAGCCGAGCCTGGTGGAAGCCTATCTCGAGGCTCTGCACACGGCGATCCTGGGCGGAAGCGGGTCCGCGCCGACCGGCGTTGACGCCGCGTTCGTCGCGAAGGTGGCCGCCGATCTCAAGGGCGCCGGAAAGGCCGTCGTGGTCGCTGGGTTCTCGGTGAGCGCCGCGGGCCACGCACACGTCGCGCACATCAACGATGCCTTGAGCGGGGTGCAATACCAAGCGCCGTTAATGCCGCAGCCGGGGAGCCAACTTGCCGGTCTTCGCAAGCTCACGCAGCAAGCCGCCAAGGGCGAAGTCGGCGCGCTCGTGATTTTGGGCGGGGACCCGGTTTACAATGCGCCGGCCGACCTGAAGTTCGCCGAGGCGCTGAGCAAGATTCCGTTTTCGGTTCACCAAACCGAGCACTACAACGACACCAGCTTCCTCACCACGTACCAGGCTCCTTGCAGCCACGTCTTTGAGGGCTGGGGCGATCTCCGTTCCCTCGATGGCACCGTCAGCGTGCAACAGCCGCTCATCGCGCCGCTGTTCAACACGAAGACAGCTTCGGAAATGATCGCGTCGCTGGCGGGTCGTCCGCGTACCAGCCATGAGCTGGTCAAGGAAACCTACGCCCCGATCGCCAAGACGGCGGCTTGGGATAAGGCTTTGCACGACGGCGTGATCGCCAACAGTGGCGCGCCGAAAACCATGGCCGTGACTGGTCAACCAGGCGCGGCGCCGAAGCCGGCCAACGGCCTGGAAATCGCGTTCCGCCCCGACCCCACCCTGTGGGATGGTCGCTACGCCAACAACGGCTGGATGCAAGAACTTCCGAAGCCGCTGACCACGATTACCTGGGATAACCCGGCGCTGATTTCGCCGCGAATGGCGGACCAACTTGGCATCAAGGATGGCGCGCACATCAAGGTGGTGGTCGGCGACAAGTCGGTCGAACTTCCCGCTCTCATTTGCGTTGGCCACGCCGACGACTGCATCACGCTGATGATCGGCTCCGGCCGCAAGGAAGTGGGTTCGGTCGGCCACGGCGCGGGGGTCAACGTCAACCCGGTGCGCAACAGCGCAGGATTTTGGATGGCGAACGGCGCGGTGGAACTCGCCGGCGGTCGCACCGACCTCGCGCTGACTCAGACTCACCACTCCATGCAGGGCCGCGACATCGTTCGCGCGTTCGATGTCGAGGATGTCCGTAAGGGCACGATGGACATTCCGGAGCACCACTTCGATATCCACACCAACATGTATCCCGACACCAAGGACGAGTTTCCTTGGGATGGGGCGCAGTGGGCGATGACCATTGACCTGAACCTGTGTACCGGCTGTAACGCCTGCGTGACGGCTTGCCAAGCGGAAAACAATATTCCCGTGGTCGGCAAGCTCCAGGTGCTCAAGGGTCGCGAAATGCACTGGATCCGCATTGACCGGTACTACCGAGTCGGCGCGGGGAACGAGGCGAAGGACCCGAACGATCAACTCGACCCCAAGAATCACGCGAGCGACGTGTTCAACGGTGACGAAATTTCGACCGTGATGATGCCGCTGGCGTGTATGCACTGCGAAATCGCACCGTGCGAACCGGTTTGTCCGGTCGCGGCGACGGTTCATAGCCATGAAGGACTGAACCAAATGGTTTACAACCGCTGCGTCGGTACCCGCTATTGCTCGAACAACTGCCCCTATAAGGTTCGCCGCTTCAACTTCCTTAACTACACCGACAACCAAGGTCAGTTTATGGATCGCACCGAAGTGCCGTACACCTGGACGGTGACTTCGACCGAAAAGCCGAGCGGACGCGCCATGCTGAAGCTACTCAACAACCCGAACGTCACGGTTCGCGGTCGGGGCGTCATGGAGAAATGTACGTACTGCGTGCAGCGCATCAACGCCGCGCGCATTGATGCCAAGCGCGACAAGCGAGCGATTGCCGACGGCGAGATCATTACGGCTTGCCAGGGAGCTTGCCCGACCAACGCCATCGTGTTCGGAAACATCGCCGACGCGAACAGTGTGGTCAGCAAGAACCGCAAGAATCCTCGCAACTACTTCTTGCTGGAAGAGCTCAACACGCGCAACCGCACCACCTATCTTGCAAAGATGCGAAATCCAAACCCGGAGATGAATAACGTCTAATGGCTGCCGTCGAAAAGGAACCCATCAACGAGCCGCTCATTACCGGCGAACATACGTACGCCGATTTTGATGAGCAGATCGGGCGACTGGTTCTGCACCAATCGGCGCACGGGCGTCCGTGGCAGGCCATGCTTGCCATCGGCATTCTCGGGGCTCACTTGCTACTGCTCGCCATCGGCGTGCTGCTGTGGCAAGGCATCGGCGTCTGGGGGAACAACCAGCCGGTTGCCTGGGGCTTCGACATCATCAACTTCGTCTGGTGGATCGGGATTGGTCACGCCGGAACGCTAATTTCCGCCGTCTTGCTGCTGGTTCGCCAGCAGTGGCGCAACTCCATCAACCGCTTCGCGGAAGCTATGACGATCTTCGCCGTTATGTGCGCGGGTCTGTATCCGCTGTTGCACACCGGGCGGCCCTGGGTCGCCTACTGGCTGTTCCCGTATCCGAACGTGCTGGCGATGTGGCCCAACTTCCGCAGCCCGCTCGTGTGGGACGTGTTCGCCGTTTCGACGTACGCGACGATCTCGATCTTGTTCTGGTTCTTCGGCCTGATTCCCGACTTCGCGACTCTGCGCGATAAGGCGACCACGCCGCTGGTCAAGAAGATTTATGGCTTGCTCGCCATGGGTTGGCGCGGTTCGGCGCAACACTGGAGCCGCTACGAATCGGCGTACCTTATCTTGGCTGGCCTCTCGACTCCGCTGGTTCTGTCGGTTCACTCCATCGTGTCCCTCGACTTCGCCGTGTCGATCGTGCCGGGCTGGAACGTAACCCTGTTCCCGCCGTACTTCGTCGCGGGCGCCGTGTTTGCCGGGTTCGCCATGGTGCTTACCTTCGCGATTCCGCTCCGCAAGATTTACAAACTGGATCACCTGATCACGGACCTCCACCTCGACTGGATGGCCAAGATCATGTTGACCACCGGCCTCATCGTGTTCTACGGCTACCTCATGGAAGTCTATTACTCCTTCCTGGGGAATGAGTACGAAATGTTCATGACGTCGAACCGCTTCAGCGGTCCCTACGCCACGCTGTTCTGGTTGCTGTGGTTCTTCAACGGCCTGTTGCCGCTAATCCTGTTCATTCCCAAGAATCGCCGCAATACGAAAATCTTGTTGCTGGTCTCGACGGGGGTCTCGATTGGCATGTGGCTGGAACGCTTCGTCATCATTCCGATGAGCTTGCACCGGGATTATCTGCCCTCCAGTTGGCAGATGTACTATCCCACCGTGTGGGACATCATGATGTTCGCCGGCACCATCTTCTTCTTCATCACTCTGATGTTCCTGTTCGTGCGATTCCTGCCGTTCATCAACATCTTTGAAGTGAAGGACCTGAAATACCGCATGGAAAAGCAACGTGATGGAGGCGGGCACTAATGGGCCACGGACACGAGCCCAAGGACCTGTTGTATGGCATCTCGGCGGAGTTTGATCACGCCGATGACCTGATGCGAGCCGCGAATCGCGCTCGCGAGGCGGGTTACAAGGTGATGGATGCCTACACTCCGTTCCCGATTCACGGGCTGGATGAGGCGATCGGCTTCCGCGATTCGAAAGTTGCGTATAGCATCTTCTTCGCGGGTCTAGCGGGCTTCCTCGGTGGGCTCGCGCTGACCTACTACACGTCGGTCATTGACTATCCGCTCAACATTGGCGGTCGCCCGAAGTTCAGCTGGCCGAGTTTCTTCCCCATCATGTACGAGTGCACGATTCTGCTTGCAGGGATCACCGCCGTGTTCGGTTGCTTGGCCTTTAACGGGCTGCCGCGACCTAACCACCCGGTGTTCAACGCGAACAATTTTGAACGCGCCTCGCAAGACCGCTTCTTCCTGTGCATCGAGCGCAAGGACGAGGCCTTTGACAAGGTGGAAACCAAGAAGTTTATGGACTCGCTCGGAGCGATTAAGGTCGACTTTGTCTACGCCGACGAGGAGGGCTGGTAATGAACGCGAAACACGGACTTTTGATCGGGGCGGCGGCGGTGATGCTGGCCGGTTGCCACACCGACATGTGGACTCAACCTAAGGTGACCACCTATAAGGAGTCGGAGATGTTTGAAGACGGCAAGTCGGCGCGGCCGCTGGAAGCGGGCGTGGTGGCGCGCGGCCATCTGAAAACGGACAAGGCGCGATTCCAGGGCCGCGACGCGGCGGGCGGATTCGTGACGGCGATGCCGGAAACCCTGACGATTTGGAATAAGAAGGTGAGCACGAGCAAGGACCTCAAGGTGGTGCTCAAGCACGGCCAAGAGCGCTTCGACATCTACTGCTCGCACTGTCACGGCAAGCTCGGCGACGGGAACGGCATGATCACGCAGCGCGGTTTGGTGTTGCGACGCAAGCCGGCCTCGTACCACGACGATCGCCTGCGCAAGATGCCGATCGGCTATTTTTATCACGTGATGACGGACGGCTTCGGAACGATGTTCGCCCAAGCACCGCGTGTTTCGGTGGATGATCGCTGGGCGATCGCCGCCTACATTCGAGTTCTGCAAGCCTCGCAAGACGTGGACCCGAACTCACTCACTCCGGAAGAACGAGCTATGGTGGACAAGAAGGAAGAAGCGGCGACGCACGCCGAAGGAGAAGGGCACTAATGGCCTCGACAGAAGCTCAAGGGCGAGTGAATTTCGGCCCGATCGGCAACGCATCGGTGCTCGTGGCCCTCATCGGCATCATCGGTGTCGGTGTGGGAGTCGCGACTGGTGCCGTCGGCAAGCAAGCCTACATGTTTGGATTCGCCTGTTACATGGCGATGGTGCTCGGCTGCCTCGGCCTGACCCTGCTGCACCATGTGTGCCGCGGGTCGTGGAGCCTCAGCGTGCTGCGCATTTTGGAAGCGGGCGGTGGCCCGGCCGCCGTGGGCGGACTCGGACTCGCGTTCATTCCGCTGTGGATTTTCCGCAACGATTTCTATCACCACTGGATTCACCCGGAACATCCGTTCGCGCACTGGTTTAAGCGCGCGTATTTCACGGAGACCTCGTGGACCATCCGCGCGGTGATGTTCCTCGCGATTTGGTTCGTCATCTCGCTAGCCATGCGCAATTCAACGCGGCGACAAGATACGTCCGGCGACTTGAACGAGCAGCACTTCCGCACCAACTACGGCGTGGCCGGATTGATCCTGTTTATCCTCACGGTGACCTTCGCCAGCACGGACTGGATTATGTCCATGGACCCGCACTGGACGAGCTCCATTTTCGGTGTCTGGTTTGCCATTAGCGGCGCGCTCATGGCGCTGACGTTTGCCACGGCTTTGGTGCTTTCGAACCGGAACAAGGCTCCGTACAACGAGATCGTGAGCCACCACTTGCAAAAGGACCTTGGCAACATGTGCTTTGCGATCACCATGCTGTGGGCGTATTTCACGCTCTCGCAGTGGATCATCATCTGGTCGGGCAACTTGCCGGAGTTCACGAGCTATTACGTGCTGCGAAACCAAAAGGCAGGCTGGTTCCTGTATCTCGGCGGCCTCAACATCTTGGTTGGGTTCTTCGTGTGCTGGTTCGCGTTCCTCACTCCAAAGGTCAAGCGCAAGCCGGAGCTGCTCATTAAGTTCTGCATCCTCGCTTGCCTCGTGCGATTCTTCGATCTTTACTACTGCGTGATGCCGTTCATGCGGGTGACTTTCTCGTTCTGGGATATCGTCGCCGTGGGCGCGTTCGCCGCGCTGTGGCTGGCGATCATGGGCAAGGAGAGCACCAAGGCACCGATCGTTCCGGAATACGACACCCGACTTCAGGAGATTGCACACCATGCACACTAACCACGAAATCGATCAGGAAGCCCACGACGAAGCGGTGCGCCTCAACTACGAGCCGCGCGATCTCAGCGTCTTCGTGATGGGCAAGTCGGTCTTGATTCTGTCCCTCATGTTCGTGGCGATGGTGCTGATTTCGTACGGCACGATTCAGGTACTCACCAAGCTGATGGGCATCCCCGAGCCGCGCACGCATAAGCCAGAACTTCGCAAGGAGCTTCCCGGCGGGCCGCTGATCCAAAGCGGTGTGGCGGCCAAAAAGGACATGGCTGATCTTCGCGCCGGCGAGAACGACAAGATTGAAAACTATCGCTCGAACGGAGCAACCGGCAAGGTTTCGATTCCGCTCGACAAGGCATTAGACGACGTCGCCGCGCAAGGGAGTATTCGCTAACGTGAAGGACAAACTCGGCGCCGCTGGATTCTGGGGAGCACTTATCCTGGTGCTCGCCATGATCGGCCTGACCATCTGGTTCCCGGCGCGTGGCAAAGCCAAGGCGATGGATAACCAAATGGGCGTGAACGAGCAACTGAAGCGCGTTCTTCCTTCGGGCTTGCGGTTCACCAACGAGACCGGCGAAAAGGTGCTGCTAAGCAGCTACCTCAACAAGGGTCGCCCGCTGTTGCTCGTGCCGATGTTCTACGACTGCAAGGGCGCGTGCATGGCGATTTCCGAGGCCACGATTGAAGCCGCGATTGGCATTCCGCAAACCACGGGCACCCTCTACGACATCGTGGTCTTCAGCCTGGACCCGACCGAAACCTCGGTCGACGCGCTGAAGCGTCGCGACTACATGCTGGAATGGTACGGCAAAAAGACGCCGCGACCGAACGCCGAAAAGGGCTGGCACTGCTTGGTTGGCGACGAAGATTCGATCAAGAGTCTCACCGACAGCATCGGCTACAAGTTCACGCGCGACAAAAAGACCGGCCTGATCAATCACCCCGCCGCGGTTGTGGTGGTGAGTCCTGAAGGCATTGTTTCGCAGTACTTCTACGGCACGGAATACCCGTCCAAACTCGTCGCGCAGAGCCTCAACGCGGCGAAGGAAAACAAGATTGAAAACCTCACTCAGCAACGAGTGCTGATCGGTTGTTTCCAATACAACCCGATCACCAAGCAATACGTGCTGGTGGCGAGCGACGCACTGAAATGGGCCGCGATCTCCATGGTGATCGCAACTTTCCTCGGCATTATGTATCTCTCAATTCGGTATCGTACGACTCCGGTTCCCGCCAACCACAAGGTGAAGGAGGAGCAGCATGGAGAATAAATGGCTAGAAATGCAGCCGCCGAGGGCCTCCAACTGGGCCGACTCGGTCGACTTGATGTTCTATGTCATCACGGCCCTCACGGTCGTGTTCACCATCCTCGTCGCGATCATGCTGTTCTACAGCATCATCAAGTACCGACGCGGAAAGGTCGCCGACCGATCGAACCCGGTGCACGATCACCAAGTGGTGGAAGCGCTTTGGACGGGCTTGCCGCTTATCCTGGCGCTGGGCATCTTCTTCTGGAGCACCGCCGTGTACGTCAAGATGCGCAATATGCCCGACCACGCTTACGAAGCCTTTGTCATCGGCAAGCAGTGGATGTGGCACGTGCAGCACCCCAACGGCATTCGCGAAAACAACGAGCTCACGGTGCCGATCGGCCAGCCAGTCAAGCTCACCATGATCTCGCAAGACGTGATCCACGCGTTCTACATTCCGGCGTTCCGAATGCAGTATCACGTGATTCCGGGCCGCTACACGAGCATGTGGTTCACCCCGACCAAAACCGGCGAATTCCACCTGTTCTGCAACATGCTTTGCGGCGTGCAGCACTCGGAAATGATCGGCAAGGTTAACGTGTTGAGCCCGGCCGAATTCGCTAAATGGATGGAAAAAGCGGGCAACCGATTTAGGCCGACCGCCTCTACTGTCGCCGAGAAAGGCAAGCAACTGTACGACGATATGAAGTGCGGCACCTGCCACGTCGATCGCGATATCGAGAACGGTCCAACGCTTTACGGCATTTTTGGAGCCACCCGCGCCACCAACGTGGGCAACGTGGTGGCCGACGAGGACTATCTGCGCGAGTCGCTGATCAACCCGTACAACAAGCTCACCAAGGGCTACGGCAACACCATGCCGGTTTACAAGTACAAGGAAGCGATCAACGAAGAGCAGATTCGTCAACTCATCGAATACATGAAGACTCTGGGCGCTGCGCCGGGAGCACAACGCTAACCCAATGAGCACTACGATCAGCAATCCATCGACCGCCAAGGGCGCGCCGGAACCGAATCCGAACGAGAAGCCGGTCAACTATATCAACGTGAGCCACACGTTGTCCAGTTGGCTGCTCACCAAGGACCACAAGCGGATCGCGCTGCTCTATCTGTTCTCGGTCTCCATCTTCTTTGCGATTGGTGGCTTGGCCGCGGGCATGATCCGGGCGGAACTCCTCTTCCCGCGCGGCTCGCTCCTTCAATCCGAAGGCTACAACCGCATGTTTACGGCGCACGGCGCCATCATGATCTTCTTCTTCCTGCTGGTCGCCATTCCGGCGATCCTCGGGAACTTCTTGATCCCGCTGATGATCGGCGCGCGTGACCTCGCGTTCCCTCGTTTGAACCTGCTAAGTTGGTACCTGTACCTGCTCGGCGGTACGTTCGGCGTGCTCGGCATGATCTTTGGCGGCGTGGACGTCGGCTGGACGTTCTACACTCCGCTGAGCTCGATGTACTCTAACGGCCAGGTGACGCTCGTCATCATGGGCGCGTTCATCGCCGGCTTCAGTAGCATCGCCACCGCGGTCAACTTCATCGCCACTATCCACAAGATGCGGGCGCCCGGCATGACCTGGGATCGGCTGCCACTGTACGTGTGGGGCCACTACGCGACCAGCATCATCATCATCCTGGGAACACCCGTTGTCGCGATGACGCTGCTGCTCGTGGTGCTCGAACGCACGTTCGGCATCGGCTTCTTTAGCCCCGAACTCGGCGGCGACCCGGTGCTGTTCCAGCATATGTTTTGGTTCTATTCGCACCCGGCGGTGTATATCATGATCCTGCCCGGCTTCAGCGTGATCTCGGAGATCATTGCCTGCTTCAGCCGAAAGCGGATTTTTGGTTACCACTTCGTTGCCTTTAGCTCGATGGCCATCGCCGGCCTCGGCTTCTTGGTGTGGGGTCACCACATGTATGTGGCTGGTCAATCCATGTACCAGGGCACGGTCTTCTCGTTGCTCAGCTTCTTGGTGGCCATCCCCTCGGCGGTCAAGGTCTTTAACTGGGCCGCGACCATGTACAAGGGTTCGGTCATTCTAGAAGCGCCGATGATCTACGCTCTCGGCTTCCTGGGGCTGTTTACCGTCGGTGGTCTCACCGGTCTGTACCTCGCCGCCATGGCGGTGGACGTCCACCTGACCGCAACCTACTTCATCGTCGCGCACTTCCACTACGTCATGGTCGGCGGAACGGTGCTTGCCTTCCTCGGCGGGATCCACTTCTGGTGGCCCAAGATGACCGGGAAAATGTTCCACCGGGGCTACGCCAAGTACAACGCGGTGCTCGTGTTCGTGGGCTTCAACCTCACGTTCTTGCCGCAGTTTGCCGCGGGCTTCCTGGGCATGCCGCGACGCTACCACTACTATCCGGAAGAGTATCAAGTCTGGATGGTCATCTCGTCGTTCGGCGCGCTTGCCCTGGGGGCAAGCCTCATCTTCCCGGTCTTCTACTTGCTGCATAGCTGGAAGAAGGGCGAAGATGCGGGCCCGAACCCGTGGGGCGCGAAGGGTCTGGAGTGGGAATGTGCTGCTTCACCGCCCGATCCGCACAACTTCTTGGTCACCCCGATTGTCACCGAAGAGGCTTACAACTACGATGCCGAAGCGGAAGAGCGTGAGCTCGCCGCCGCGGCCCGAGGAGAAACGCTCTAATGTCGCACGCAATTGAACACAATCACGGGCACGGCAACGAAGAAGTCTTCGAGCAGTTCGAGAATATCGATCAGCAGCAGCGGACCTACGTGCTCGGCATGTGGTCGTTCCTTGTCACCGAGGTCATGTTCTTCGGCGTCATCTTTATGGCGTACTTCCTCTACCGATGGAAGTACCAAGCCCAGTTCTATCATCTGCACGAGGAACTAAACATCGCCTTGGGCGGCCTCAACACGGCCAACCTGCTGTTTAGCTCGCTCGCCGTGGTTCTGGCGGTTCGCCATGCCCAGCTCGGTGAGAACAAGAAGGTGATCAAGTGGCTCGGCGTCACGATTCTCTGCGGCTTTATCTTCATGGGCATCAAAGCCATTGAGTACAAAGCCAAATACGATCACGGCATCTTCATGCTCATTCCGGGCGGCACGTTCGAATGGCATGATCCGATGGTCAACGCGGGCATCGCCAAGCTGTTCTTTAGCCTGTACTTCGCCGCGACCGGCCTCCACGGGGTGCACGTCGTCATCGGCATTATCATCTTCACCGTGCTCGCGGGGCTCTATGCCAAAAACCACAAACTGGTGCGCAACGACTACATCCCGCTCGAACTCTGCGGTCTGTATTGGCACTTCGTCGACCTTGTGTGGATCTTCTTGTATCCGCTCTTCTATCTGATTCCTAAGTAAACGCCATGGCAAATTCGACAATGAAAGACTTTCACGCCGAGCATCACGTTCAGCCGGCAAGCCTCTACTTCAAGACGGCTTTTGCTCTGGCGATCCTGATGGGCGCGACGATTGCGGCGGCGTTCATGCCGAAGTTCGCCCCGGTGCTGGCCACCACGGCGTGGGGCTCGTGGGTGATGAACATCATCGCCCTCGGCATCGCGGTGTTCAAAGCGACCTTGGTCATCCGCATTTTCATGGGCGTTAAGTTCGCCGATGAAATCACGAAGATGTACGCGGTCGGCGGCTTTGTCTGGGTCACGTTCATGACCATCATGTTCATTGACTACTTCAGCCGCCCCTACGAAAACGTGCAAGGTTGGGAGAAGACGCATCCGGCGGCAATGCCCCGAGCGGCCTATCCCGACGACCACGAATTGGATACTACCAAGCAGAATCCGATTCGACCGTTCCAGCAGAACTAGCGAAAGGCGCCCGCGAGGGCGCCTTTTTTATTCGACGTCGCGAAGGAGCGCGTCGAGCCCGACGGTGAGCCCAGACAGGCTCCAGACTCGGCGGCAGCAAAGCTTCACGCCATCCATAAACCCCGTGCGATCGGTGCTGTCGTGGCGGATGGTGAGGGTTTCGCCTCGCGACCCAAACAGCACTTCCTGGTGGGCGAGCAACCCCGGCAAGCGGATGCTGTGAATGCGCACGCCGCGCACATCGCCGCCGCGCGCGCCTTCGACCTTCAAGATGTCGCGATGCTTTTCAGGCTCGCGAAGCCGCGCATCGGCAATCACCTGCGCAGTTTGGGTCGCAGTGCCACTCGGCGCATCGGCCTTGGCGTCGTGGTGCAGCTCAATAATCTCGGCGTTTGGCAGCCAGCGCGCCGCCTCGGCGGCAAACTTCATCATGAGCACGGCACCGATGGCGAAGTTCGGCACGATCATCGCCGGGGTGCCCGACTCCTCGGCGGCCATTGCGATCTCGCGTTGCTCCGGCTGCGAAATTCCGCTGGTGCCGACGACCACTGCCACCCCTCGCTTGAGCGCGGAGAGCGCGTGCCCAGCGGCGCTCGTCGGATGCGTGAAGTCCACCAGCACGTGGCACTCCTCCGCGTCGAGGGCCGCGCCCACTTTATCGCCGATCACCAAATCGGGAGCGATCGGCCCGACCACGTCGCGCAAGGTCCGGCCCACGTTTTCGCGATCCACGGCGACGGCGATCTCCACGTCGAGGTCGTTGGCGACCGCTCGGACAACTTCCTGACCCATCCGACCGCATGCGCCGACCAGACAGACTTTTACGACATTCGTTGGCTTTGGCATTACTTTCCGCTCCCCAGCTTGCGCACCAGCCGAACCGGCCCTTCGACCACCAGCGGCAAGCCGCGGTCGTCCACGATGCTGGAAATCTCCTTGCCCCGAGTGCCGCTAATCAGCCAATGGCCTTCAAACTTCTGGCCGTCAATGGTCACGGTCTTTTTGCCCTTGTAGGTGGTGGTGTGCAGCCGCCATTCCTGCTCGGCCGCGCTAAACACGTAGGCGCTGGTTTGGGTGCCCAGCTTGGGCTTGGTCGAGATGAACCAGTGCTCGGCTTGGTTCTTGGTCGGGCCGTCGGGCTTGTTCACCGCGCGAGTCTGGCTCTCCGAGCCCTTGCGCACGGTGAGGTTTGCGCCCTGGTCGCCGAAAAGCGCCGTCACCAAGTTCTTGGGTTGCCCGACCTGATTGAATTCGTAGATCATGCGGACTGGCGCGCCCTCGGCCGAGTACACCGACTCGTTGCGAATGATCACCGCGCCCGGCTTGGGCCGGTTGAACGTCATGGTCATGGTCAGCTGCTTGCCGCCATCGGGCAGGAGTCGCTGATTGATCACGGCCTCGCCCACCACTGCGTCCTCCATGTACATGGTCAAGGTGACTTCGGCGCGTGCGGCATGAGCACCCGCCAGAAGCCCGCAAAAAAGCGCGAGTCTCATGGCGTAAGTATAGTTAGATTTTCTGTGTTTCGCCGTTCGTCGGTGTACACTAACCGCTCCGGCATGAATGCGTTCGAGATCGACCATAAATGGGAAGATCCGGAAGGTCTGCACGACCTTCTGACCTCGATTCGCGCGAAGCATCCCGAAGCGAATATCAAGAAGATTCGCTACGCGTATTACGTCGCCGAGCAGGCGCATCGCGACCAGAAGCGGGGCAGCGGCGAACCGTACATCACGCACCCGCTAGCCGTTGCCCAAATTCTGGTGGACCTCGACATGGACGAGGAGGCCGTGGTGGCGGCGCTGCTCCATGACGTGCTCGAGGACAGCGAGGACTTCACGTCGCAGTTTTTGGAAGAGAAATTCGGCGAGGTAGTGAAGGACCTGGTGGAGGGCGTCACCAAGCTCAAGCTCAAGCAAGCCGATGGCGGAGCGCGCCTCACCGAGACCACGCGCGCCGCGGAAACTCTGCGCAAGATGCTGCTGGCGATGGCGCAGGACATCCGCGTCATGGTCATAAAGCTGGCCGACCGCCTGCACAACATGGGCACGCTCGACGGCCTGCCACCCGAGAAGCGCACGCGCATCGCCAACGAAACCCTGGACATCTACGCGCCGCTCGCGGCCCGGCTCGGCATTTGGCAGATCAAGTGGCAGCTCGAAGACCTTGCGTTCAAGTATCTGCATCCCAAGGAGTTTCAGGAGATCAGCGACTTGGTCGGCAAGAAGCGCATCGAGCGCACGGATCAACTGAACGCGAGCATCGCCATTCTTAAAGACCGCTTGTTGGGGCGGGGAATCAAGGGCGTCGAGGTGAATGGCCGTCCCAAGCACCTCTACAGCATTCACAACAAGATGGTGAAGCAGGGGTTCAAATTCGAAGAGATTTTGGACCTGATGGCGATCCGCATCATCGTTCCCTCGGTGAGCGACTGCTACCTCGCGCTTGGCATTGTCCACGACATTTGGCTGCCGATGCCCGGCTACTTTAGCGACTACATCGCCAAGCCAAAATCCAACGGCTATCAATCGTTGCACACCAAAGTGTTTGGACCGTTTGAAGAGCCGATCGAGGTGCAGATTCGGACCCGCGAAATGCACCGCGTGGCCGAATACGGCGTCGCCGCGCACTGGTCGTACAAGGAGGGCGAGGAGCAGAAGTCGCAGCCCGGTGAATTCAGCCGCCTTCGCGAGCAGCTTTTCGACTGGTCGAGTGACAACCGCACGTCCAGCGACTTCCTGCGCACCCTCAGCCAAGACCTCTTCAGCGAGCAAGTGTTCGCGTTCACTCCCAAGGGAGACGTGATTGACCTGCCCGCCGGCTCCACGCCGGTGGACTTCGCGTTTCGGGTTCACTCGTCGCTGGGCCTCAAGGTGGTGGGCGCCAAGGTCAACGGCCAGATGGTGCAGCTGAACCGCGAGCTAAGCAACGGCGACGTGGTGGAGCTCGTCACGCGTAGCAACGCGCAGCCGAGTCTAGATTGGCTGGAGTTTCTCAAGAGCGCGAACGCGAAATCGAAGGTGCGCGCGCACTTCCGTCGCCTGAACAAGGGCGACAACGCCGCGCGTGGCCGCGAAGCGCTGGAAAAAGAGCTCAAGACGTTGGGCATTGAGCCGCGCGAACTGCTCGGCGAAGATCGCCTGACCGCGCTCGCCCGCGAGCACTACAATTCGAGCGACGCCACCGACCTGCTAGCCAAGGTCGGTGAAGGGCAGATCACCGTGCAAAGCGTGGTGCTGAAGCTGCGCGGCATCGTCCAACCCGACAAAAAGGCCGACACGCTGCAAGTGACCAAGGTGGCCAGCGAGGGCAACACGCTCAAGGTCACCGGCTCGCTCGAGCACATGATGATTCGGCGCGGGAAGTGTTGCGATCCGCTACCCGGCGAAGAGTGCGTGGGCTATGTCAGCCGCGGTCGCGGGCTGCTGATTCACCGCAAACTTTGCCCCAACGTGTTGCACTACGAAACCAAGGAGCGCGAACGCCTGATCCCGATGGATTGGCCGAGCGACGGCACGCCGTACCCGGTACAACTGCGCATCATTTCGCTGAACCGGCAAGGCCTGCTCATGGATGTGAGCACGATTTTCGGCGAAAGCAAAACCAACGTGGTGGCGGCGAAGATTCGGACGTTGCCAAACCAAACCGCCGAAATTGAGGTGGTGATCGAGGTGCGCGACATTGATCACCTGAACCAATTGATGGTGCGCATCGGCAACTTCAGCGACGTGATTAGTCTGCTTCGTGTGTTTGGTCGGACGGTGAAGTAATCCTCGTATATTTTCCGTCTAGCAATCCAACTAGCTGGTGGAATCTCCTGGGTATATGTTAACCACCGCACTCGCTACGCTCGCTCTGATGAGCCCCGATTCGATTGCCACCGTACCGGTGAGCAATCCCGACCCGAATTGGCAAGCGCGCCACGCCCGCAACCTGGGCCTTTCGCAGCGCTCCACCGAGGTGTTGCTCCTCGGCGATTCGATTACGGCCAACTGGGACGCGGTTCCGGCGACTCTCCGCAGCAGCACCGGCACCACCAGCGTCGCCAACTTTGGCATTCAGGGCGATCGCACCGAGCATATTTTGTGGCGATTGCAATCGGGCGAAGGCGCGGGCACGAATCCGAAGGCGATTCTGCTGATGATCGGCACCAACAACGCCGGCGCGGGGAATCAATCGGAGTTTGACGTGTTCCTCGGCACGCAAGCCGTGGTGGGCGAACTGCGCAGGCGGTTCCCGGAAGCCCGGATTCTCATTCAGGCGATTCTGCCGCGCGGAGCGCAGGCCAGCGACCCGCTGCGCCGCGAAATCGCGGCCGCCAACGACCTCGTGATTGGGCTGCGGGATGGCCAGCGCGTGTTCGTGCAGAATTTCTCGCGCTCGTTCGTCGCGCCGAACGGGACGTTGCGCACCAACCTTTTCCTGCCGGACATGATTCACCCGAACGCAAACGGCTATGCCGTATGGGCCCGAGCGGTTAAGCGCAACTTGGCGCTGATGCGGGTAGGAAGAAACCCCGTGGATATCATTCGATAACCGCGGGGTTCAGAGCGCCGGACGCCCCTTATTCAAATTCGGATAGTGTCCTCTCCTCGTTTGTTGCTTCGTCCGACAACTTTATCTTATCGCCGCTTGACAGCGTTTGTCAAGCGGCATTTTGCATTCATTCCATGGACTTGACGAGGTGCACGAAATCCGCGCTAAATCTGCCCAGACCGTTGACGTCGAGGGCCGAATCGTCGTATAATTAGCAGACAGGCGCGCTGACTGCTAAGTTTGCCGCGCCACTAGGACTAGACAATGGCAGCAAAGAATCTCGTTTTTGATGAAATGGCACGTCGTGCGCTTGAGCGCGGTGTCAACAAGGTTGCAAATGCAGTGAAGGTGACGCTTGGCCCCAAGGGTCGCAACGTTGTCCTCGACAAGAAGTGGGGCAGCCCGACCATCACCAAGGACGGCGTGAGCGTCGCCAAGGAAATTGAACTCGAAGATCCGCTCGAAAACATGGGCGCGCAGCTCTGCAAGGAAGTCGCGAGCAAGACCAACGACGTGGCCGGCGACGGCACCACGACCGCGACCGTGCTGGCGCAATCCATCGTGAACGAAGGTCTCCGCTACGTGGCCGCCGGTGGCAACCCCATCGCCGTGAAGCGCGGTATTGATGCCGCCGTCGACAAGGTCATCGAGTCCATCAAGTCGCAAGCCGTGACGGTAAAGGACAAGGAACAAATTGAATTCGTCGCCACCATCGCCGGCAACGACAACGAAATCGGCAAGCAAGTGGCGGAAGCCATGGACAAGGTCGGCAAGGACGGCGTCATTACGGTGGAAGAATCGAAGGGGCGCGAAACCAGCCTCGAAATCGTGGAAGGCATGCAGTTCGACCGCGGCTACATCAGCCCGTACTTCGTGACCGACCCCGAGCGCATGGAAGCCGTTCTGGACAATCCGCTCATCCTCATTCACGAAAAGAAGATCAGCAGCGCGCAAGACTTCTTGCCGTTCCTGGAAAAGGCCGTGCAAGCGCGCAAGCCGATTCTTGTGATTGCCGAAGACATTGAAGGCGACGCCCTTGCCACCCTCGTGCTCAACAAGATGCGCGGGATTCTGCAAATCGCCGCCGTGAAGGCACCGGGCTTCGGCGACCGCCGCAAGGCCATGCTCGAAGACGTGGCCGTGCTCACCGCTGGTCAGTTTGTCAGCGAAGACATGGGCACCAAGCTCGATGGCGTGACCATCGACATGCTCGGCACCGCCAAGAAGGTCGTCATCACCAAGGAAGACACCACGATTATTGAAGGCGCCGGAACCAAGGAAGCCGTCATGGGCCGCATTGAGCAAATCAAGCGCCAGATCGAAAACACGGACAGCAACTACGACCGCGAGAAGCTCCAGGAACGCCTGGCCAAGCTGAGCGGCGGCGTCGCCGTCATCAAGGTGGGTGCCTCCACCGAAACCGAACTGAAGGAAAAGAAGCACCGCTACGAAGACGCTCTTTCGGCCACGCGCGCAGCCGTGGAAGAAGGCATCGTCCCGGGTGGTGGCGTAACCCTGTTGACTGCCGCCAAGGCGCTCGACAGCCTTAAGCTCGAAGGTGACGAACTCACCGGTGTGCAAATCGTCAAGCGCGCTTGCGAAGCTCCGATCCGCACGATCGCCGAAAACGCCGGCCTGGAAGGGAGCGTCATCGTCGAGAAGGTCCGCAATGCCGCTGCTGGCACCGGCCTCAACGCCGCCACCGGTGAAATGGTGGACATGGTCAAGGCGGGCATCGTCGATCCGGCCAAGGTGACTCGCTCGACGATCACCAACGCGGCTTCGATCGCCAACCTGGTGCTCTCGACCGAAGCGCTTGTCGCCGACAAGCCCGAACCCAAGAAGGCAGCCGCCGCGGGTCCGGGAATGGACGACATGGGCGGCATGGGCTTCTAAACCCATTCTGCGGGGAGTGCTCACCTGAGTGCTCCCCCGGTCCACAAGATGGCTAACCGTAAGCTTCGCGTCTTCTTCGCTCACACGAGTGAGTTCGCTCGCCTAAGGGGCAAGCTCAAAAAGAGCTTCAAGAAGATGTCAGAGGGTTGTGATGTACAGGTGGAGTTGGTAGCATGGAATGCCGTACTCCCTCAGAGTCCGAAACGAGTTCAGGATGTTTTTAACGGGCTGATCGCAGATTGCGAACTCTTCTTACTACCAGTTGGACTTTCTCTTGGTCGCGAAAGCGATATACCTGGTATAGGAAGCTATTGCGAGGAAGAGTTTCACGTTGCTTGTGACCTGCGGACGAAACAGATAAGAGATACTGGAACAGCGGCACTCCACATAGCACTTTTCGTAAGAGAAGGAGGATCCGACACGACTGATTCCCGAGTTTCAAAATTTGTTGAGAAAGTCTCTCCAGACTTCATTTTTGCTAAGTATCGAAATGATCACCACTTGCAGCATGATATTGAAGAACTAGTTCGGAAGTATCTATCCGGAGAATATCCGAATAAGGAGTTGGCTTCGCGACCAGTTGTCTACAATCGCGAAGCTTCTGAAATGCGCGATCAGTTACACATCCAATCTCTCGAGTTGCTCGCAGATTTCGCCACTTCACTTTACTCGGGCAAGTTGGTACGGGCAGGGGAAATCTCGGACGAAATTGCCAGAAGCGCTAAAGTCGAAGGAGATGTTTTGCGCGAATTCTCAAGCATCGTTGCAGATACGATCTCGATCGCACGTTCTGGGCCTAACACTGCGGATGCAATGAGGGGCAAAGTGATGAGCAATCTCACCAAACTCGGACGGTTGGTAAGCGCTATGCTTGAGGGCAACTTCGCCGATCAGGTTACCTTGGTTCAGCAGATTGATGGTATGGAGGGAGAATGGCATAGGATTCAACTTGAGGTGGCCTACAGAAAGCGTGATTTTGATTTTATCATCGCGGATCAACAGCCGCGCTTTGGACCAGGCTGCGATCCATCGGTTCCGGCAAACCTGGCTCTGTGCTACTTTAGAAAGGGTGACTTTCGGCGAGCAGTTGAGTTTTCTGACCTCGCACTAGAAGGGAGAAGGACAATACCGCTTGCGAGGAGTCTGTGGATGGCTCAGGAACAAAGAAGCTGGATATGTCTAGCAATGGGTGATTATGATGATTCGCGGTTCTGGATTCAAAAGTGCCTGAACTCTTGCCTTCATGAGGGCGCACATGTGGCTGCTCTCCGGATTTCTAGGAGCATGCTACTAAAGTACCAGGAAGCGAAGGCGGCCGAAAGCGAAGTCACTAAGTTGATGAATGGTTTGCTTCGTACGAGTAATGACTTCCCTGAGGACGTAGCACTTCTGATGAGACTCTGGCTCGAGTTGTGTTTGCTGGATGAAGAGTCTGTAATATCATTACTCCTCAAGAATGATAATGCACTCATCTCCCTTTGTAAAGGGTCAATGCGTGACAATCTCTGTGTCGCCGAATTGCTCAGAGATGTGGGGATCCTCGCACTGCGGAAGCAGCATCGGGAGGGTATCTCAGTAATATTATGTTGCTACGAGCAAGTGATTATGCGCCAAACGCCAGGCAGAAACTTGTCGTCCGATATCTTGAATTTTTTCATGTATCATTTTATTCGTGCAAATTCTAGCGGTAGTGTTTGTGTTTTCGGCTTTGACGGCGAGAAGCTAAATTACTTGAAGGAGCATAACATGTTGCCAACAGTAATAAGCGATACTTTGACTACCACATCGCCAAACAGCGCCGCGTAGCGCCACCTCCGCAAGGGGGTGGCTCTTGTTTGTTTACGACTTCGTGATCGCTTCGTCGAGGTTCAAAATGACGCTCGCGACGACCGACCAGTCGCCCTTGAGGTCGGTGAGCAGACGCCGCAGACTGGCGATTTCGTCCGTACGCGCCGGACGCGACAGCGCCCACAACATTCCGGTGCCGAGCTTGTGCTCGATGGAGCCCGCCGTGCCCGCCATGCGAGCCCCGAGCGCACGCGACGCCTGCACCATCATGGGGTCGTTCATCAGGGCCAGCGCCTGCATCGGCGTGTTCGTGCGGATGCGGCGGATTGTGCACTCCTCGCGACTCGGCGCGTCGAACGTGCCGAAGCTGGGATAGGGCGAGGTGCGCTTGGCGAAGGTGTAGAGCCCGCGACGATAGAGGTCGGCACCGGTGCTCTGCCGCCAAGTTTCGCCGCTGTAAGGCGTGTTCCAAACGCCATCGGGTTGATGCGGCATCACGCTAGGCCCGCCACGTTTGAGCGACAACAGACCGGCGCTGAAGAGGGCCGTGTCGCGGATCATTTCCGCCTCCATGCGGAAGCGCGGACCCCGCGCCAGTAGCACGTTTTGCGGGTCGTGCTCCAGGGCCGAGGGAGAAACTCGCGATGACTGGCGATACGTCGCCGACATGACGATGGTCTTTAGAAGCCGCTTTTGATCCCAACCGCCGCGCACGAAGTCGGCGGCGAGCCACTCCAGCAGTTCGGGGTGTGAGGGGTCGCTCGCGCGGGTCCCGAAGTCCTCGGTCGTTTCGACGATGCCGCGGCCAAAGACCTGCTCCCAAATGCGATTGACGTGGACCCTCGCGGCCATCGGGTTTTGCGGCGACACCAACCACCGGGCAAGGCCGAGGCGATTCTTCGGCAAACCGGCGGGGGTCGCGCCGAACGTGGCCGGGGTCGCCGGTTGCACCGGCACCGAATCGCCTTTGTATTCGCCGCGCCGCTTAATGTAGGTCTTCGGGATGCCGATGCTCGGGTCGTCGCGCATCACCAGGGTCTTGACCACCGCTTGCTCGGCTTGCCGAATCTGGGCGTCCAGTTGCCTCGCGCGGTCGGGATTGGTCTCGGCTTGGCGAGCAGCGCGGAGTTTCTCGATCGCCTCCCGTTGGCCGGGTTGGTAAACCGGTAGTTCGTCTTCGTACCAGGTCTCCTCAAAGCCCTCGCCGACCTTGCGGACGTTCGGCTTGTTGAAGTACGCGTACATCGCGAAGTAGTCCTTTTGGGTGAGCGGGTCGAACTTGTGGTCGTGGCACCGCGTGCAGGCCATTGTGCTGCCCATAAACGCCGTCGCGGTCGTGTTGACGCGGTCGATCAAAACGTTATACATCGCCTCGCCTTCGTCCACGCCGCCCTCCATATTCTGCATCGTGTTGCGGTTGAACCCGGTCGCGATGCGCTGCTCTTGGGTCGCGTTGGGCAGTAGGTCACCGGCGAGTTGCTCAATCGCAAACTGGTTGTACGGCATGTTCGCGTTCAGGGCATTGACCACCCAATCGCGCCAAGGCCAAATCACGCGCGATTCGTCTTTTTCGAACCCATTGGAGTCGGCGTAGCGGGCCAAATCCAGCCAAGGCCGGGCTTGCCGCACACCGTACTGCGGGCTCGCGAGGAGCCGGTCCACGACCTTTTCGTACGCGCCTGGCGAAGTGTCGCGCAGGAACTCGCGGATGTCCGCCGGACTCGGCGGCAGCCCGGTGATATCCAGCGAGACTCGTCGCAGCAGCGTGTAACGATCGGCGGCCGGGCTCGGTGCGAGCTTTTCGGTGGCGAGCCGTTGGCGCACAAAGGCGTCAATCGGCTGAGTGACGCCCGCAACCTTGGGCACCGCCGGCATGGTCAATGGCCGATACGCCCAATGCTTCGGTTTGGCTCGGGCTTGCGCGGCGAAGCTCGCGCCTTCGTTGATCCAGCGGCGGAGCGTATCGCTTTGCGCGGGGAGCAGCGCCGGGAATCCGCGCGGCATCTGCGGCTTGCCGTCGTAACCCATCACCCGCCGAAACAGGTTGCTCTTTTCGGCATTCCCCGGTGAGAGCTGAGCCAGCAGCTGCTTCGCGTCGCGCAGGTCGAGACCGGCTTTGGGATCGTCGGAGTGGCACGAGTAACACGCGGCCTTAAGGATCGGTTGCACTTCCGTCGCGAAGTCCACGGGGTCGGTGAAGTGCGCGCCCTCACTGATCCATCGCGAGACCAATTCGACTTGCGCCGGAGCCAGGGCTGGGAAGCCTTTGGGCATCAGATTCTTGCCTTTGATTCCACGCAAGGAATGAACAAGCACACTCGCGCCGGGATTGTGGGGCACCACCACTCGTGCGATGCTTTTGGTCGAGGTGAGATTGAGCCCGGCGGCCGGTGATTCGACGCCATGACAGCCGAGGCAATTCGCGCGGAATAGGGGCGCGATCTCGGCATTGAACGAAACGCGCGGCTTGGCGGTCGTGGTCTGCACGGTGGTCGCGGCGATCGGCAAGGCGGCGGCCAACGCCAGTAGTCCGTAGGCGTGTTTCATCGCAGCAGCTTCTCCTTGACCTCGCCGAACACATCGGTGAGTCGGAAGTTGCGACCTTGGAATCGGTAGGTCAGCTTGGTGTGGTCGAGCCCCATCAGGTGCAAAATCGTCGCGTGCAGGTCGTGCACAGTAATCGGGTCGGCGGTGATGTTGTAACCAATATCGTCGGTTTCGCCCACGGTGACTCCCGCCTTGGTGCCGCCGCCCGCCATCCAAATGGTGAACGCCCGACCATGGTGGTCGCGCCCGAGGTAGGTGGACCCGTGCCGCGCCTCGTTCATGGGAGTGCGGCCGAATTCGCCGCCCCAAATGACAAGCGTGTCGTCGAGCATTCCGCGCTGCTTCAGGTCTTTCACCAGCGCGGCGGAGGCTTGGTCTACCTCGCGGCACCGATGCGGGAAGCTGTGCATCAGGTCGTCGCCTTCGCCGGTCCCGTGCGAATCCCATCCGCGGTGATAAAGCTGCACAAATCGCGAGCCGCGCTCCAGCATGCGGCGGGCCAACAGACAGTTGTTCGCGTAGCTCTGCTCGCCGGGTTTGGCGCCGTACATGTCGAGGGTCGCCTGCGATTCCTGCTTGAGGTCCACGAGGTCGGGCACGCTGGACTGCATGCGATACGCCATTTCAAAGGAGTTAATGCGCGTGGCAATCTCCGGGTCGCCCACCATCTCAAAGTTCTGCTGATTCATCTCCTTGAGCGTGTCGAGCGCGCGCCGCCGCATGGCGTCCGAAACGCCATCGGGGTTGTTGAGAAACATCACCGGATCGCCCTTCGCACGGAATTCTGCGCCTTGATAGAGCGTCGGCAGGAAGCCGCTAGACCAAAGGCATTTGCCGCCATCGGGGTTGTTTTGGCCGGAGAGAAGCACCAGGAAGCCGGGCAGGTCCTTCGAGTCGGTGCCCAGGCCGTAGGTCATCCACGAACCCATGCTTGGCCGACCCGGCAAGTGGAACCCGGTGTTCATGAAAATCTGCGCGGGGGCGTGGTTCACCTGCTCGGTGCTCATGCTACGGACAATCGTGATGTCGTCGGCAATCTGGGCGATGTGGGGCAGTACTTCGCTGATCCACGCGCCGCTCTGACCGTGCTGTTTGTACTTATAAGGCGAGCCCAACAGGTTCGGTTTGCCGACGATGAACGGAAACTTCTCGTCCTTGATGTATTCGTCGGGGCACGGCTTCATGTGGTTGGCCATGAGCACCGGCTTCGGCTCGAAGAGGTCGAGCTGCGAAGGGGCACCGGCCATAAACATGAACACCACTCGCTTGGCTTTCGGTGCGAAGTGCGGGCCGCGGACATCGAGCATGCTGGGCGCGGCGAGCGCCTGGCCATCCATAAGGTGCGCAAGGGCGAGCCAGCCGATGCCGTAGCCGACGCGGCTAAACAGTTGCCGGCGGGTCATCAGCTTCATCTCCTCCTCGTTGAGTTCGCGCTGGAGCCAATCCACAACGCTACTTTAGCAGGGTTTTGGATTGGGGGAAAGGGTCAAATCGGGTAATCTATTGGTCATGCCAACTGACTTGACGGCATTTACTTTCCCCATTCGCGGAGAGAAATTGTCGCAGACGGTGGAAGTTCGCGATGTGATTTTTCGCGGCCAATCACCCTACCAATCCATTGAGATTTTTGATACGGAAATCTTCGGGCGCATGCTCCTTTTGGATGGCCACATTCAGCTCACCGAGTTCGATGAAAAGGCCTACCACGAAGGGCTCGTCCAGATTCCGTTGATGAACCTGGACCGTCCGAGCCGCGCCCTCGTGGTCGGCGGAGGCGATGGTGGCGTGATTCGCGAACTGTGCCGAAGCGCGAGCATGACGCACATTGACATGGTTGAAATCGACCAGCTGGTCGTGGATACCTGTCGGCAACATTTGCCTTCGCTGAGCGCGGGCGCATTTGACGATCCACGTGTGCACCTGCACATCGCCGATGCGTTTCCGTTTGTTAAGCAAGACCTTAAACCCTACGACCTTATCGTCGTGGATTCGACGGACACTTACGAAGATGAAGAAGGCGAAATCAGCGAGATGCTCTTCACCAAGGAGTTTTATCAAGACTTAGCTCGTTTGTTGCAGCCGCAAGGGCTGCTTGTCACTCAGGCAGATAACCTGGTTTTCTGCCCCTACTCGCTCGAAGATATTAAGGGACTGTTTGGTCAAGTATTCCCGGTCGTGGAATCGTACCAGGCGCTCGTACCTAGCTTTGGCGGGTTTAGTGGCTACTGCACGGCAAGCCACGGTCGCAAGTTGGACCCCAAGGCCGCCATTCCCGCCGGGATGCAATATCTCAACCCGGTCACTTACTCACTGGCTTTTCAGCCACTCAGTTTCTAATTCATGAATACAGAACCAAAACTCAGAATTCTGCCTTTAGGCGGAAGCGGCGAAATTGGCCGCAATTGCACGGCTGTCATCCAAGGCGATGACATCCTCATCGTCGACTGCGGCCTCTCGTTCCCGAACGAAGAAATGCCCGGCGTTGACATTGTCATCCCCGACTTCACGTTCCTTCGCCAAAACAAGGAGAAGATTCGCGGTCTCGTGTTGACTCACGCGCACGAGGATCACATCGGCGCGGTGAGCTACCTTATGCGCGACATTAAGTGCCCGATCTACGGCGCCGAGTTTACGCTCGCCATGCTCAAAATGAAGCTGGAAGACAAGCTTGACGTGCGTACTCTGGACTTCCAAACTGTGAAGTTCGGCGAAATGGTCAAGGTCGGCAAGCTCGAATTCGAGCTCATCCGCATCACGCACAGCATTCCCGAATCCGGGGCCGTGGCCGTGCACACCGAGCTCGGCGTCGTGCTGTTTACGGGCGACTTCAAGTTCGATTTCTCGCCGGTCGACGGCAAGCTCACCGACATTACGCGGCTGAGCGAACTCGGCAAGCAAGGCGTACTTTGCTTGCTTAGCGACAGCACGAACGTGGATCGTCCGGGCTGGGGTCCTAGCGAAACAACCGTTTCGGCGGGTCTGCAAAAGGCGTTTCTCAACGCGCCGGGCCGCGTGTTGCTCACCACGTTTGCCAGCAACATTCACCGCATGCAACAGGCGTTTACTGTGGCGCACCAAACCGGTCGCAAGGTGGCCGTGGCCGGGCGTCGCATGGAAAACACGATTGACCTTTGCAATAAGCTGAAGTACATCAAGATTCCGGCGGACACGTGGGTGAAGCTCGATCAGACGCACAACATTCCCGATAACAAGCTGGTGATCCTTTCGACCGGAAGCCAAGGCGAGCCGATGGCCGCCCTGAGCCAGATGTCGCGCGAGGAATATAGCCGCTTGCGCCTGAAGGCGGGGGACACGATTGTCTATTCGGCGCGCCCGATTCCCGGGAACGAGGGCGCGATTTGGCGGGTCATCAACCGCTTGTTCCGCTTGGAAGCGAACGTAATTTACGACGACACCGACCCGGTGCACGTGAGCGGACACGCGTATCAAGAGGAGATCAAGATGATGATCAACCTGACGCGGCCGTTCTACCTGGCGCCCGTGCACGGCGAGCCGCGACACCAGTTTGTCTATCGCCAACTCGGGCAGCGCATGGGCTATCCCGACCACCGCATCTTCACCATGACCGACGGCTATCCCTTGGAATTTGATGACAAAGACGCCTGGATGGGTGAGTTGCAGCCCTGCGGTCAAGTGCTGGTGGACAACGCGGGCAACACGGGAATTGACGATGACGTGCTGCGCGATCGCCTTTCGATTGCGAAGGACGGAATCCTCATTCCGATTATCGCTGTTGACGTGGAGCGCGGCGCGATTCTTGGTGCGCCGACGATCGAAACGCGCGGCTTCGCTGGGCCGGACAAGATTGTGCAAGATGCCGTGGAAGTGCTCGCCGAAGCGCTCGACGAGCTTAAGCCGAGCGACTTGCACGACGTGACGAGCGTCAAGCGCGTGGCGGCCGAGACGGTTCGCATCTTCGTGAATCGCAAGGCCAAGATGCGGCCGCTCGTCGTCCCCACAGTGGTGGAGGTCTAAGTCGGCATGCTCACTCCGGAACAGTTTTCCGAACTTCAAGAGGCGCGCGCGAAGCTGGATATGATTCGCAACCACCTCGATCAGCCGCGTCTGAAAAAGCAGATCGCTGAACTGGAGGAGCAAAGCGCAAGCATGACCTTTTGGGATGATCCCACGAGCGCAAACAAGACTCTACAGGTTCTCTCGGGATTAAGAAACCGAGTGGAACCTTATGACAAACTCAGCAAGACTTGCGACGACCTAATTGAGCTAAGCGAACTGCTAAAGTTGGAGCCAAACGAGGAATTAGGAACCGAAGTGGTCCAAATGTCCGCGAAGTTCCTAAAGGACCTGGACGCCTACGAACTCGAAACTCTGCTGAGCGGCGAACACGATGGTCGTAACGCGATCTTGGAAATCAACGCTGGTGCTGGCGGAAGCGAAGCCTGCGACTGGGCGAGCATTCTCTACCGGCTCTACCTGCGCTGGTGCGAGCGCAAAGGCTTTAAGTACGAATTGCTGAGCGAAACCCTCGGCGATGTCACCGGTTACCGCAGCGTGCAGATCATGATCTCGGGCACCAACGCCTACGGCTACCTGAAAGCCGAAGGCGGCGTGCATCGCCTGGTGCGCATTTCGCCGTTCGACAGCGCGGCGCGGCGGCACACGAGCTTTGCCAAAGTCGAGGTTCTGCCCGAAGTCGAGGAGTCCGATGTCGTGATTAACCCCGACGACCTAAAGGTTGAAACCCTCCGCGCCGGTGGCGCGGGCGGTCAGCACGTTAACAAGACGGAATCAGCGGTGCGCCTCACGCACATCCCGACCGGCATCGTCGTCAACTGCCAAAACGAGCGCAGCCAGCACAAAAATCGCGCGGCCGCGATGAGCGTTTTGGCCGCCCGATTGGCCGAGCGCCAGCGACTGATCGACCTCGGCAAAATGAACGATCTGAAGGGCGACAGCGGCCCCGCCGAATGGGGTCGCCAGATTCGCAGCTACGTGCTTCAACCGTATACATTGGTGAAAGATCACCGCACTGGCCACGAAACCGGCAACACCACCGCCGTTTTGGATGGCGACATCGACGGCTTTATCGAGGCGTTCCTCAAGCGTCCGCCGAGCGAAGATTCGTTTATTGAATAGTTAGGAGGCAAATGGTTTCAAAATGTTGGCTGCCCTTGCATTCGTCGCTGCCATGATGGCCAATCCCGTTCCCACCGCGAGTCAGGCGGCCTGGCACGAGCTGGACTACTACGCGTTTGTACACTTTGGCGTGAACGCGTTCACCAATCGCGAATGGGGTCTGGGCAACGAGTCTCCCAGCCTGTTCGCGCCTACCGCTCTCGACACCGATCAGTGGTGCCGGACATTCAAGGGAGCCGGAATGCGCGCCGTGATTCTCACCGCCAAGCATCACGATGGGCTCTGCTTGTGGCCGACCAAGTTTTCTGCCCACAACATCACGCAGAGCGCGGTGCGCGGCGACCTCATTGCCATGCTCCGTAAGTCGTGCGACCGGTATGGCCTGAAACTGGGGTTATATCTCTCGCCGTGGGACCGGTTCCACCCGCTCTATGGCACGCCGGAATACAACGACGCTTACGCCGGACAGTTGGAGGAGATCACCACCAACTATGGCGAGCTATTCGAGGTGTGGTTCGACGGCGCGAACGGCGAAGGGCCGAACGGCAAGCGGCAAGTGTACGATTGGCCGCGATTCCAGGGCATTGTCCGCAAGAATCAGCCGGACGCGGTGATGTTCTCCGACGCCGGGCCGGACATCCGTTGGGTCGGCAACGAGTCGGGCGAGGCGAGCCTGACGAATTGGAACACGGTGCGTAGCGACCGATTCGAAATGGCGACGCCGCACACGGTCGAGCTCGGCACGGGCCACGAGGATGGCGATGTGTGGCGGCCCGCCGAGTGCGATGTCAGCATCCGTCCGGGGTGGTTTTATCACCCTGAGGAGGATAGCAAAGTGAAGAACCTGGCTCAGCTGCGGAGCCTGTGGCTCAAGTCCGTCGGGCGAGGAAGCAACTTGCTCTTGAACGTTCCGCCGGATCGAACCGGCCAAATCGCCGCCCCAGATGTCGCGGCGTTGCAACAGTTCCGCAAGTGGCGCGACGAAACGTTCCGGCCAATCGCCACCACCTCACCCAAAGATGGAAGAGTGAATTTTGGACGAGCGGTGACGGGCAACCTAATCGAACTCCGCGAAGACATGAGTCAAGGGCAGGCGGTGCGCGCATTCCGGCTGGAGGCCAACATCAACAATCAGTGGGTCAAGCTGGCCGAGGGCACAACCATTGGTAATTGCCGCTTGCTTGAAACCCAAGGATTCACCACCAATGAACTGCGAGTGATTGTCCGCGCCAAAACCGGTACGACCGCCAAACTCAAACCGGTTAAAGTATTTATGGACCGATTGGGTTCTAAATAATCATTAGGGTGCCGAACGAAATTACAGCTTCAAATATGGTCGAAGCTTGGCCAGCGTCTTGTCGCCGATGCCCTTGACATCGTTGAGCTGCTCAATCGTGCGGAACCCGCCGATCTGCACGCGGTACTGCAAAATGCGCGTGGCCATAGCCGGGCCGATCCCGGGCAACGATTCCAAATCCGCCTGATTCGCCGTGTTTATGGATATGGGACCGGTCGGTCCCGAATTCCGCGGCGGACTATAGGAAGGGGTCGCCGCGCCATCCGGAACGTAGGTCATCGCCGGTGGAGTCTCTTCGCCGAGGCTCGGAACATAAATCCGCTCGCCATCGCGAACTCGCTTTGCCAAGTTCACGCCATCCTGGTCGGCGTCCTTTCGCAGGCCGCCTGCCTGCGCAACCGCATCCTCCATGCGTGCCCCCGGCGCGAGCTTGTAAGTGCCCGGGTTACGCACGGATCCGCCGATCTGCACCACCATGTCGCCCGGCGAAAAGCGGGTGCTCGTGCCGCCGCCTTTGCTCAACGAAATGCCCGCCAATCCCGCCACCGCGGTTAGCGAAACTAACAGCGTCGAGATCCCCGCTTTTTGGCGTGACGACAAATCCGACATTCAACCTACACTATAGGCCGTCCAACCAACCCAGAAAAAGTGAGGACATGTCTACCAAACTTGCACAAAAAAGACGGCGGGGGAGAGGTCCCGCCGCCGGTGGTCAGAGGGTTACTAGGCACGAGCGAAGTAGTAATACTTCTTGCCGTTCTTCCAAGTTGTCTTGCGCACATACTTCTTACCGTTGTGCCACACGGTGGACCGGTTATAAGCCTTGTAGCGAGCCTGAGCGGCGCGGTTCTTGCTCTTGCGGTCTTCCTCGTATCGGTAGGCCGAATATAGGGCCCCACCCGCACCAAGGAATGTTAGGGTCCCGTTTTTGGTCACCAAGCCAACTAGGCCCAGCAAGCCGGAACCAATTCCGATCTTCTTCCACTCTTCCTTCTTCTGTTCGCGCCGCTTCTCCTCGCGGCTCTGCGCCATCGCGGTGGTGGGCACCGCCGTCAGCAACATACTCGACACGCTCAACAGCGCGATCGATTTGGTTATCGTATTCGAAAACTTCATTTCTTCATACCTCCACTTAGTTAAACGACTCTCGAACCGGCGCAGGGCCGATTCTCACGGATTTCTTAGGGGAGCGGCGGCGAAATTTATGTGGTTTGACCGGTTGGTATAAGAGCCATAATTGGCCTATCGCCATGCTCGAAGAAGCGCATTATCTCGAAACCTGGGCCATCAGCGCCCGCCTGAATCACTACATGCTCGATGGCATCGCGCCCGAGGCGTGGCTGCTCAAGGTGCCGAAGTCCAAGTCGCCGGCGGGGCACTTCGCGCACATTCACAACGTGCGACGGATGTGGCTCAAGTCGGCGGCACCCGAGCAGTTGGAGGGCCTGGACAAACTGGAAGACCCCACCATGGAGGAGGTGCGCGCCCAGCTTACGGCGAGCGACGCCGCCATGACGGTGCTGCTGGAGCAAGGGTTGGCGTCGGGGCGAGTCAAGGGATTCAAGCCGCACCCCATGGGCTACCTCGGCTATCTCATCTCGCACGAGACCTTCCATCGGGCGCAGGTTGAGCTGGCTTTGCGGCAGCTCGGCCACCCGCTCAGCGACAAAGTTGCGTTCGGATTTTGGGAATGGGGTGTGCGTTAGAGCCGTCAGTTCGGTCATAATGAGCGTAGCTCGGCGGGTATAGCTCAGGGGTTAGAGCGCCTCTCTGTGGAAGAGGAGGTCGTGGGTTCGAGACCCATTATCCGCCCCATTTCAATTTTCAAATTTTTGTGGTCATCATTCCCCAGGTTATAAACATTGGGGCGACCTATGATTAGGTCATGTCGCGCATTGTCGTCCCCGAAGCAGAAGCCCTCCTGGAGAAAGAACTCCGGTGCCTCGACAAGGGATTTGTTCGGCTGGTGGACTACATGGGCGGCGACGAGCGCATCGTCCAGGCGGCGCGCGTCAGCTACGGCGCGGGCACCAAGAGCTACCGCCAAGACCGTGGCCTCATCCACTACCTGCTGCGCAACGAGCACACCTCGCCGTTTGAGCAAGTTGTGCTGACCTTCCACTGCAAGATGCCGATTTTCGTGGCGCGCCAATGGGTGCGACACCGGACGGCCCGCCTCAACGAAATCAGCGGCCGGTACTCCATCATGCGCGACGAGTTCTATGTCCCCGAGCCGGGGCAGATGAGCTTCCAAAGTGAAAGTAACAAGCAAGCGCGTTCGGACGAGCAACTCGACCCGGCGCTGGCCCAAACCATGATCGACGAAATGGCCGCCGATCAGCGCCAACTCTACAGCCACTACACGGGCATGATGGAGAGCGGACTCGCCCGCGAAGTCGCGCGCGCAAACTTGCCGCTGTCGCTCTACACCGAGTGGTATTGGCAAATTGACCTGCACAACCTGTTCCGATTCCTTTGGTTGCGGCTCGATGCGCACGCGCAGTACGAAATCCGGGTGTTCGCCGAAGCCATGGCCACGTGCGCGCAAGCCGTCGCGCCACTCGCCTACGAAGCGTTCGAAGAACATCTGGTGGGCAGCGTCAAGTTCAGCCGAGCCGAATCTGCCGCCTTGGCGAACCTCATCGCCGGCAAGCCTCACGGCCTCGACGGGCGCGCGGCGGCGATTTTCGAAGCCAAGCTCGCCAAGATGCAGGTGGCGGAACCAGCCAGCGAAGTGGAAGACCTCGCGCCACCCACAGCCGCCGCGCTGAGCTAGGCGCCGTGGTCATTCTTGGCATCGATCCCGGTCTGGAGCGCATGGGCGTCGGCCTTGTCCGGCGCGTGGGTTCGCGGCTCGAGAACGTGCATCACGAGCTCGTCAAGACGCCGCAGATTCAATTGCCGGATCGTCTGCGCCTCATCGAAGAGCAGCTTTCCGCGGTCATCGCGGCGCACAAACCGGACGCCGTCGCAACCGAGCGGTTGCTGTTTACGGTCAACAAGACCACGGCCATGGATGTGAGCAAGGCGCTCGGCGTGGCTCTGCTCGTCATCAGCAAGTTTGGGCTGCCGTGGACCGAATACTCGCCGCCGGAGATCAAGCAAGCCGTGGTGGGCAATGGCAATGCCGACAAAAAGCAGGTGCAGTTTATGGTGCAACGGTTGCTGAGCCTGCCCGCGCCACCCAAGCCCGACGATGTGGCCGACGCCCTGGCCATCGCGATCACTCACGCATTTCGCACGCGATTTTAGGTCGCGCGTTCATGTAGACTAAAGCGTAGAACACTCGTGCGAAAGCGCAAACTCACCGACCAAGTGCAAGAACGCTTGGCGAACCTGCCCACCAAGCCCGGCTGCTACATCTATTGCGGCGAGGATGGCAATGTGCTGTACGTGGGAAAGGCGATCAATCTGCGGTCGCGGGTGCGTAGCTACTTCCAAGATTCCGCGCGCCACAGCGCGCGCATTGAGCGCCTAGTTCACAAGGTGCGCGACATCGAAACGGTGATCGTGGCGAGCGAGCTCGAAGCGCTGGTGCTGGAATGCAACCTCATCAAGCAGCATCGCCCGCCGTACAACGTGCGGATGCGCGACGACAAAAGCTACCCCTACGTGATGATCACGAAGGAGAACTTTCCGCGCGTCCTGTTCACCCGCAACCCCCGTCGCGGCGCGGGGCGCGTGTTCGGCCCGTTTAGCAGCGCATGGGCGGTGCGCGATTCGCTGCAGTTTCTGCACAAGACCTTCCCGCTGATTCCGTGCGGCAAAAGTTGGAGTGGCCGCGACGAGCAACGCCCCTGTCTTTACTATCATCTGGGCCAGTGTCTTGCGCCGTGCGCCGGATTGGCCGACCGCAAGCAGTACGAGGAGATCATCGCCGAGGTCGAGCGGTTTTTGGCGGGGAAGCACGACGACCTGGTCACCCGCATCGAAAAGCAGATGCGCAAGGCTTCGGAGGACCTCGATTTTGAGCTCGCGGCCAAGCTCCGCGACCGCATTCGAGCGGTGGAGCAGGTGCAAGAGCGGCAGAAGGTGCTCTCCGCCGACGGCAAGGACCGCGACGTCATCGCCGTTGTCAACGACGAGCGCGGCGCGGCGGTGCAGATGCTCTACATCCGCAATGGCAAGCTCATCGGTACCCGGCAATTCATTCTCGATGGCGCGCAGGAAGCCTCGCCGGGCGAAGCCGTTCAAGAGTTTGTGAAGCAATACTACGCCCAAGCGCCCGAGGTCCCGCGCGAGGTTTTGCTGCCGGTCGAAATTGAGGAGCGCCAAATCGTGCAGGCGTGGCTTCGCCAAAAGCGCGGTTCGGCGATCACGGTGGAGGTTCCGCAGGGCGGCGAGAAGCTGCGCCTGCTGGAGATGGCCGCCGACAATGCCGAGCAGGCGCTCACGAGCTATCGGCAAGAAGCTGAGCAAAAAGAAGCCTGGGTCGAAGAAGCGACAACACAACTCGCCGAGGTGTTGGGGCTGCCGACTCCGCCCATGCGCATCGAGGGCTACGACATCTCGAACGTGCAGGGCACAGCCCCGGTCAGCAGCATGGTGGTAGTCGAAAACGGCGAGGCCGCGAAATCGCAGTATCGCAAGTTCGCGATCAAGTATCAGCCGGAGACGCCGAACGACTTTGCGATGATGAACGAGACGCTCATGCGACGTTTGCGCCGGTTCTTGGATGGCGATCCCAAATTCGCCCCGCTGCCCGACCTCATCATGATCGACGGCGGGCAAGGCCAGCTCGGCGCGGCACTCAAGGCTCGCGACGAACTCGGCCTCACGGTACCCATGGTCGGCCTGGCCAAGCGTTTGGAACTCATTATCGTTCCGTTCGCGGTTGGCGAAGGGAAGTATGAGTACAGCGACGTTGAGTTGCCGATGATGTCGCCCGGCCTGCTGTTGCTTCGCCGCTTGCGCGACGAGGCGCACCGATTCGCGCTTTCGTTCCATCGCAAGGTTCGCAGCAAGCGCATGACCGGTTCCGCGCTAGAGGAGATTCCGGGCGTGGGCCCGCGCCGGTTGCGGCTGCTATTGCGAACGTTCGGGTCGCTCGACGCGATCTCAAGGGCGAGCGTGGATGACCTCGCCGCCGTCCCCACCATGACGAAGGGGCTGGCGGAGAGGATCCACAATATCCTCAGCGAAACCTAGGCCGAGTAGAACCCGCGAATCGTCTCGGCGACGTAGGCAACGTCGTCGTTGGTCATCGTCATGTTCATCGGAATCATCAGGCAGCGCTCAAAGAACCGCTCGGTTTTGGGCAGGCTCACCTTGAAGCCAAGGCCCGGCCATTGGTGCACCGCCTTGCCCGACCATTGGATGAGCGTGCCGATATTGTTTTCGCCCAAGTGTGCTTTAAGCTCGTCGCGGCGGTCCGCTTCAATTTCGTAGTTTTGGTAAACGTCAAAGTGGTCCGGGTCGGCGTCGGGCGCGGGCGGCAAGGTCAGTTGCTCCATGTCGCCCAACAGCGACTGGTAGAGCCCGGCGATTTCGCGGCGACGCGCGATGACCTCGTCGTAGGTCGCGAGTTGGAAGTTAAGAATCGCGGCCTGCATGTTATCCAGGCGCGAATTGAAGCCCCACGTGCGAATCTCGCCATCCGCGCGGCGACCGTGGTCGCGAAGCATGGTCACCTTATCGGCGACCTCGTCGTCGTTGGTGACGAGTCCGCCGCCATCGCCGAAGCACCCGAGCACCTTGGCCGGATAGAAACTAAACGTGCCGGCCGCGCCGAAGGTACCCGCCGAGCGACCCTTCCACTTGGAGCCAAGTCCTTGCGCGGCATCCTCGACAATGAACAAGCCGTGCTGATCGCACACTGCCTGAATCGCGTCCATATTGCAGGTGCGGCCGTTCACTTGGACGGGGCAAATCGCCTTGGTTTTGCTGGTGATATGGCGCTCCAGATCGGTGTGATCCATCATGTGGTCGGCGCCCATTTCCACCGGCACCGGCACTCCGCCCGCCATCGCGATCGCGCTGGGCGTGGCCACCATGGTGTGGCTCGGGAACAGGACTTCGTCGCCTTGCTTGAGGCCCCCGGCCATCAGGCCAATCTGAATCGCGTCGGTGCCATTGGCCAGGCCAAACGCGTGCTTTGCGCCGACAAACTTCGCAAGGTTTGCCTCGAAATCGAAGACATCCTTTTGCATGATGAACGCGCCGCGATCGAGCACGTCGCCCATGATCTCCATGAACTTTTCGCGGTCCTTGGCAAAGGCACCTCGGTAGTTAAAAAAGGGAACGCTGGGCTTTTGGGGAGCGAGAGACATGCCCTCTATTTTACTTGGTTGACCGGCGCGGGCGACACAATTGGCGCGGGCTGGCTCGCCCGGTAGATGCCGTATCCGGCGAGAGCCATCGCGATGACGGCGACAAAGGCCGTCATTCCGCGCTCAGCGGGTGCCATGCGGAACTCCTTCCAGTTGACGATGAGGCACGTGAGGCCGATGGGGAGCAGCGCCGGAAGTTGCCCCAGGCTCACCGGCCCCAGCGAGAACTCGCCGAGGTACAGCACGATCAGCATATAGGCCAACAGCGTGATGCACGTCCACTTGAGCGTGGCGCGCGCGCGCATGTCGAACCGAAAGATCGTGACGAACAGCAGGCCGATGATGAAGAAATCGGCGGGGCCAACGTACGCCGCCGGGCCGATGCCGAACGTGGGAATTTGGTACGCCGCCGCCTGAAACACCTCCGGCTTTTGCTTAAGAATGACCTGCGTAATCGAGGTCGGGTTAAAAATCAGGAACATGTCGAACCCGGCGAGGAAAATCGCGATCGGCGGAATCAGGTTCTTGTCTTTGATGATCGAGGCGACGAGGCCGCCGAGACCGGTTGTCCAGCAACTCAGCCCGGCCATGGCCAACGATTCCAGCACGACCTTGCCGAAGCTCGGCTGCTTGCCCATGGCCTGACTCGCCAACACGCCAAGCACATGCAGCGCCACTCCGACGAGGAACAGAACCAACGAGCGGCTCACGTTGAGCCACCGCGCGGCGACAAATGTGGCTACGATCGGCCCGATCAAAAAGAGCGCGGTGACCAGCACCTGACCGATGTGCGCCACCACGGGGTTGGTGACGGCTATTTGGTCCACGATGAGACGGAGCACAAACAGACCCCCGATGAGGGCGAAGTAGCGACCCCACTCGGGCCGGGGCAAAGTCTCGGCGGATTGCACGAGTCGAGAATACCGCCCTAAAGAAACCGCGATAAATGCCCAAGAATCTGAATTGCACCCGTTTACTCGGAGGCAAAAAACCTCAAGTGGATTCTTAGGAATGGATACCGAAAAGTTCGAATGTCTCGCCGCGCAAGCGTTGGTTGGCCGCTATCTGGCGGGTGACGACCTGCCGGCGGAGCAACAATCCGAGTTGGAAACGCACCTCGCGGCGTGTCCGGATTGCACGACCTTGCTTGAGGAAAAGCGCGCAGAGCTCATGCGAGAGCTCGCCAACAACAACGACTCGGCCACGCCTTCGCCCGCCACTGCCGAGCCTATTTCCGACGGAAACGAGGTCCTCAGCGCCGATCAAATCGCGGCGATGATGGATGCCGCCAACGCCGCCCCGGTCGCTGATCCACTCCCGGATGTCGATGACAACGCTGTATTGACGCCGGACCAGATCGCGGCGATGATGGACGCCGCGAACGCGGAGCCGGTCGCCGACAATACCGCTCTGAGCGCCGACCAGATTGCGGCCATGCTCGAACCCGAACCCATCACCGCCACGAGCAACAGCGCGGTGGAGATTGTTTTCGACGAAGAAGAATTGCCCACGGCGAACGTCGCCGCCGCTCCTGAGCCCGTGGTCGCCGCGGCCCCCGCGCCGGTGACTCCGACCGTGAGCGACGCCGAAACCGACGCGATTTTGAATGGCGGGATTGACGATTCTCACCTCGACGATTTGCTCGCCAACATTCCGCTACCCGTCGCCGCTCCGGTGGTGGAGGAAGTTGCGGTGGCCAACGAAGACGCCATTCCGGTGGTGGCCGAAGCCCCGGAAGAGCCGAAGGAAGAAAAGCCCAAAGTTCGCATCCGTGTGGAAGGGTTGCCTATTCTGCTTGGCAAGAATCTCAAGACCATGGCCTATTCGGCCAGCCTCGGTTTGGTGCTGGTCGCCATGACGACCTTCGCCAAGAATCCGAGCACCATTTTCGGTGAACGCGCAGTGCCGCCGACAGATGGCGCTGCCCACGGTCAGGAAGCTCCGAAGACTGACGAACACAAGCCCGACGAGCACAAACCCGACGAGCATGCCGAACCCAAAACTGATGCTCACGGTGAAGAGCCGAAAACCGATGAGCACGCTGAGCCCAAAACGGATGAGCATGCGACGGAACCAAAAACGGACGAGCATGCCGAAGAGCCGGTGAAAACCGACGCTCACGCCGAAGCCGATCCGCACGCCGAAGAAGACCCCAGCGCCGCCATGAAAGCGCGCATGAACAAGTTTGCCAGTGCCTCGGAAAAGGCGGCTGCTGCCGAAACCGCTCACGGCGATGAGCACGCTCCGGAGCCAAAGAAGGCGCCCAAGGCCACGCCGAGCGTCTCGCAGGAGAACAGCTACATGGTTGCTCGCGAAGGCAGCACAACCCACAAACCGCAAACTGGCCACAAGAAGGAAGTCAGCCACAAACCGACCGCGCCGAAGACCAGCGTGCGTCGCAAACCGGCCACCTCTCACGCCGCGCCCAAGCGAACGACGGCCAAAAAGCCCGTCGCCAAAAAGCCGAGCGCACCGAAACCCTCAGGCGGCGGACTCAAGATTTACGACGAACACGGGAATCCGATCAACTAACCTCATGAAGACTCTAACCAAGTTCATTGCCCTGCTCGCGCTGACCATGTCGGCCGGCGCTGGGCTCGCTCAAGCCGACGTCAAGATTGACCAGGGCACGATCACCATCAGCTCGCGAGGCCGCGACGTCCGTGAGATTCTGCACGACCTCTTTATTCAAGCGGGCCGCAGCTACGTGGTCGAGCACAACGTCAAAGGCTCGCTTTTTCTCGCTCTGCGAGGCATGGAGTTTGACGAGGTTCTCGAGGTGATTTGCAAGCAGTCGAGTTTGGACTACACGCTCAAAAACGACATCTACTTCTTCACGCAAAAGGCGGGCAACAAGCCCAGCCCGCACGCGCCGACGACGGCAGCCCCGGCGGCCAAACCGACCGGTCGCCTTAACGCAACGGTGCTCAAGAAAACGGTGAACACCAACTTTCTGCGGACGGACCTGCGCACGATTGCGGCGGAACTTGGCAAGCAAACGGGCGTGACGATTACGATCCACGCGGACGTGCCGAAGTACGCGCTCGACCTCGTGCTGAAGAAGTCATCGCTCGGTTACGGCCTCAAGATGATCACCGAAGCCCTAACTCTACAAACCGTGTTCACCGAGACCGGCACGATCAATCTCGTCCCGGCGACCGCGAAAACGGACAAACACTAAGCGCGCCAAAGCGCTCGGATTCCTGACCCGGAAAGGAAGGCCCCCGCTAGGAGCATGATGATGCTCATCGGCGTGGGGCCGTCTTCTTGTTTCCAAAGCTGCCATCCGCCGCTGAGGCTGAGCACACCGCAGGCGACCAGCAGAATGTTCACGGCGCGCCACGAGAACATGCGCCATCGGGCAAAAAACCGCCTCACTTTCCGAGTTTTACCGTTTGGCTAAGATTCCGCGCAAAACGCGCCAACAATAAACTGCAAGGAATGGCAAAACAAACCCCGAAGATTCCGGACGAGCGCAAACAGGCGCGGCTATTGGGCTATCTCAGCATCCTGGCCACGGCAACCCTGATTGCGAGTCTCGCGGTGCTCGGCCTGACCACGCTTTGGTTCAATCGAACCAGCCACAGCCAAGCCAAATTCCTCACCCTCTTGGAGCGACAACACGCCGGGGCCGAACGCCTGAGCAAGCAAGCCATGGTCGTTTCGGAATCGCGCCGATCGCCGCGCACTCGCGGCGTCGCAGTAACGCCCAAGTACGGCGCCAAGACCCTCGACAAGTTCGTGAGCGAACTCGGCGAGTGGCAAAGCCGCCAAAAGATTTTAGTGCTGGGTGATGCCAGCATCGGGCTCGAAACGCCGCCCAGCACCTTGTTTGGCGCGGCTTTCGCCGAGAGCGACAAGTATTACGCCAAGCTCGTCGAGGGCTTTACCTTCCTGCGCGAGAACCCGACCGCTGACGGCGACACGCCGGCCTTGCGCTCGAAACTCGCCGAGATGGCCAAGGTCACCGACCCGTTCCGCGACTCGCTGCGCAAGGTCGCCGACGTCATGGAAGGCGAAATCAAGAAGCGCGACGCGCTCTACGCCAAGATCACGGTCGCGTGCTCATTGCCGATCATCATCACGCTTTTGTTTATCGTGTTCGTGATGACCAAGGGCAACCTTGCTCGCCTGAACCGGGCGATTCGTGAGCTCGAAGGCGCGAAGGGCAAACTGGCCGATTCGCTTAGCGAGGCCAAGACGGCGCTTAACCTCTCGCACATGGCGAGTCGCCGCTTTGAACAACTTTTTGCCGGTCTGCCGATTGGATGTTTTACCTGCGACGCGCACGGGGTGATCTACGAGTGGAATACCGCCGCCGAACAACTTACCGGTTTCGCGCCGTTTGAGGTCTACATGAAGTCCATTTACGAAACAGTGTATGCCGGCGGCGATCACCAACTGATCCGCGGCTACATTGACCGCGTGATGGCGGGCGAAGAAATCAACGGCGTCGAGATGGAAGAAACCCGCAAGGACGGAAGCCGCTACACCGCCATGGTGAACCTGCTGCCGATGAAGGGCGCAAGCGGCGCCATCAGCAGCGTCATCATCGCCAACGCCGACATCACGGCCCTGAAGATTCGCGAGCACGAACTCGCCGAGAGCCGCGAAGAACTGCGCACGCTCAACCTTAAGCTGACCGCGCTCGCGACCACCGACGGCCTGACCGGCCTCATGAATCACCGCGCGTTCCAAGAGACCCTCGAGCGCAGTTACAAGGAGACGCAAGTCACGAGCGGCGATCTGAGCCTTGTGCTGCTGGACGTGGACCGCTTTAAGCAGTTTAACGACGAGTTTGGTCACCCCGCCGGCGACGCCGTATTGCGGCAAGTCGCCAAGATTCTCGCCCAAACCATCGGCGACAAAGGCTACGTGGCCCGCTACGGTGGCGAAGAGTTTGTCGTGATTCTGCCCGGCATGCCGGCCCAGACCGCGATGCAAGTGACGGAACTCGCCCGAGTAGCTCTGGAGCAGGCGACGTGGCCGAACCGAGAAGTCACGGCGAGCTTTGGTGTGGCCACGCTTGGCGCGGCCTACTCGCAGCCGAGCGAGCTGATTCGCGATGCCGACCAGGCGCTGTATGCCTCCAAGGCGGGTGGTCGAAACCAAGTCACGCATTTTGACCAGCGAAAAGAATCGGTGGCTTAACCCCGCCTTAACCATCGGTTAGTACAGTGAATTCAGCCCTTTCGTTGGGCGGCGTAGCTTGACAACCGATCTTCCATGTAAAATGCGAACTCTAGTAGGAGTTCACATTGGGTAGCGCATACACGCCAGGTTTAACCGTCAGCGGAGACGTCATTGTCCGCCGCGTCCGTCGTCTTCCGATTAAGGGGGAAGTCTTGGTCAAAGTTGGCGACCATGTGACGAGCGACTCGGCTGTGGCGCGAGCCCTCTTGCCAGGCCTCTTGCAGACGATGAAGATCGCCGACCTCCTCGGGGTAGAAGCCAAGGAAGCGCGGCCATTTCTCGAAGTGAAGGAAGGCGACAAGCTCGAAAAAGGGCAGTTGCTTTGCGAAACCAAGGGATTCTTCGGCCTCGGCAAACGCAAGGTGCTGGCCGAGTTTGAAGGCACCATCGAATCCATGTCGGATATCACCGGCAACATGCTGATTCGCGAGGCCCCGATTCCGGTGGACATTTCCGCCTACGTCGATGGCAAGGTCGCCGAGGTGATTGACGGCGAAGGCGCGATTATCGAAACGCGCGGCGCACTGGTGCAAGGAATCTTTGGCATCGGCGGCGAACGCAACGGCCCGATCCGGTGCGCGGCCAGCGGGCCAGACCAGATTCTGGAGCCCGAGCACATCCACGACACGGATAAGGGCAAGATCCTTATCGGCGGCGCGGGAATCACGTTCAGCGCGATGAAGAAGGCCGACGAGCTCGGCGTCATCGGCATCATTGTCGGCGGCATCAAGGATAGCGACCTCACCCACTTTTTAGGCTACGACATTGGCGTGGCCATCACCGGCCAAGAGCCCATCAACACCACGCTCGTGGTGACTGAAGGCTTCGGCTACCTCAACATGGCAGATCGGACGTTCAAGCTACTCCAATCGATGGAAGGGCGAACAGCGAGCATCAATGGTGCGACTCAGATTCGAGCGGGTGTTATCCGACCGGAAATGATTAGCCCCGATTCCTCGCTATCTGGAGATGCCCGCGCAGCAGGGGGCGCCTTGGAACTAAAGATCGGTACGCCGATCCGGGTGATTCGCGAACCGTATTTCGGTCGCCTCGGAACCGTCACCGGGCTGCCTGCGCAGCTCATGGTGGTGGAGTCGGGGACAGAAGTACGGGTGTTGCAAGCGAAGCTCGACAATGGTGACGAGGCCCTAGTGCCGCGCGCCAATGTTGAGATTATCGCGACATGAAAGTCCTGCTCGTAGAAGACGAACCCACCATCGTAGAAACCGTGTCCCTGAAGCTTCGCCGCGAAGGGTACACGGTTTTTTCGTGCCCGACCGCCGAGGAAGGCATGCGGATTCATCGCCAGGTGAAACCCGACTTGCTGCTGCTGGATGCCATGCTTCCGCAGCGCAGCGGCTTTGAACTGTGCCGCGCCATCCGCAAAGAGAGCCAGGTGCCGATCATTTTTCTCACCGCGCGGGCCAGCGATTCCGACCGCGTGACGGGCCTGGAAATGGGCGCCGACGACTATATCACCAAGCCATTTAATCTGGCCGAGCTCGCGGCCCGCGTGAAGGCCGTGCTGCGGCGCACGAATTCGGACAAGCCCGTGGACGCCGTCGAAAGCGGCAACCTGCGCCTGGATCCGAGCCGACACGAGGCCATGATGGATGGCAAGCCGCTGGACCTTTCGCCGAAGGAGTTTCAGCTGCTCTACTTTCTAATGCGCTATCCCGGCCAGGTGTTTGGTCGCGACACGCTTCTCGACCGCGTGTGGGGTCAGGACGCCTTTGTGAGTCCGCGAACCGTGGACGTGCACGTGCGGTGGTTGCGGCAACGCATCGAGCCGGATGCCGCCAATCCGGTGCGGATCATTACGATTCGTGGCGTCGGCTACCGATTTACCGCCTAAGGCTGGCTATACTGCGAACATGAATCGTCGCGAATTCCTTGTCGCCTCGGCCGCCATCCCCGCCCTTGCCCAGGCCACGCCGACCTTGGCCGCGCCCAAGCGAGCGTTGCGTATTGCGCACCTGACGGATATTCATGTGCAGCCCGAACGCAAGGCGCAACAGGGTTTGGAGGCGTGTTTGGCGCACGCGCAATCGCTCAAGGACAAGCCAAACTTGGTGATGACCGGCGGCGATTTGGTGATGGACAGCCTGGGCGCGGACCCCGCCCGCCTGAAGCAGCAGTGGGATATTTTCACCTCGGTGTTTCGGCAAAATTGTAGCCTGCCGGTGGAGCACTGCCTGGGCAACCACGATGTGTGGGGCTGGAACGACATTGGCAAATATGGCAACGAGCCCAAGTTTGGCAAGGCCTACGCGCAAGACCGTCTGGAACTCGCCCAGCCCTATCGCAGTTTCGACCGCGCGGGATGGCATTTTGTGGTGCTCGACAGCACTCACCGCAAGACCGAGGGCAATGGCTACACCGCGCGGTTGGACGACGAGCAGTTTGCCTGGCTAGCCGACGACCTCGCCAAAACCCCGAAGACGACGCCGATTTTCGTGCTCAGCCACATCCCAATTTTGGCGGTGTGCAGCATGTTCGATGGTGAGAACGAAAAGACCGGCAACTGGGTGATCCCCGGCGCTTGGATGCATATTGACGCGCGCCGCATTAAGGACCTCTTCGCCAAGCATCCGAACGTGAAACTGTGCGTGAGCGGCCACGAGCACCTGCACGACCAGATTCTTTACAACGGCGTGACCTATGTGTGCGCGGGCGCGGTTTGCGGCGGCTGGTGGGGCGGCGACTACTACGAATGCACCTACGGCTACTCGGTGATCGACCTGTTCCGGGACGGCACGTTCCGGCACGAGTACATGAAGTACGGCTGGAAAACGCAGGCCTGATGAATTGCCTCGCCGCCGCCAATAATCTTCGGCGGTGGGGTATAACCCTATCGACGTTGCCGCATAGCTCAGTTGGTAGAGCAGCTGACTGTTAATCAGCGGGTCACAGGTTCGAGTCCTGTTGCGGCAGCCATTTTCATTTCGGTTGCGATCTTTTCCAAACCTAGAGATTGCAGCACTGTTGTGCTCGGGAACGCCAAATCGTTCGCGCATGCTTAAGTTGGTCTCGTATACCCTGGTGATTCTCCAGAGGCACACTTGCCAGTAGAAGGCGTTAAGTCGGTTGCAAGCAGTAATTCTTTAACTTGATAGCAACACGATCATTTCTTTTGGGCCGCAACATCACGCAGTTACTTGGATTCTGCCTTCCTAATCTTCTCCGCGAGATCGCGCCACTTCCCGCGATGCAGCGTGTAGTTCGCCGTCACCCGCACGTCGCTGTTACTGAAGTCGAAAATCTGCCCCGCGTGATCGCCTTCGCGGATGATCACGGTGTAAAAGGTATCCATCTCAAGCCCGTAATCTTTCACGAGCCAAACGTTCCCGCGACCGAGCGGAGTTTCAACATCCAAGTACGAATGTGGTTCGTAAATCAGCACATTAGTCTCTTCGTCAAACCGAGCCCCAACGGAACAGGCGTCAAAGATTTCTTATGCAAACCTCAGAAATTCTGAAACCCCGCCGCGATTCCCGGACGATCAACAAAAACGATGGAGGTAAACATGAAGAAAACTCTGACCATAGCGTGCATCTTTCTCTCGTCGCTGGGCATGATCGCCTGTAACGACACCGCCCAAGGCATGGCCGAGGACACCAAGGAAAATGTCGCGGCCGTGGAAAAAGCCGGCGAAAAGGCCGCCGAAAATGTGGGCGAAGCCGCCGCCGATGTCTCGGCAACCAGCCTGACGGCGCGTATCAAAACGGCGCTGATCGCGAACCCAATCACCAACGAAGATGGCCTGCTCATCAATGTGGAATCCGATGCCGACAAGGTGACCCTGGAGGGTCACGTGATGACCGAAAAGCAGAAGATGACGGCCGGCGACCTGGCCATGGAAGTGCTGAAAGACACGAAGTCTTCGCACACGTTCCAAAACAACCTGGTCATCAAGAAGTAACATCCTTTCGATGTCCACCGAAACTGTGCCCGCGCGCGGCTCCCTGTTTATGAATGCCGGGAGTCGCCGCGGGCAGCAGTGGTGTGAACCCGCCATCGCCGCGCTCCGCGCAACCGGGTTCGAACTCATCGAAAGCAAGACCTGCCAAAAGGTGGATCAGCTGAAGCGCGGCGTAAAAAGCGCCATCGATCGTGGCGATCCGCTGGTGATTGTCGGCGGCGGCGATGGCACGCTCAGCGCAGTCACGCCCTACTTTTTGGAGTCGGAAACCATCATGGGCGTCATGCCGTTGGGCACCGGCAACTCCTTTGCCCGCGACCTGCAGATCCCCTCGCAAGTGGAGGCGGCGGCGCACATTATCCGCGACGGAAAAGTGCGCGAGATCGACGTTTCGCAGTCCGGCGATCGCATGTTTTTGAACGTCGCTTCGGTGGGGCTCACCACCCAAATCGCCCTTGCTCTCACCGGCGATCAAAAGCGGATTCTCGGTCGCGCGGCGTATCTTATCGCGCTCGTCAAGGGCTTGGCGAGGCTCAAGAAGTTCCGTTGCAAACTCACTGTGGACGGATCGCCGCATGAGTTTACGGCGCTGCAAGTGGTCATCGGCAACGGACGCTATCATGCCGGGCCGTTCCCGGTTTCACCGAATGCGCAGATTACCGATGGCCGACTCAACATCTACGCCATTACGGGCGAGCAAAAGAGCGCGCTGTTTCGGGCTGCCCTGCGCCTGCCCGGCGGCAAACATGTTGACCTAAACGAGGTGCCAGTGTATAGTGGGCAAACCTGTCGGCTGGAAACTTGGCCGCCGCGCAAGGTCAATCTCGATGGCGAAATCATCGGTCGCACACCAAAGGAGTTTAAGGTGTTGCCCGGCGCGCTGCGGTGCGTGGTCCCCGCCGACTTCGCCTAGGCAAAAAAATAGCCAGCCGAAAGCGGCTGGCCGATGATCATGACGAGAATTCCATAAACGGAATCTCAGGGGTCTCCTTTCTTGAGGGCTTAAGTCGTTTGCGCCGCCAGTTGGCTTCGGCAAAGGCGGTCGGCATGGTTCGCAAGCTCAACGGATTGTCAATCTGCGAGCGCACAAAATTGGCGGTCGCTCGCAAATGGTTGGCGGCACGGATTCTCAGGTCGGCCACACGCTTCACCTTATGCGCGCGCGCCTCGGCCACGTCGCGATTGCGGGTTAGCAGGTGCCGAGCTCGCCGGCGATGGTCGCCCGCCTCCAGCTCCAACTGAGCAATCTTTTCGTAGGGCTCCCGGCCCGAGTTCACAATCTCGTGGGCGCGCTGCACAATGCGGTGCTTAAACGCGCTTTCGGCTTTTTCAAGCAGTTTCATACTTCACCTCCGTGGTGTCGTGGTCAGGGAGAATTGTCTTCTCTTTCGATGGGTCGACGAGGTTAGCTGGCGGGTTCGAGCCGAAAGTACTCGGTTCCGTGAGGAAGTTCACCCCGATTTCAAATGGGTCCCCCGCTCCTTGCGTGATCCGCAAAGATTAGACGTCAATCTATAAGACGTCCTCCGAGGCCGCTCCGGCAGTAGGAAATCTCTTACACGGCGGAGAATGCAGGTGGCGAGCACCACCTGCCGATGAACGAAATTGCTGGTTACTGCCGCCGGCTGCGAAGTCGGGCAGCAACGCACAAGACGCCGAGAGTCGCCATAGAAGATGGCTCGGGTACTGGAATAGCAGAGCCTTCGGGAGCAATTCCAATGTATCCAGGAGCATGCCAAGAGCTGATTGCCCGCCCAGGGTGTACTGTGAAGTCGAACTGGAACAGAAACGCATAGTTGGACGAAGTTCCAACGTTGATCAGCGTATCCGTTGTCAGGTCTGTGGCCGAAGAATCCTGCATGGTTCCAAGGATTTCAGCGGCTGGCCCTGCAGCCGACTTACGGGTCATGCCGATCGCTAGACCCTCAAACCGGTTTCCGTCCTGACCCTTGATGTGATAGTGGTTAACCGGAGCTGGCACCCCAGATGGATTGACGTAGCTGTTCAGGGGCTCAAGGGTCGACCCGCTTGTTCCGCCAAGGTTGAACTCAACATACCAAAACACCGAGAAGTTGAAGAGTGAATACGGGGGCTGGTTCAGCCTTTGGATACTTGCGAGGAAAATGTGTCCATAGGAGATATCCACGTTCATCCTCAACGGACTGCTGCCGTTGTTATCAAAAAGACGTCCCGTGAATCTCTCAAACTGCGTATCAGTCGATTCGACAACAAACTCTCGCTCCCTGGTGTCATCCGCAATTCTGTACCACCAACCCATCCTATTCATGATGTTGCCATTGACCTCTGGCAGCATGTACCCAGTCTCTAAGGCTCCGGCTCCTGAGGAAGGAAGTGTAACTGTCTGCGAGAATTGCGAGCTACCCCAGTGAAAAAGACCGGAGCCAGCCGTTTGGATGATTGATGTTTGGCTTTGCGCAGAACTCGCAAGGACGATTGCAACTCCGAGAAGAATTGAAAGCTTTTTCATAGGTCTGTCAAGGCTCCAATAAGGGCAAGGCCCAATTTATTCTCGGGTGCTAAAGCGACTTAGTTTAGTGCCCACCTATCACTGGTTAGGTTGGTTTGACCCATGGCCCTTACCGCAACGCCAGAGCTTTTCCGCAAGCTCCCAAAAATTGCCTTATACTACGAGTGTGAAGAAGCTACTCTGGTTGGCCCTGGCGATGGTGCCGCTGCTCGTGTGGGCCGATGAGGACAAGGGCGAGGGGCACGACGAGCGCCTCGACATGCCCTACATGGCGCAGCCGATCATCCTGACCTCGCCCGCCATGACCTTTCTCAACCGCGGCGGCGTGCAGATTGTGCAGGTGAACGTGGACGGCGCCGGGCAGAACATTTTGAACGATGCGGCCAACGAGCCGAGCATCACCATGGACCCCAACAACAGCAATCGCATCGCGGTGGGTTGGCGGCAATTTGCCAACGTGGCGAGCAATTTTCGACAGGCGGGTTACGCCTACAGTTCGGACGGCGGGCAGACCTGGACGGCCAACACCTACGATCCGACGCTGTTTCGAAGCGACCCAGTGCTGGAGACGACCACCAGCGGCACGTTCCATTACAATTCGTTGCAACAGACCTTCTATTCCGACGAACTGATTTCGACCAACTACGGCATGACATGGGGTGCGCCGAACCCCGCGACCGGCGGCGACAAGCAGTGGATCGCCATTGACAAGACCCCGTCTTCCACCGGTTTTGGGTTCATTCACCAATGGTGGAGCACCGCCGGAAACAACTACGGCGGGCGCCAATATTCGCGATCAACCAACGGTGGCCTCACGTGGAGCGACCCGATCAACGTGACGAATCGCCCGATATGGGGGACGATTGCCGTGGATGCGGCGGGTCGGATTTACCTCGGCGGCACCGCCTCGGGCGCGCCGGGGCTCCGCGTGGTGCGTAGTCTCAATGCCAACAATGGCGCGGTGACACCGACCTTTTCCTCGGTCACACCGAACATGCTGGGCGACATTTCGAACGGTCTCGCGATCAATCCGGGCGGGCTATCCGGCCAGGTGAGCTGCGTCGCCGATACCGGCAACGGCCCTTATGCGGGGACGGTGTATCTGCTGAGCAGTATCGTGCGGACCGACAACGGCAACCTCGATGTGATTTTTAGTCGGTCGGTAAACCAGGGTGCAACGTTTTCGTCGCCGATTCGGGTGAACGACGATGCTCTTGCACAAGGTCACTTTCACTGGTTTGCCGTGATGAACGTCGCCAAGAATGGCCGTTTAGATTGCGTGTGGCTGGATACTCGAAACGATGTCAACCGCAACCTCTCGCAGTTGTACTACAGCTACTCGCTGGATGGCGGCACAACTTGGTCGGCCAATGAAGCGATTTCGCCGGCATTCAATCCGCTGATTGGTTATCCGCAACAGAACAAAATTGGCGATTACATGGGCATTATTTCCACCAATGATCATGCCAACGTGATCTTTCCCGCGACGTTTACGGGTGGGCAAGATGTGTACTTTGCGCGCATTCCCGCGCCATCGCATTTTCTGACGGGTACCGCTCAACTCGGCAACTTCGTCGGGAACGCGGCCACGCAAAGCGCAACTTATCAAGTGTTCAACTCCAGCAATGTTTTGGTGCAACAGGGTTCGGTCGCTTTAGCCACGGGGGGAGCGTATTCAATCCCGATCGATCCAAATCTCCTGCATGTGCCGCTGACCGTAAAGGTCAAGGTTTCGCACTGGCTCCGCCGGGTTGTCTACTCGGGTTCGGTAGGCCTCACTGGAGCTTCAGCGGGCACGGACGCCATGACGAATGGCGACTGTTCGTTGACGGATAACGTGATTGACATTGCCGACTACTCGATCCTCGCGGCAGCGTTTGATGCCATACCGACGAGCGGAAACTGGAACCCTAACGCCGACCTCAATGGCGACCAGATTGTGGACATTGCCGATTACACAATTCTCGCCGCGAACTTCGATGGAGTCGGCGAGTGATCGCCGCGCTGGTAGTCGCGAAAGCATTCGGCACGTTGGTTCTCGCCGAGGCGGAGAAGTTTCTCGGCGTTCCCTACGTCGGCAACACGTTAGATAAGGACGTCAACAACGAGGCAGTTGTGTGCCGCGAGGACGGCTTGGATTGCGTAACCTTCATGGAGTTATCGCTCGCGAGAGCCCGGGCAAAAATTACGGGAACAACGGTTGAACAAGAAGTCAAAACGACTCGCTACGCCAACTTGGAAGTTAGCTACATCACAAGAAATCACTACACGACTTCATGGTTAGTCAACAACGCAAATGCGGGTCGCATTAACCTGCTATTCCAAAACAACAAGGGGGCCAAACCCGCGCCAAACCAGCTTGATTTTATGTCCACTCATGCCGACAAGTACCCGCAACTGAAAGCGCATCCCGAGTGGATCCCGGCGATCCAAGCGACCGAGCGCGAGCTAGCCAAGACCAACCTGAAAATGGTGCCGAAGGACCGCCTCACCAGCGTGGCGAAAGACCTGCGCCCGGGCGACATTCTCTGCTTCGCCACGACCGTGGCCGGACTCGACTACTCGCACGTCGCGCTCATCGCGGGCGTCAAATCGGGAAGGGTCGAGTTTTGGCACGCCAGCTCCACCCAAAAGAAAGTCGTCCGCGACCCCGACCTGGCCGCCTACGCGGCGAAACAATCCAAGTGCCCAGGGTTTGTGTTCGCTCGCCCCATCGCGCCGCGTTAGGAGCGTTGGCGACCCCGGCGCGACTCGAACGCGCGGCCAACAGCTTAGAAGGCTGTTGCTCTATCCACTGAGCTACGGGGCCGTTGCCCGCAGTGTACCGCGCCCTACCAGGCTCGCCGACGCCAATAATCGTCCACCGCATCCTTGGCTTCTTCAATCTCAAAGCCGTGGTTTGCGTTCAAAAATTCCACCGCACGAATGCGATCGCGACTGGGATTGTCCTTAAAGTAGGCGTCCAACTGCTCTTCGGCTTGGCGGTTGCGCACGTACCGGTCCTGGTTCGAGCGGTTTTGTCGTTGCCGCCAACGCTCAAACTCGCGTGAGTTTTCGGTCGGCTTGCCGATCCCGTTCTTGATGATGTCAGAGGCCGTGATGGCGCCCACGATGCCGACGGGAAGCAGCGACCACCATGTGCCGGGGCTCGTCACCGCATTGATGCCAAGCATCATCACCGCGAACCCGACAAAGTTTCGGATTTTGGCCTTGGTGCGCTCTTTGGCTTGCTCAAGAAACTGCGCAAACTGGCTTCCGCCTTGCACCGAGCCCACCTTCTCGCGCAGATACTGGTCTTCCGCGGCACGAATCTGCTCCGGCGTAAGGCCAATTTCCTCGCCCATCGAGCGCAGTTGCTCGCTACTGACCGGTCCGCTCACCGGCGCGGCCACGGTCTGCGGGTCCACCCGGTTGGCGTGCAGCAAAATCGCCTCGGCTTCTTCGCTGGTGTAGGTGCGCTCGTCCATGCCTCTATTGTAGGTTATGTTGCGGCCAGCGGGCGAGGCAGCCCTAAGTTGGCCGCGCTCATGCCGAGCTGATCTTCGAGGAGTTGCCGCACGCTTTCGTGGTCGCGCGCCTCCAACGGCACGCGAACGGCGGGGTTGTCGAGAATCCGCCACCCGGCGAGGACACCCTTCAGCACCGACGGCATTCCGGCTTGGCGCATCGCGGCCATCACCGGTCGCAACAACTCCAGCTTGCGACGGCCCGCCTCAGGGTCTTCAACAAAATCGCGTTCCGTCGCCACCAGCCAATGCGGAATCAGGTTCGCGCAACCCGAAATCGAGCCCGACCAACCCGCCGCCAGCGCATCCACCAAGCGACTCTCGTCGCCCATCAGTAGGAGCTTGTCCGGGAACACCCCCGGCCAAGTTGCCAACCCGACATCAAAGCCGCTGCTCGCCTTGATTCCCGCGAACAGCGGATGCTGGGCGACTTCGGCCAGGTGCTCCGGCGAGAGCTCGTGCCGCACCATCGCCGGGTGGTGATAGACCAAAATCGGCACCGGCGATTGATCCATCAACTGCAAGTACCAATCGCGAAGACCCGTCCCCGCGGTTGGCGGAAAGAAGCTCGGCGGCAACGCCAGCGCCGCGGTCGCGCCGAATTCTTCGGCGCGCTTGGTCAGCCAAACCGCTTCCACGAGACTGTTGGTGCCGAGCCCGAGAATGACCTTGAGCTTGCCGCGCAGCCGCACCGACTCGCGAAGCAAGTCGCGCTTTTCGACCGCGGCCAGCGAAGGGCCCTCGCCGTTGGTCCCGGCCAACACCACGCCATCGCAGCCGGCGGCCTCGAAAAAGGCGAGCAGCCGAGCCAGCGAAACAAAATCAATCCGCCCGCGATCATCGAACGGGGTGACGGCCGCCGGCCAAATCATTTCAGCTTGCTGAGCGCGGTTTCAATTCCCTTCTCGAGAATCAGGTCCTTGCCGGTGGCGTCGAACTCGTCCTTCACGGCGATGTCCGGGTCCACACCCTTATCTTCGAGAGTCTGACCATCCACCTTCAGGCGAACCATCGGAATCTCGAGGAAGGCCCAATCGTTGAGGCGCAGCGGCGTGGTGCCGAGCACCGCCCCGGCCGTGGTTCGACCGACCAATGTGGCCCGGCCGCTCGACTTGAGAATGTAGCTAAGCACCTCCTTGGCCGATCGCGAACCCTCATTGATCAGCACGATCAGCGGCTTGCTATAGCCGTAATATTGCGTCTGAGTCGCGCCGCCCGTGGTCCACTCCAACTTGGTGCCGGGTCGGAAAAATGGGTCCGCATACCGCTCCGGACGACCGCCGAAGCCATCGCGAAGATCGAGGATAAACGCGTCGGTATCTTGCAGCGAGGCCACCGCGCTGTGCGTGGCGGTGATGAAGTCTTCCGAGCTTTGCGTCCACAAGTGGAAGTAGCCCAGCCGCTTACCGCCTTGCTCAATCACGCGGCGTGAGTTGCGGCTGGCATTCAGAAACATGCGTAGAGCGGGTTCGGAATTCACCTTGACCTTGACCTCGGCTTCCTTGGTGCCGCGCCGGTAGCCAATCATCACTTCCTTGCCGATCGCGCCTTCGAACGGGCGAATCGGCTTGAATTTGCCGCCGTCCACCGTCAGCAGTTCGTCGCCCTTGCGCAGTCCGGCCCGCTCGGCTTCGCCGCCGTTGACGATCATCTGCACAAAGTAGCGGTTGCCATCGCGTCGGAACCACGCGCCGATGTGCGGCATCGCGGCGCCCGCGTTGATGCCGTTCGCGCTCAAGGATTTTTGCAAGCCGTCGAAGGTGTAGTAGCCCTGCTCGTCGTTGCCCAAAAAGGCAAAGTGCGAGTCGTTGAATTCCTCAATCATGCGGTTCATGATCTCGCCAAATTCCTCGCGGCTGGCAGCCTTACCCGCGATATCCTTGTACTTAGCGAACGTGCGCACCTTTTCATCTTTGCGGCTGGCATCGTAAAACATGCGGTTGATCATGTCCGTGGAGCGGGTGAAAAGCGCGGCGTAGTCGTCCGCGGCCTGGGCGGCCACGGGTTGCGACAGGGCGACGGCGGCCAGAAAAACCGAGATGGGCATAGTTCCCATTGTACAGTCGCCCCGCGGGTCGAAGTTCCAAAGGTAGCCTTGAGGCCATGAAACTTGCTGCTTTGCTCGTGCTCACCGCTCCGATTGCCATGCAGGTGGCCGAGAAGCCGCCGTTCGAAGATGCGATTCTTAAGTTCGAGGCGGACGACAAGAAGAATCCGCCGAAGCCGGGCGGCATTGTGTTTATCGGGAGCTCCAGCATATTGGGTTGGCGCACGTTGGCCAAGGATTTTCCCGACCACAACGTGATCAATCGCGGGTTTGGCGGTTCGGTGATCGCCGATTCGGTGCGCTACGCTCAGCGAATTGTTACGCCCTACAAGCCGGAAATGGTGGTGTTCTTTGCCGGCTCCAATGACATATCGGCGGGGAAGTCGGCGGAGACCGTGTTCGCTGATTTTCAGGCGTTTGTCGGCAAGGTTCGCGAAAAACTGCCGAAGACCCGGATCGCGTTTATCTCGATTTCGCCCGCGCCGTCGCGCGCAAAGTTTTTAGAGGTTGATCGGGAGGCAAACCGTATGATTCGGTGGTTCTGCAATCAGAGCGAAAATATGGCGTTCATTGACATTGTTCCTCTGATGCTCGATGCTAAAGGACAGCACCGGCCGGAACTTTACCAATCGGATCGTTTGCACATGAATCCCGATGGTTATGCGATTTGGCGAAAAGCCGTTTTGCCATTTTTGCCGTGGGGACATAAAAAGTAGGCTACACTGCGAGATATGGCGCACGATGACGAGGCCCTCGCCTTTATCGCCAACGCGAAATCGCAGGCGGTCCCCGACGAGAGCATTCTGGTTTTGCTGGAAGATTCTGGTTGGCCTCGCAAAGAGGCGAGCCGGGTTTTGGCTCGCCACTACGCGGAGTCTAAAGGGCTAGCGGCGCCTCGTTCCCGGCGCAGTCAGGGCTCGTTTGGGGTGGATATCTGTCTGAACGTGCTAGCCTGCTTGTTCCTCATCACCACGCTTGTGGGGCTCATTATCGTCCTCAGCGGGATGGTTGATACGGCTCTGCCCATGGAGGCACGCCGACAAGGATATGACCGATTGAACCTGGAGTACCTAGGCTCCGTGATTGTCGGCGCACCGCTCTATCTGTGGGTGATGAAAGTGCTCAACCGGCGGCTCGCAACGGGCGTTTCACAACCGAACGCCCCGTTTCGGCAATGGATCGTTGGGCTTTTGCTCGCATTTGGTATCGCGACCGTATTCTATCGCACGGTGATCTTGGTAATCGATGCCATTATGGGCCGGGGCGATCTTGCGAATAGTTTCGCTAAACTTCTCATCACGGCCTTACTTGTGGGTTTGGCGACTTGGTATTACTCCTATTGGTTACGGGCGCCTTTCGCCGGATCTGAGGTCAACCATGAAAAATCCTAATCGCATCGCCGGGATCGCACTTTCGGTGGTTGTAATCGCGGTAGTCGGAGTTGCCTTTGTCGTCATCGGGTCCCCGGTTAAAAATCGCGGACTGAATCTCGACCGCCACACTCTGATCGATGTCACTGATATTGCGCTGAAGATCGCTGAGGATGCGAAAAACGCAGCCAAGGGCGGTGGCGCGATCGCAATTCAGAATTATCCATCCTGGTCGGGTCTTGTAAGCGCCGCACATGCCACGTTACCGGCCGACCGATTCACGTACCGCAAAATCTCCGCGGTGGAGTTCGAAATTTGTACAACCTTTAACTACGATTATGAGGAAGCGAAAGCGAAGTTTGGCAATTTCGCCCACCCTATGTGGGTCTACAAGGCTGGTCGCCATTGCTTCCGCTTGAATGTGACGAAACTCAAAGACGAATTGCGAGTGTACGGTAGCTCAAGCTTCTACGGCTTCTTCGACGACTAGAGCCATCCAGACATAAGTTCAATCACTTAAACAAGCGAACTCGATGGTTGGACATATTGAAATAATCGTGAAACTGTGATTAGTTGAACAGGATGCACACGCTTTTCGCACTGCTACGACTGCTGGCGAGGCGGAAAATTTTTCTTTAGCCATTTTCGAAGTGTGATATCTTCACTTGAAGTACTGTCACCACCGTAGGGGTCGGAGAAATCTGCGAGTTGCCAACCGCCCGGGTCAAACGACGCTCGTGGATCACCTGCCGTTTGACCACATTGAGCTCCATGTAAATTCGTTCCTTGAAGCTGTGAACGCGTGAGCTCAGCACCTTGAAGTGATGACCACGAAAGAGTCGCTCCGCAAAGGCGGGCACCTGACATTGCGCTGTCTTGCATCGATGCCCCTGTTAGTTGCGCTTGATTCAGGTTTGTATCGCGGAGCCAAGCTGCTTGTAAGTTTGCCAATGAAAGCTCAGCTTCTTGGAGATCGGCGCCACTTAGGATGGATGATTGCAAATTTGCTTCTGTGAGAACTGCTCCGGCCAGAAAGGTTTCCTCAAGATAGAGCCCGCGTCGGTCGTGTTGGATTTCAATCATTCTGTGACGAGTAGATGTGTCAACCGGGTGGTCACGGACCGCAAGTGATCTCAAGTAAGGTGGTTCTGAGAGAAGCTGTAAGCATTCCGCCAATGCGTCGCGAGCTTCACAAAGTAACTTTGCCGCCGAAGCAAATCGATTTAAGTATCTTGTATCGACTTGGTTCTGACCTGGTAGTTTGAGTGCCTGGCGCGCTGCCAATAAATGACCAAATGCTTGCTTTGCTTGCATGGTTTTCCGTAGCTGGTTCAGGCAGCGTGCGTTGCCGGTTGTGGTAGGTAGGAAGGCGCAGAACGCACTGAGTTTGCGAAGCAAAAGAGGATTGGAAAACGCTAACCCTTCAGCAAGAACACTTACAAACACTCTAAGTGCTGTCCGATTTGCATCGGCCAGCGTGTTTGCTAAGTGGTGTAGAAGCGGCTCTAGAGTACCTTCATCATTTGCAAAGGTTGCCATCTGCCGCAGTGCCTTTCGCACCTCGTCCAGCGCAGACTGCTCCTCCCATTGATGGAGGGCGGCAGCGAGTCGGTTAGCGGCACGCAAAAAGTATGGGTAATTGTCCTTACATTTTGCCGATTTGTGGTCACCGTAAGGCGCTTCAGGGGGTTCGCCATCTGGACCCATTCTGCGGGGGTCTGGTGTTTGCGCAAGTTCTGCTAAGCCAATGGCGGCATTAATCCGTTCGAGAGTCGAGGCGGAAGAGAAGTCTTCGGCAAGCTCGGCAAAGAGTGTCTCCAAGCGGCTTAGCTCCGCAAGCTCGCGTTCTCGCCTTTCCTTTTCATTCTCAAACTCGCGGGCTTGTTTGAGCTGTTGAACATGGTGTTGGTCTTTCTGGCTCCGATTCAAAAAGAAGGTGACCAGGCCCACAGAGCCGGCGATCCAACCAACCGCCGCCGAGATAGCATGGCCCTGGGCGTTGCCCGTCAAGGAATTGACTTCCTTACCGCTCGGCCAGATATCCACGCCCCCGAGAGCCATAAAGTAATCAAACACCAACCACGCGAAGAGAATACAGACTATCACCAGCAGTGTCTGGGCAATACGCCGCCAAAAGGGCTTCTTTGTGTCGTCGGCCATTGAAGTTCCCAGTTTACTAGAACCCGACCTCTTGCCAGTCACAAAATATCACCTTGGGTGACTTGACCCTCAAGGTAAAATGAGAGTCGTGAGCGACATTTCCCCCTCCCCTGAGCCGAATGACGGCGACGTCATCGCCATCTTGAACACCACCCACGGGCGCATCGCCCTGCGGTTTTTCCCCGAGGTCGCGCCGAAGCACGCCGAGGCGTTTCAAAAGCTCGTGACCGAAGGCTTTTACAATGGCGTTCGGTTCCACCGCGTCATCCCCGGCTTTATGATCCAAGGCGGCGACCCCAACTCGAAGGACGGCGCGACCCGCCATCTGCACGGCACCGGCGGCCCGGGCTACACGCTCAACCAAGAATTCAACAGCATCCCGCACACGCCGGGAATCCTGAGCGCGGCCCGCACCAACGACCCCAATTCGGCGGGCAGTCAGTTTTTCATCATGCACAAGACCTCGCCGCACCTCGATGGCCAATACACGGTCTACGGGCAAGTGGTGGAAGGGCTGGACATCGTGGACAAGATCGCCAACCTGCCCAAGGATAACCGCGACAATCCGCTGGAAGAGCACGCCGCCATCATCACGTCGGCCGAGCTGACCACCTGGCCGCTGTAAGGCACGCCGGTGTACCGCGTCTGCCGCACGTTCACGGTTGAGTCCGGACACATGCTTCACAAACACCGTGAAGCATGTCGTTTTCCGCATGGCCACACCCGCCGCATCGAGGTGGTGGTGGCCAGCGAAACCCTCGACGCCAACGACATGGTGGTGGACTTTAAGGCGCTGAAACTGGCGCTCGGCGAGGCGATCAACCGCTTTGATCATCGCATGGCGATTCATCGCGACGACCCTTTGCGCGAGGCGATGGCGGCGGTTCACCCCGATTCGCTCATCGTGTTCGATCGCGACCCGACCACTGAGGTCATCGCCGAAGAACTCTTTCGACAAGCAGCCGAGGTTCTGGCGCAAGGCTTCTCGGGTGCTTCGGCCAACGGCCATGTCTACGAAATCCCCGCCGGGCGGCTTCGCTTGGAGCGGCTTCGCGTGTGGGAGACCCCGAACTCGTGGGCCGAGTTTAGCGTCAGCTAATCATGCGCCGCGCGTTCACCCTCATCGAACTGTTGGTGGTGATCGCGATCATCGCCGTCCTCGCGGCGATCATCTTTCCGGTGCTCGCCGGGGCTAAGAGTGTTGCCAAGGCGACGCAATGTCTGTCCAACCTCAAGCAGCTTGGGTTTGGCTGGCAGATGTACCTGAACGACGCGGACGATCGGCTGCCCGACCGCCGCGACCTCAAAGCGCTGGATTACCGGCCGTGGACGAGTTGGCCGCCGAGCGACCCACGCTTGGGTTGGAGCGTCTCCGTGCTCAAGCCCTACGCGGGCGGCGACGACATTTGGATCTGCAACACGGTCGCGGGGTGGCCAAAAACATGGCCGCAAATTCGGCAAGGCAAAGCGGGCTACTGGGCGTGGCGGTTCGACCGCGCCGACGCGACCATCGCGCTGGACAGTTGGTGGGGCAAAACACCCGATGAAGCGCTGCACGATGCGCGCGAGGCCAACAATCCGACCATCGGCATGCCCGAGGGCGTGGCGGACTTAGAACTCATGGTGGACCCGTACTTCCCGAAAACGATTCCCACCGTGCAGCCGGATCAGCGCGGCAAGGCACCTCACACCACGCGCCGCAACCGGCTGTATTTGGATGCGCACGCAAAATCAATGCCCGACGCGCGGACCGATCGCTAGTCTTTTTTGGGTTCTTGCGCAGGCGTCGGAGCGGGCTCGCCGAGAACGCGTTGCGACTCGCTGTAGAGCTTAATGCCGCGGTTCGCGATAACCGACCCGATGATCGAGATCACCAGCAACAGGAGGCAACGAGTGACCAGGCCAATGCCGTTCGCTCCGGCTCGGTTGAGGTCGAGGGTTTCGCCCTTTTTCACACCCAACACGGTCTCGGGCGGAGTGCCGAACAGCGAGTAGGCTTGCTGAAACGCCCAGAAGATAATCGCAATGCCACCGAGGAAAACGGCCAAACCCACCAGGGCGCCCAACCAGTCGCGTTGCTTACTCACGTTGAAGGGACTATACCTACCTGTCTCAAAGTTCACCAAAGAAATTGTCATGAATACGTATTCATCATTCAACCAAACTAAGAAAATCCGGTGTAGAATGCGAGGACAATGAAGACCCGGCTTGTGTCCGTGGTCCTGCTTCTCGGCCTCATCGCCGCGGCGTTCGGGCAGCAGAGGAAGGATTTAGTCGTGTGGGGTGAAAGCCTCGGTCCCGATTCCAAGGGATTCGAAGCATCCGTGCGCGAGTTTGAGCGAAGGAACCCCGATCTCCGGGTGCGTATCCTCAGCATGGGCGCGGGTGAAATGAACCCGCAAAAGCTGATGACGGCCATCGTCGGTGGCGCTCCGCCCGACGTCATTCGGCAAGACCGCTTTACGATTTCCGACTGGGCCGCGCGCGGCGCATTCCAATCTCTGGACGAGCTCATCGCCCGCGACAAAGACGTGGACCCGAGCACGCCCGTGCCCGAGCGGTACTATCCCGCCGCCTGGGAAGAAGCCAGCTACGAAGGCAAGCTCTACGGCATTCCGATGGGGTCCGACGACCGGATTCTCTACTGGAACCGTGGCGTGTTCCGCGAAAACGGTGACGCCCTCCGCCGCGCCGGACTCGACCCCGAGCGCGCGCCGCGCACCTGGAGTGAGGTGCTGGCTTACAGCAAAGTCCTGACCAAAAAGGGCAAAGATGGCCGCCTCGACAAGGTCGGATTCTTGCCCAACTACGGCAACTCGTGGCTTTACATCTACTCGTTCATGATGAACGGCAGCTTCCTCTCGCCAGATGGCCGCACCTGCACGCTTGCCTCACCCGAAAATGTGGCCGCCCTCGACTTTATGGTCAAGGGTTACGAGCAGCTGGGTGGCTACGACGAGGCGGAAAAGTTTAAGGCGACCACGGCGGGTGGCGAAAACGACCCGTTCATCACCGGCCGTGTGGCCATGAAGATCGACGGCGACTGGATCATCAAAGACCTCGCGCGCTTCGGGCCCCGACTCGATTTTTCGGTGGCACCGCCGCCCGTGCCCGACGACCGCTACTACAAGCGCGGCGCCTTCGCCAACGAGAAAGATCAGTTCATCACTTGGATCGGCGGCTTCTCGCTGGCGATTCCGAAGGGCGCCCGCAACCTCGATGGCGCGTGGCGTTACCTCAAGTTCATGACCAGCGCCGAGGCGTACGCGATTGACTACCGTGCGCAACAAGCCTGGGAGCGGCAGCGAGGCCGCCTGTTGGTGCCCCGCGTCAACGCGAACCGCGAAATCGAGGAGCTGAATCAGAAGGAGTTTCTGCCCGCCGATCCGCGATTTGCCGGGGCGTACAAGATGCACTCCGAGCTGATGGCCGTCTCGCGAATTCGCCCCGCGACGCCGGTCGGCCAGATTCTGTGGGACGAGCACATTCGTGCCTTCGAGCGAGCCGCGCGCGGTGAAATGAGCCCCAAGCAATCGCTGACGATTTCGCAAGCCGTCGTCCAAAAGGAACTCGACGCGGTGTATAGCCGCGAAAAGTACGCGCCGATTAACATGGCGGTGCCGGCCGGTCTCGGACTCGGCGGCGCGGTGCTCGGCGTGATCCTTTTTGTTATGTGGTTCCGGCGTCAGCCGCTGGGTCCGCTCGGCAAAATCGAGGCGAAGGCCGGATTCCTGTTCCTCGCGCCGTTCCTCGTCGGGTTCCTGGTGTTCACCATCGGCCCGATGATCGCCTCGTTGTTCTTTAGCTTTACCGACTACAACGTGCTGAACGACGCGCGCTGGGTGGGCACCAAGAACTTCGCCGAGTTGCGCGGAGACGAGCAGCAACTGCTCGCCAAGGCGTTCATGAACACGTTGTACATCGGCGGCATCGGCGTGCCGCTCGGATTGGTCACGGGTCTCGCCATCGCGTTGCTCCTGAACTCCGCGGTGCGCGGGATGAAGTTCTACCGCACGGCGTTCTACTTGCCCAGCATCGTGCCCGCCGTGGCCTCGGTGGTGCTGTGGATGTTCATTCTGGATTCGGACCCGGGCAAGGGGCTGCTCAACAATATGTGGTCGCAAACGATCCAGCAGTGGTTTGGGTTTGCGCTGCCGGGCTGGCTCGCCGTGGAGCAATGGGCCAAGCCGTCAGTCATCCTCATGGGGCTGTGGGGAGCCGGAGGCGGCATGATTTTGTGGCTAGCCGGACTCAAAAGCATCTCCGGATCGCTCTACGAAGCCGCGAGTATTGACGGGGCGACGCCGAGCCAGCAGTTCTGGAAAGTCACCGTCCCGCAGCTCTCGCCGATTATCTTCTTCAACACGATCATGGGCGTCATCGGCGCGTTCCAAGAGTTCGACCGGATGTATATCATCACCGGCGGCGCGAACGCCGGCCCTTCCGACTCGCTGCTCACGCCGGTTTATCTGCTCTTCCAAAACGGATTCCGCTACTTCAAGATGGGGTACGCCAGCGCGCTGGCTTGGCTCATCTTCCTGATCATCTGCGCGCTCACGTTTATCCAGTGGAAGCTCGCGCCTCGCTGGGTTCACTACGAGGTGGATAAGTGATCGTCCCGATCGGTTTGGTCGCCGTTCTCGGCGTGCTCGCCACACTGCTGGGCTGGTTCTTTGCCTTGCAATTGGTGCTCACCCTGGTCCGCGTGGCGGCGGGAGTTCAGAACTCGCAGGGCGACAGCTTGTTGCCCAAGCTGGGTCGCTCGGCGCTCGGCGCCGCGCTTTGCCTGGGGTTCGCCCAGGTGATTGACACCGGCGCGGCACCAAAACCGGGTCTACAGATTCCTCTGGTTTGGGTGAGCATGCCGTTCACGGCGTGGTTCGCCCTGGTCGGTCTCATCGTCGGGCTTGTGCGCCTCGCGCAAGCGGCGGTCACCCATCTCAATCAAGCCGAAAAAGCGAAGTTGGCGTTCGGCTGGTTCGCCTTTGCCGGAGTGAGCTACGCGCTCTTCCGCGGCAATCCGCAGATGAGCAAGCCGTTTTGGCAGGCGAGCGATCACAAGGTCGAGATGTTCCGCGGCACCATGGACGTGAGCCTTACCAAGGCGCTGATCGCCGTCGCGCTCTTGGTGCTCGCGTACTTTGTGATGGCGCGCATGGAGCGGTCGTTCCGCGCGCGCAAGGTCACCCGAACCTTCTTCACCCACCTGACGCTCATTGCCGGCACCATCGTGTTCGGCATCCCGTTCGCTTGGCTCTTGTCCACGTCGTTCAAGGAAGACAAGGATATCGTGAGTCAACAGGGTCTGAGCTTCATCCCCAAGGTCGCGGTGAAGGTGCCCTATCTCGACCCCAAGGCACCCGAGTTCGAGACCCGCTTCGAAGGCCAAACCGTGCGCGCCCAGATTATCGAGCGCAAGCCCGATGGCTCGGTCCGCATGGACGTCGTCAAGCCGTTTAGCCTCCGCGGCAAAACGTTTGACCTGGCGAATGCCAGCCAAATGAAGGAGGTGCCGAAGATGGTGCCGCTGGTCGAAGGCAAGTTTGAGGGCCAAGACGTGCTCGGCATCGTGACCGAAGAAAAGGACGACGGCACCCGCACGGTCGAAATCCGCGAACCCGCGAGCCTCAAGGGACGCACGTTCAGCGATCTTTTGGCCAATCTGCCCGAAGTTCGCAAGGTCGGCCTCAAGACCGAAAACTACGTCGAGGCGCTGGAATCGCTGCCGGTGGAGACAAACATGGGCTTGGTGTTCCTGCGCAACACGCTTTTCCTGGTCGCGGCGAACATCGTCGGCACGCTGTTTAGCTGCACGCTCGTGGCCTATGGCTTCGCGCGGCTACGATTCCCGGGCCGCAACTTCCTATTTAGCACCCTCATGACGACGATGATGCTGCCGGGCGCGGTGACCATGCTGCCGGTGTTCCTCATCTGGCGCACGTTCGGCGCGGTGGATACGCTGTACCCGCTATGGGTCGGATCGTTCTTCGCCGGTGCGTTTAACGTGTTTCTCATCCAGCAGTTCTTCAAAAGCATTCCGATGGAACTGGAGGACGCGGCCAAGATCGACGGCTGCAGCTACTGGCAAGCGTTGTGGAAGGTGATGGCGCCGCAGATCAAACCCGCGCTCGCCGCCGTCGCGATTTTCACCGCCATGGGCACGTGGAACAACTTCCAAGGCCCGCTCATCTACATCAACTCGCCGGAGCTCATGCCGATTTCGTACGCCGTGCAACTGTTCCAGGGCGCGCACAAAGCCGACTATGCGCTGATGATGGCGTTCAGCACCATGGCCGTGATACCGGTCTTGTTGCTGTTCTTCTTCGGTCAGAAGTATTTTGTCGAAGGCGTAACGTTGAGCGGATTTGGCGGCCGATAGGCGCGATTCCCACCGCATCCCCCGGATAAACTACGGGGGATGATTACGTTGTCCGAAGTTGCCGCCCGTGCCGGGACGTCGGTGGCCACCGCCAGTCGAGTGCTCAACCGCAAAGAAGGCGTTCGGATTACGCAAGAAACCGCCGATCGCGTGAACTTGGCCGCGCAGGAACTGGGCTACGTTCCCAACCCCGTCGCCCGGGCGATGGCCGCAGGTCGCACGCGAACGCTCGGAATCTGGATGGTGCCGCACCCCGAGACCACGGTCACCTCCACCCGCTTTTTGGCGGCGATCACCCGCGAGATGGCGGGCAAACTCGGCGGGCAGGTCATTCTCGACACGTCGCCGCTCGTGCCGGAGCTCCAACTGAACCCCGTGCCCGCCGACTGGTATCTGAGCCTTAGCTGCACGAATTTTGCCCTGAACTACGTCGCCGATCACCCCGAGTTTCGGAGCCGCGTCCTGATCGTAGATGACACCGTGGTGCCGAACGTCAACTGCCTGAGTTTTGACGTGGCTCGCGCGGTGCGCCGAAGCGTGGAGCACCTCATTGCCGGCGGGTGCCGCGACCTGCGCTACGTCATCACCGAGGAAGATTTTCACCGCGCCGAAACCCCCAGAATGATCGCCTACCGCGACGCGTTGGTGGCGCTTGGTCAGCAGCCGAAGTACATTTTCACCCGCGACGACAGCGACCTCGCGGCGTATCAGGCGGTGCGCCACGCGTTGCAAAACGGCGAGAAGTTTGATGGCATCCTCTGCCGCCGCGACGACATGGCGATTGGCGCGTTGGTTGCGATCAACGAGGCCGGCCTTCGAATTCCGGGCGACATCGCCGTGATGGGGTGGCTCGCCGAAAAAGTGACGCCGAGCATGCCGCTGAGTACGGTGGCGTTTCCGGCCGAGGCGCTCGCCGAGCGCGCGGTGCTGGCGCTCGACGCCATGGCCACGCAGCCGCACAGCATCCGGCATCACGGCGCGATCCCCTACGAACACATGCAAGGCGAATCCACCCGCAAAATCGGGTGATCCTTTTCGGCGAGGCTTGCGTACAATCAAGGTATGAAGATTGTCGCGCTTGCCTTGTTGCCGGTTCTGGCATCGCTCGCCTTAAACGCCGACTCTCCGCGAGTCGCGTCGAGCCCGGTGATGTTGCCCGCTGCCAAGCTGAAATCGCTGGGTGGACAACTGGTTGAGCTGAGCAAGTTTCGCGGTAAGCCGCTCGTGCTCGTCACCACCAGCGCGACCTGCCCGGTCTGCAAAAAGTACGGCCCGACCCTGGCCAAGTTTGAGGCGGCCAACCCCGACGTCAACATCGTCTACTTGAATCCCACCGAGCACGAATCGGGCAAGGAGATGCGCGACATGGCGACGACCAACGGTTTGCGCGCGCCGTATCTGCTCGATCCGAAAGGGAGTCTCGCCGCGCAGCTGGCGATTCGCTCGACCGCCGAAGTGTTTGTGTTCGACGCCAACATGACGCTGAAGTATCGCGGCGCCTTTGACAATCAATACGGCGTGACCACCACCAAATCCGAGGCGACCCAAACCTACGTGGCCGACGCACTGCGCGCGATTCGGGCCGGCGAGGAACCCGCTCTGCGCACCACCGAAGCGCCGGGATGCGTGCTCGACTTTAGCGAAGTGAAGACGCCGGAAGAGAAGCCGGTCTACACGCGCGAGATCGCGCGGATTGTCAACGAAAAGTGCGTGACCTGTCACCGCGACGGCGGCGTAGCGCCGTTCTCGCTTACCTCTTACGAAGCCGTGAAGGGCCGCGCGGGCATGATCAAGCACGTGATCGAAAACAAGATCATGCCGCCGTGGTTCGCCGACGACAAGCCCTCGCTCGATAGCAAGTGGAAGGACGAGAAGGCGCTCACCGAGGCGCAACTGGCGACGTTCACCAAATGGTTAGCATCCGACAAACCCAAGGGCGACGCAGCCGACATGCCGGCCGCTCCGAAGTTTGACAAGAACTGGAAGATCGGCAAACCTGACCTTTTGGTTCAGATTCCGGAGGCCATCGCGGTGAAGGCTGATGGCTTCATGGACTATCAGTACCGAACCGTAACCGCCGACGTGCCCGAGGACCGCTGGATCGCCGGGCTGGAGATCAAGCCGACCGATCGCTCGGTGGTGCACCACGTGCTTGTGTTCCTCGAAACGCCCAATCAGGATCGCAAGAACCCGCTATTGCAAGAATTGCAAGACGCGAAGTCTTTCTTCGCCGGTTATGTGCCTGGCCAGGATCACGTGATTTACCCAACCGGGTTCGCCAAGTTCCTCCCCAAAGGCAGCAAGTTCCGCTTCCAAATTCACTACACTCCGAACGGCAAAGCCACCAACGATCAAGTGCAACTGGGCCTCAAGTTTGCCACCGGCGAGGTGAAAAACGAGGTGAAGACCAACGCGATGCTGCGCTTCAACTTTGCCATTCCGCCGCATGCCGAAAAGCACGAAGTTGTGGCCGAAAACCGGCTCGGCGTGGACGGCTACCTCATGGCGTTTATGCCGCACATGCACGTGCGCGGCTCCGCTGCTCGCTACGAGCTAGAAGGGGCGGCGGGCTTTGAGAAAGTCCTCAACATTCCGCGCTACGACTTCAACTGGCAGCTCCGCTATGAGCTCAAGCAGCCGATCCGTGTCACTCCGCGCAGCCGCATGAGATTCACCGCGTGGTACGACAACAGCGAGAAGAACGCCGCGAACCCCGACCCGAACGCGACTGTCCGCTGGGGCGATCAAACCTACGAGGAAATGATGCTCGGCTACTTCGAATACTACACGCCGCGAAGCTAAGCGCAACTTTTCGGCCCGGTTGGCGCGTCCCTTAGCCCAAGACAATGAAGTCGATTTCGGGTTCGGGCCGCGCGCCGTGGGTCGCCATTTTGGTGGCCGCGCTGGGATATTTTGTCGATGTCTACGACATCTGGCTGTTCGCCAGCGTGCGCAAAGCCAGCCTTGCCGGGCTGGGTGTGAGCGAAGCCGACATGAAGCACGTCGGCGAGTTCCTGCAGAACTGGCAGATGGGCGGCTTCATTCTCGGGGCGATTCTGTTTGGTGTGATCGCCGACAAACGCGGGCGTCTCGCGGTGTTGTTCAGTTCCATCTTGGTCTACAGCATCGCCAACATCGCCAACGGCTTTGTTCATTCCGTGGACGCCTACGCGTTTTGGCGGTTTATCGCCGGGGTTGGGCTGGCGGGCGAGCTCGGCGCGGGCGTGGCTCTGGTCAGCGAGTTGGTGGAGAAAAACTCCCGCGGCTGGGCGACCACCTTTGTGGCGACCGTCGGCGTTTTGGGTTCGGTGGCCGCCCCGATTGTCGCTCAATTGGTCGGCGATTGGCGCGTGAACTATTGGATCGGCGGCGGCATGGGCTTGGCGCTGCTCGCCATGCGGATCGGCGTTTTTGAAAGCGGCATGTTCGACAAAGTGAAAGATCGCGACGACGTGAAGCGCGGCGACTTTGGCATGCTGTTCCGCAGCGGTGAGCGGTTCCGTCGGTTCCTCGCCACCACGCTGGTCGGCGCGCCGGTGTGGTACTTCGCGGGGCTTATCATGGTTTTCGGCGACGCGCTGCAAAAGGAACTCGGCATCACCGACCCCTTCGCCGCGCCCAAGGTCATTGCCATCGCGGCCCTGGGTCTCAGTATCGGCGACGTGCTGTTTGGCGGCCTCAGCCAGCTTATGAAGAGCCGCAAGCGTGCCTTTCTGCTGGCCTTCGCTTGGATGACGCTCGGCGTCATCGGCATCTTCACCCTCGCCAAAGATCGCGGCACGTTTTATTGGCTCATGTTCTTTTGCGGGCTCGGCGCCGGCTATTGGGCTGTGTTCGTCACAACCGCGGGCGAGACCTTTGGCACCAACTGCCGTGGCACGGTGGCCACAACGGCGCCGAGTTTCGTGCGCGGATTGGTCATCCCCATGACCATGGCCCGGCAAGTGCTGGAGCCCAAGATTGGCTACTTGGGCTCGCTCAAACTCATCGGTGGCGTGGTGCTGGCCCTCGCGCTTTGGGCGCTTTGGGTGCTCCCCGAAACCTATGGCCGCGACCTCGATTTTGTCGAAGCTTAGATTGCGGACTGGCTAACGTCGAGCACGTTCACGTTGCTCTTAATCTTGGTGAGCGCATCGCCCGGAATCTCCTTGTCGATGCCGATTTGTGCGATCGCCGCCTTGGCGCCGCCCAGCACAATATTCTCCATTTCCTGCACGTTCGCGCCGGCATCTTTCAGCACCGTGAGCACGTGGGCAAGAACGCCGACGCGGTCGAGGTGGCGAACCACCAGCAGGTGCGAGGCGACGCCTTCGGCTTGCACGTTCACGACGTTCGGGGCGACACCGGTCAGCTTGTACTCGCGCACAATCCGCACCGTTTCGTCGGCCACGGCTTCCTGCGCCTGGTCGGTGCTCGCGCCGATGTGGTGCGTGCAGTAGGTGTTGGGCAGTGAGCGCACCGAACCGTTGAACTCGCCTTCGCCGCCGCTTGGCTCGTCGTCAAACACGTCCAGACCGGCGGAAATCCGACCCGCGTTGACCGCGCTTTCGAGCGCGGCTTGGTTGACCGTTTCGCAGCGGCTGGTGTTGATGAACACGCTGCCCGGCTGCATCGCGCCAAAGAATTCCTCGCCGATGAGGCCCTTGGTCTCCGGCGTGTAGCTCACGTGGACGCTGACAAAATCGCTTTGGCGCGCGAGTTCGAGCAGGGAACTCGCGCGGCCGACGCCGAGGTGAGCCGCGACTTCCGGCGTCATCCAGCGGCTGAAGGTCAGCACGTTCATGCCAAACGCCTTGGCCCGGACCGCCATTTCCTGACCGATTTTGCCCATGCCGACCAAGCCCAGCGTGCGGCCGTAAAGGCCCTTCGCCTTGCTAAACTGCTTCTTGTTCCACTTGCCCTCGCGCAGTTCGGCCACGTTGTCGGGGATGTGCCGGTCGCAAGCGATCATCAGGCCGAATGCAAGTTCGGCAACCGCCTGCGCGTTTTTGCCCGGGCAGTTGGCGACCATGATGCCGAGTCCGCTTGCGCCGGCCACATCAATGGTGTTGACGCCCGCGCCAGCCCGAATAATGAGGCCCAGCGTGGAGCCGTCCATCATCTCGGCGGTCACTTTGGTGGAACGGACGACCAGAACTTGTGGCTTCTCGGCAGCAATCGCCTCGCGCAGCGTATCCCCGGCGAGGTCGGGCATGGACACCACTTCGCAACCGAGGGCCGCGATTCCATCGAGCCCAGACTTCTCAAACTTGTCGGCAACAAGAACCTTCATGCCGACAGTTTACTTGTCCGCGCCGAGGGAGGAAACGGCGCGGCAGAGCGGCGGCCCCACCGCCACCAGCACGAGCACGTATCCGGCCAGAGCGCCCACGTTCACCCACGCCGTGCTCGGCAATCCAGCGCCGAACGCATGGCGAAACACCCCTTGCCCGGCGATGGATTGCGGTAGGAGCAAGGGTATCGCGAGCATCCCCGCGAGCGTCCAGCGCGCGGAGGCGCCCAGCGCAAAACATCCGCAGAGGATAAGGGTCCCCGCGAAGCAAAGGGTTTCCAGCAATACTCCCAGCAGGAGGAATGCGGCCTGCTCCACCGGACGCCCGCTCATGCCGACGAGGATTGTGGTGATGAGCACCCCGCCGGCGAACTGCACGAGCGCGGCATAGAGAAACTTGCCCCAGAAAATCTCTTCCGGCTGAAAATGCAGCCGCAAAAAGTCATAGGTGCCCTGGTCGCCCTCGGCAATGATCAGCCGCGGCAGCACGCTAACCGCCGAAAAAATGAGCAAGGCGACCAGCATGCCGGCGAGCAGTTCGCGGCCCGGGAACTCGCGGTTGGCGGCGAGCCCAAGCGCGGTGGCGCAAGCCGAGTTGAGAATCAGCGCCGTCCAAAGGTTGGTCGGCGACCGGAACTCGGTGCGGAATTCCTTCGCGAGCAATCGCCGGACGTTAATCCAGGACGAGTTCATGCGTCCCCCAATTCGCGTCCACCTCGGCGTTGGTCGCCAAAATCACGGCCCCGCGGGTCGCCTGCTCCTGCACCAATTGCGCCAGCGCAGCCTGCCCATGCTCATCGAGGGCGGCCGTTGGCTCATCGAGTAACCAAATGGTGGGTGAATCCGCCAAGCTGAGCGCCAACTTTGCCCGGCCACGCATTCCCGTGGAGAACTCCTTCACCTTTTGGTGAAGAGCCTGTTTCAACCCAACGCGCTCAAACAGGTCAAGCGAAGTCATGCCGATCAGGTCGGCATGCTCGGCGGGAGTGAGGTCGGGATACAGGGCCAGATCGAGCCCATAGTAGCCGAGACTCTCGCGAGTGACGCTACCGGCCGAAGCGGGTAGCAAGCCAGAAAGGCAGCGCAGCAACGTGCTTTTGCCCGATCCGTTGTAGCCGCGCACCACCAAAATTTGGCCCGCAACTAGCTCCATGTTGAGGTTGCGAAAAATCCAGCGATCGCCAAATCGCTTGCCCAAATTTTCCGTCCGCAGGAGAGGCTGCACCGAACTAGTATGAAGCGAACGCGCAATACTCAGGGTATGCGCGCCGAGATCATTTCTGTCGGAACCGAGATTCTGCTCGGGCAGATTGTCGACACTAATGCGGCGGAACTCGGCGTGATGCTGGCCGAACTGGGCATCGCTCACACCCATCGGCAGACCGTCGGCGACAACCGTGAGCGACTCGTTGAGGCCTTGCGACTGGCCCTGAGTCGCTCGGATGTCGTGTTCACCATCGGCGGGCTTGGCCCGACGTTGGATGACCTGACCCGCGACGGGATCGCCGATGCGCTCGGCGAAACCATGATCGTGGACGAGGACTCTTTGGCCATCCTGCGGGAGATTTTCGCCTCGCGTCGGCTGACATGGACCGAGGCTCAGGTCCGTCAGGCGATGCGGCCGCCTTGCGCCGAGGTCATCGCCAATCCCGTCGGCACCGCCCCCGGACTCATTTGCCGAAAGGATGGCAAGACCGTCATCGCCATGCCTGGCCCGAAGTTTGAGTTCGTTCCGATGCTGCGCGGTCGCGTGCGCGAGGCACTTCTGGAGCTTTCTCCGAACGGCGCGGTCAGCCTCAGCCGCACCCTTCGAATCGTGGGCCTGGGCGAGAGCATCGTCGAGAAGAATCTCGGCGAGCTGATGAACTCGGCCAACCCGACCGTCGCGCCTTACGCCAAAACCGCCGAGGTTCATCTGCGCGTGACTTCGTTTGGCAACTCGCAGTCCGAAGTTGAGGCTGCAATCAACCCGATGGTCAAGAATGTCCGCGCGATCCTCGGCGAGGCCGTGTACGGAGAAGACGAAGAAACTCTTGAGGAGACTGTGATCAACCTTTTGGTTGACAAAGGCGCCTCGCTTGCGGTTTGCGAGTCTTGTACCGGCGGTCTGCTGGGCAGCCGCCTCACCAGTGTGCCGGGGTCGAGCGCGGCTTTCGCGGGGGGCTTCGTCACCTACACCAATGAACTCAAGCATCAGCTCGCTGGAGTGCCTCTGACACTTCTGGAATCCCACGGCGCCGTCAGCGAGGAGTGCGCCCGCGCCATGGCCGAGGGAACCCGCGAGCGCCTAAAAACCGACTACGCCATCTCAATCACGGGCATCGCCGGGCCGAGCGGCGGCACCGACGCCAAACCGGTCGGCCTCGTTTTTCTGGCGCTTGCCTCCGCTGAGGGAACGATCGTCCGCGAACTGCGGCTGCGCGGCGCTCGCAACACCGTCCGCGAACGTAGTGCGCATGCCGCCCTAAACCTCGTGCGCCTCGCGCTTCTCGGCCATGCGAACTGACCTCTTTGGCGCGGAAGCCACGCTCGCGTTCGCCGCGGAGTGGGCCGCCAGGCTACAGGCCGGTGACACCGTCGGCTTGGTCGGCGAACTCGGCGCGGGCAAAACCACGTTTGTGCGCGGCGTGTTGCAAGCGCTCGGCGTGGAGCGCTGGATCAAGTCGCCCACGTTCAACCTCGTGCAGGTGTTCGAGACCACTCCTCCGGTGCTGCACGCCGATCTCTACCGGCTAGGTGCGGGCGGATTCGACGAGATGAACGACTACTTGGGCACGCACATTTGCCTGGTGGAATGGCCCGATCGCATGCCCGAATTGCCCTACACCCACGTGTTCAAATTCGACTTTATCGAGGGCGGGCGCACGGTCGAGGTGACGCTACTCGAGCAGGGTGCCGTTGGCCTCTAGCTGGAAACGATAGCCAAAAATCTTGGCCGAGGCGCGGCACATCACCATGCGGCTGAGGAAGATTTCGAAGTATTCCATCACCGTCGCGAACGACTGATCGATCTCAATCGCGAGGCGTATCGTGCGCTCGTCGCGATCCATGTCCACCCGACTTTTCTTCACCGCAAAGTTCACGCGGTCGTGAATATCGAACTTAGAAAGGTCGGTTTCCTGCACGCGCGAACAGTGCACGTCGCTCTTGTCGGCGATAATCAGGGCCGCCGACATGCGCGAAATCGGGTTGCCGCTCAGCTCCTCGTGGTTGCCAATCGCGGCGATAATCGGCGTGATCTCGGCGATGTCCATGCCCATTTCGGTGAGCAGGTGATAGGCCAGATTCGCGCCCGACATGGGGTGACCTTGCCGATTAATCGCGTTCCCGATGTCGTGCAGGTAAGCCGCAATTTGCCCCAGTTCAGCCTCGCGCCCAATCACGCCGAGGTTCTCCAAGATGTACCGGGTGATAGAACTCACGATGCCCGCATGACGATGTCCGTGCTCGGTGTAACCCATCGCGCGCAGCACCTCGTTGGCGTCGGTGATCAGCGTTTGCACCTTCCGGTTTTCACGCACCATCGTCAGCGTGATCCGCGCTTGATCCTGATTTTCAATCGGCTGGGCCATGGGTATAGAATACTAGTTAATGGCAAAGACGCTTTTCGACAAGGTTTGGGATGATCACGTGGTGACGGATCTGCCCGGCGGCGGCACGTTGCTGTACATCGACCGCCACCTCGTGCACGAAGTCACCTCGCCGCAAGCTTTCGATGGTCTGCGCGAGCAAGGCCGACCCGTGCGGCGTCGTGACCTGACCTTTGCCACCGTGGACCACAATGTGCCGACCGACGGCCGCGCCATCGACGAGACAAGCCTAAGCGGCCAGCAACTCGCGGCCCTCAGCCGCAACTGCAAAGAGTTCGGCGTGCCGCTGTTTGGCTACGGCGACGTGCGGCAAGGCATCGTGCACGTGATCGGGCCCGAGCTTGGCATTACGCTCCCTGGCCTCACGATCGTGTGCGGCGACTCGCACACCTCGACCCACGGAGCGTTTGGCGCGCTGGCCTTTGGCATTGGCACGACGGAAGTCGAGCACGTACTCGCCACGCAAACTCTGCGCTCGCCGAAGAAGCCGAAATCGCTCGGCATCCTGGTGGATGGCGAGTTGGGCTTTGGCCTCACCGCCAAGGATTTGATCCTCGCCATCATTCGCAAGCTGGGCGCGGGCGGCGGAACCGGGTTTGTCGCCGAGTACTTCGGGCCAGCCATTGAGGCGCTCCCCATGAGCGGCCGCATGACGATTTGCAACATGAGCATCGAAATGGGGGCTCGCGCCGGCATGATCGCGCCCGACCAAACGACGCTCGATTTCGTCGCCGAAGGTGACCGACCGTTTGCGCCTCGCGGCGCGGATTTTGACGCCTTGGCTGAACGATGCAAGCGCTTGCGCACCGACACCGACGCCACGTTTGACCGCCTGGAAACGCTCGACGTCAGCACCTTGGAACCGCAGGTTTCGTGGGGCACCACCCCGGCGATGACCGCCGACGTGAGCGGCCAGATTCCTGAGCCGAAGGACGACGGCGAAATCCGTGCGCAAAAGTACATGGGCCTGACGCCGGGCATGCGGGTCAACGAGCTGGCGGTGAACACCGTGTTCATCGGCTCGTGCACCAACTCGCGCATCGAGGATCTTCGAGAGGCCGCGGCCGTCGTCCGAGGTCGGCGCCGCGCCGACGGCGTACGCGCGATGGTTGTTCCGGGCAGCGCGACAGTAAAACGACAAGCTGAAGAGGAAGGACTTGCACAAATCTTCACCGACGCGGGCTTCGAATGGCACCAAGCGGGCTGCTCCATGTGCCTCGGCATGAACGGCGATATCCTTCGTCCGACCGAGCGATCGGCGAGCACGAGCAACCGACCGTACGAAGGTCGTCAGGGTCCGGGCTCGCGCACGCACCTGGTGTCGCCGGCTACGGCGGCGGCCACCGCCCTCACCGGCAAGTTCACCGATCCGAGGCAGTTCTTGAGTTAGCTTTTCGGCGCGGCCGTGATGGTCGTGCGAATTTCGCCGAACCCGATCTTGAAGCCGTCGCCTTGGGCAAACCCGGTCATGATCAGCGTGTCGCCATCCTCCAGGAAGGTGCGCTCCTCGCCGGAACTGAGCTTGATCGGGTTCGCTCCGCGCCATGTGAGTTCGAGCATCGAGCCGTAGGAGTTCGGTTCGGTGCCGCTGATCGTGCCGCTGCCATAAAGGTCGCCGTGCTCCAGCGCCGTGCCGTTGCTGGCCTGGTGGACCAATTGCTGCGCGAAACTCCAGTAGAGATGCCGCGCATTGCTCAGGCAGATGCGCTCGGGCTCGGCCATTTTGGGCGTCTGCAAAAAGACTTCAAGTTGGATGTCGTAGTGCTGCTTGCCCCGCTGCGCGAGGTAGTCCAGCGCGGGCGGATCCTGTGTCTCGCCTTGCACGCGGAACGGCTCCAGCGCGTCGAGGGTCACCATCCACGGGCTGATGCTGGTGGCGAAGCTCTTAGCCAGGAACGGGCCGAGCGGCTGGTATTCCCAGCGTTGCACGTCGCGCGCCGACCAGTCGTTGACCAGCACCATGCCCATCATGAATTCGTCCACTTGGTCCATCTTGACGGTCTGACCCATGTCCGTGTCGCGCCCGACAAAGAATCCCATTTCGAGCTCAAAATCAAGTTCTCTGGTTGGGCCGTAAGTGGGATCGCCTTCGGCTGGTTTGCGCTGACCGCTCGGCCGCGGAACATCCACTCCGCTCACGATAACCGAGCTGGCTCGACCGTTGTAAGCCACCGGCAACCAGCGATAGTTTGGCAGCAAGGGCGGCATGTCGGGGCGGAACATTTTGCCGACATTGCTGGCGTGATTGATGCCCGAGTAAAAGTCCACAAATGCCGCGATATGCATAGGATGGACAAGGAAAACCTCCTCAATTGGTGCGATGCACATCGTTCGCATTTCGCGGTTGTCGCGGAGTTTCGGGCTGCCCTCGCGGAGCAGATCGAACACCTGTTTGCGCAACTCGCTAAGGTCGCTGGGTGAGAACTCGGTGAGGTCCTCCAGCAACGGCATGTCGTCGGCGAGCAACCCTTCCTGCTGCAGCGGCAGCAGGGCGATCACGTGGTCGCCGAGCCGGACCACCACCGAGGTCTGCTCTTCCTCAAGAAGCGCGACTCCGAACGGCAGGTTTTGAATCGGGAAGTGGGTGTCTTTGGGGACGGGCAACCAACTCTTTGCCGTCGGGCTAATCAGGAATCGTTTCACGAGAATATTTTGGCCGCGCCGGGACCGATGCCGCTAAGCCCTTCGTAGGGCTCCGTGATGGAGCACGAACCAATGCCGCCAAGCAGCATGCGGAAGCTGAGGATATCCTCGATTTCCAGGTCCAGTTCGCCGATCATGATTCGATCCTCCGCGAACTCGAAGTGCATCGGATCTTGCTCGTCCAGAATCATGCCGACTTCAACCGTGGTGAGGTCGAAGTGCGCGGTGAAGGCGGCCGCCAAAAGGCAGTTGAGGAATCCGTGCATCATGCCTAGCGCGGGGTCCAGATGCCGCATCGGATGGTGCAATCCGGCGGTGAGTTTAAAGGGGAGTTCGAGATCGGAAGTGAGCTTGATGAACTCGGCGACACGCGTGACGGTGGGGAAGGCGTCGGGGGTGACTCCGCCGAGCCGCGCCTTCACGCCGACGATCTCGCTCTCAGCCAATTGCGAGACGCGATCGCTAAACTGGTCGTCCAGCGGGAACTCGACATAGACATCGCTGTCCAGTTGCGCAAGCGCTTTCATGGCAGATTTCGAGATGCCTTCAGGTGCGCGAACCTCGTAGCAACTGATCTCGACATGATCCGCGAATTCAAAGGTCTCAATCGCCTGGAGGTCATCCTTCACGGTCGAGATATCGGTCCCAGTGACGGCGATGCTCCATGGCTCGTCCTCGGTTTGCTCGGCTAGAAATCGCCCTAGTTCGTTGAGGCGGCCGACCGGGCAAATGAACCGATCCACGATCCAGCTTTCGGTTCCGGCGAGGTGGCCCAGGTAGAGCTCGCCGGCCTCGGCCATGCGCAGGCTGGCGGGCGGAAACAGACCGGCGTAGTCGAAAACGCCTTCCAGAAGGGCTCGCGCAGCGGTGACCATAAGGTGAGTTTAGCAGTTCTGTTTTGGCGCGAACCCGCCCCGGCGGTACACTGGTTGGATAAATGCAAGGGTTTGACGTGATCGTGGTCGGGGCTGGCCACGCGGGGATTGAGGCGGCGGCGGCTTCGGCGCGCATGGGCCTCAACACCCTGTGCGTCACGCTACGCGCCGATCGCATTGGCCACTTGCCCTGCAATTGCAGCGTCGGCGGACCGGCGAAGGGGCACCTCGCGCGCGAAGTTGATGCACTCGACGGCCTTATGGCGGTGGCGACCGACTACACGATGACCCACATTCGGCGAGTCGGCACCGGCAAGGGCCCGGCCGTCCAAACCGTGCGCGCGCACGTCTGTAAGACCGATTATCCGGCTTGGATGCAAGCGCACTTGGCGGAGATGCCCAACCTCACAATCCTGGAGGGGCAGGTGCTCACGGTGACTCATGCAAACGGTTGCGCAACCGGAGTCTTGGTCGTGACCGGTGACGCGACGGAGCCGCAATTGATTTCCACCCGAGCGGTCGTACTCACGACCGGCACGTTTCTCAACGGGCTCTGCCATCGGGGGACCGAGCTGACCGTCGCGGCTCGCGAAGGCGATCAGGCCGTGCTCGGGCTGTCGGTGTTTCTCAGCAGCATTGGCGTCAACTTGCGCCGCTTTAAGACGGGCACCACGCCCCGCCTGAAGAAGAGCACCTTGGACCTGCACCTACTGGAAACCCAGGAGAGCGAGCCCGACGCGGCGCCGATGAGTTTTCTGCACCCGCAAGGTTATGCCAAGCGGGAGCTGCTGCCGTGCTGGCAAACCGCGACAAACACAGAAACGCATAACCTGCTGAAGGAGAACTTGCACAAAAGCGCAATGTTTTCCGGTCAAATTCAGGGCGTCGGACCGCGTTATTGCCCGAGCGTCGAGGACAAGGTGGTTCGGTTTGCCGAGAAGGATGCGCACCCGATTTTCTTGGAGCAGGAGGAGTGGGATTCCGAGAGCATCTACGTGCAAGGGTTCTCGACCTCGCTGCCGGAAGACGTGCAACTGGCGGCGATTCGCACGATTCGTGGCCTCGAAAACGCCGACTTCCTACGCGCCGGTTACGCTGTCGAATACGACATGGCCGACCCGATGCAGCTTCACCCGACGCTCGAATCCAAGCAGTTGCAAGGCTTGTTCTTGGCGGGGCAGATCAACGGGACTTCGGGTTATGAGGAAGCCGCCGCGCAGGGTCTGGTGGCTGGCATGAACGCCGCGCGACTTGCCCAGGATCGCGAGCAGATCATTTTCTCTCGCGCCGAGTCGTTTATCGGCGTCATGATTGACGATCTCGTCACCAAGGGCGTGGAAGACCCTTACCGAATGCTGACCGCGCGCGCCGAGCACCGTCTGTTGCTGCGGCACGACAACGCCGACCAACGCCTGACGCCAATTGCCCGCGAGGTGGGCGCGTGTAGCGACCAGCGATGGGCGCGCTTCCAGGCGAAGACCGAGGGCATGGCCGCCGCCAAGGCTTGGCTCACCGCAAACTCGGTTGGGCCTGATGCAAGCGCTTGCATGGAGTCTCTCGGAAGCACCGCCATCAAGAATCGGACGAACCTTTTCGACCTCCTTCGTCGGCCTGAAATCACGTGGGAGACCTTGCCCAAGCTGCTCGATGTGCCGCGCTTTTCCGATGAGGATCGCTTGAATCACGAGATTCAAGAGCAGCTGAAACTGGCCGCCATCTATCAGGGCTACGTCGAGATTCAGGAGCGCCAGGCCAAGGAAACTCGTCGGCTCGACGATGTGCTGATCCCGGCCGATTTCGACTACCAGGCGACCAAGGGCCTGAGCTACGAAAGCATCGAAAAGTGGTCGCGCTTGCGACCGCAAACCGTTGGCCAGGCGTCGCGCATTAGCGGCGTGCGGCCGTCGGATGTGACGATCCTGATTGGCTGGCTACGCGCCCGCCGGGAAAGCGCTTAGACGATCTGCACGTCGCGGGCTCCGCGCTCGACTTCGCCGATCACGCTCGCCATCTCGCCCGCCTGCGCAATCCTTTGCACAACCGCGCTAGTCATCTCGTTTTTTACGACGAGCACCATGCCAATGCCCATGTTAAAGGCGCGGTACATTTCGGGCCAGGCAATGTTGCCGCAGGTTTGAATGAGGTCAAAAATCGGGAGCGGAGTCCACGTCCGCCGGTCGATTGTGATGCGGCATTCGTGGGGCAAAACCCGCGGAATATTGTCGTAGAGACCGCCGCCGGTGATGTGCGCAACCGCTTGCACGCCCATTTCCTCTTGCAGCAAGGGGTACACGGCGTTGAAGTAACACCGGTGCGGCCGCAGCAATTCGGTGCCGATGGTCGAGCCGATGCCCGGCACTTCGTCGCGGACACTGAGCCCCGCGACTTCCAGCAAGGAGCGCCGCGCCAGCGAGTAGCCGTTGGTGTGGAGCCCGGAGCTCGCGATGCCGATCACCTTGTCGCCCGGCTCCACCGTGAGCTTCGGGTAGATGTTCGTTCGCGAGGCAACCCCGACGATGCTGCCGACCAAATCAACTTCGCCGTCGTGGTAGACGCCCGGCATTTCGGCGGTTTCGCCGCCAATGAGCGCGCAGCCCACCGCTTGGCAAGCCTCCGCCGCGCCGCGAACAACATCGGCAAACACCGGCTCCTCCAGATGGCTGCACCCGAAGTAGTCCATAAAGAACAGGGGCCGCGCGCCTTGGCAGAGAATGTCGTTGACGCAGTGGTTGACGATATCCGCGCCCAAGCCCGAATAGTCGCCCACCATCGCGGCGACTTTGGTCTTCGTTCCGACGCCATCAATGGAGCTCACCAGGACCGGTTCGGGGATGTCAAAAGCGGCGTTGAACAGGCCGCCAAAGCCACCCACGCCGGCCAAAACTTCGGGGCCATGGCTGGCCGTGATGGCGGGGAGAACCGAGCGAAGAGAGCGTTGCGCGGCCTCAATATCGACCCCCGCGACGGCGTAGCTCAGCGGTTCTTCAGACATAGCCAAGACAATACCCGGTCGCAAAAACCCGGGTAGAATCTGGCGGCTTGAGACGGTAGCTCAGTCGGTAGAGCAACGCCCTTTTAAGGCGTGGGTCCTGGGTTCGAGCCCCAGCCGTCTCACTTTCCCATCCAATGATTGATGTGTTCGCGCATTTGCGCGGCCGTGTCCTGGTGCGGATCAATCAATTCCGCCGCCCAGCCGCGCTCGCGGGCCGCCATAACGTTTACCGACGTGTCGTCGAAAAAGAGGATTTGTGAAGGTTGCGCATTGGCATCTTGTTCGAATCTCGCGAAGATCGCTTGGTCCGGCTTTTCCAAGACAACCTCATGAGACAGCACCGGGACTTCGAGCAAAGCGATGTTCGGATACCGCTCCAAGCTATTCATCACTTGCCAGTGAGGCGCATTCGTGTTGCTCAGGCATCCCGTGCGGATGCCCGCTTCGTGAAGCTCGGTGACCAGGGCGAGGGTTCCCGGATAGGCGTCGCGCAGAATGCCGGCGTGAATGGCCATGGCTTCGGCTAAAGAACCCAATTGTAGGTCTCGTTGGAGCCCGGCGTAGTATTCGTCCAGCGAGATTCGACCGGCTTGAAATGGATCGAATGAAGATGCCTGAGCGAATGCCCAGCCGCGAAAGCTTTCGGCTAACGGCACGCCGGCTCGTTCGGCGGCGGCCCCCCAGGTTCGAGAAATCTGAATCATGACCCCGCCCAGGTCAAAGCAAACAATGCGCTCCATGCTAAGCCCGGTATACCCGGCCCATAATAACGGCATGAATAAGCTGTTTCCCAATGCCACCGCCGCGCTGGAGGGGCTGGTTTTCGACGGCATGACCGTCATGAGCGGCGGCTTCGGCCTCTGCGGAATCTCGGAGCACCTGATCGTCGCGTTGCGCGACACGGGCGTCAAGGACATCACTGTCATCTCCAACAACTGCGGCGTGGATGACTTCGGGATGGGCTTGCTTTTGCAAACCCGCCAGATTCGCAAGATGATCTCAAGCTATGTCGGCGAGAATGCCGAGTTTGAGCGGCAATTCCTGAGCGGCGAACTCGAACTTGAGTTCAATCCGCAGGGCACATTGGCCGAGCGGATCCGCGCCGGGGGCGCGGGCATTCCCGCGTTCTTCACCAAAACCGGTTATGGCACCGTGGTTGCCGATGGCAAGGAAACGCGCCAGTTTGATGGTGAATGGTACGTCATGGAAAGCGGTTTGCGCGCCGATCTCAGCCTCGTGAAGGCGTGGAAGGCCGACCGCTCGGGGAACCTGGTGTTCCGCAAGACCGCGCGCAACTTTAACCCGATGATGGCGACGGCAGGCAAGGTTTGCGTGGCCGAAGTGGAGGAATTGGTCGAGGTCGGCGAGCTCGATTCGGACCACATTCACACGCCGGGTATCTACGTCGATCGCCTGATCGTAGGCACCAACTACGAAAAGCGAATCGAGCGCCTGACCACCCGCGAACGCGCCTAACGCACGTCGCGCAGGGCGTCCTGCAGCAGCTCGATCGGCAGGCCGATCACGTTCGATTCGGAGCCGCGGATTTCGGTGACGAACTTGCGCGCACCGCCCTGAATCGCGTAGCCGCCCGCCTTATCGAGCGGTTCGCCGGTGGCCACGTAGCTCTCAATTTCCGTGGCGGTTAGTTCGCGAAACGTGACTTCGGTCGTATCCTGAATCGCCTGAAATCCCTTGGGCCAACGCAGGACCAGCGCGGTCGTGACGCGGTGGGTCCGACCCGAAAGCAAGCTCAGCATACGCGCCGCGTCGGCGGCGTCAGTCGGTTTGGCCAGGGATTCGCCGTCGAGTTCCACCACGGTGTCGCCCGCGATCACCAGGCTGTCGTCGTGCGCGTCGAACACGGCAAACGCCTTGTCCCGAGCCAGCCGTGCGGCGGTCGCGGCCGGTGCCTCATCCGCCAACTGCGTTTCGTCCACTTCGGGCGAAACCACGGTGAATTCCACGCCCAGCGAAGCGAGCAACTCGCGGCGTCGCGGCGATCCGCTTGCGAGGATGACGGGCCATTTCAGGTTCGGGGGGCGCACCCCGAAAGTATGGCCGGGGCGACTCTCGGAAAAGTGTCACAATTTCACCATGCGAGTTCCTTTCCTTGACCTACCCGCCCAATATTCGGAAATCCAATCCGAAGGCGAGCCGGAGATTCTTGAGATTTTGCGCACGGCCGCCTACGTCGTGGGCAAGCACAACAAGGGTCTGGAAGAGGAAATTGCGGCCTCGCACCACGCCAAGCACGGCATCGCGGTGAACTCGGGAACCGACGCTCTGCGGATTCTGCTTCAAGCGGCGGGCGTGGGCCCCGGCGACGAGGTCATCACGAGCGCATTTAGCTTCGTAGCGACGATCGAAACTATCATCCAAGTCGGCGCGCGACCGGTGTTTGTGGACATCGATGAGAAGAGCTTCGCCATCACTCGCGAGACCATCGAGCCGGCGATTACCGAGCGGACCAAGGCGGTTATGCCCGTCCACCTGTTCGGCCAACTTTGCGATATTGCTCCGATCGCGGCTCTTTGCGAGGAGCGCGGATTGGTGCTGGTGGAAGACGCCGCCCAAGCCATGGAAAGCCACCACAACGGCCGCTATGCGGGTTGCTGGGGCGTCGGCGGAGGGCTCAGTTTTTACGTCACCAAGAACCTCGGCGCGGCTGGCGATGGCGGTCTGATCCTCACCGATTCCGACGCGATCAACGAGGGTTGCCGCTCGCTGCGCATCCACGGCATGGGCAAGGAGCGCTACTACTACGACGCCATTGGCTACACCAGCCGCATGGCCGAGTTGCAAGCGTGCGTGTTGCGACACAAGCTTAAGCGCCTTCCGCACTGGACGGCCCGCCGCCAAGAGCTCGCCAAGATCTACGATGTAGACCTAGCGCACACCGACGTGGTCAAGCCTACGATTCTGCCCGGCAACAACCACTGCTACCACCAGTACACGATTCTCAGCGACCGCCGCGACGCGTTGCAAGCGTTCCTCAAGGAGCAGGAAATCGACTCGATGATTTACTACCCGGTGCCGCTGCACTACCACGAGCCGTACAAATACCTGGGCTTTGGCAAGGGCGATCTGTCCGAGACGGAGCGCATTTCGCTGCAATGCCTCAGCTTGCCGATCCATCCGCACCTCACCAACAAGCAGGTGGAGTGGGTCACGCACTGCATCCGCGAGTTCTACGCGAGCTAAGCGCTAAAGAAGTCTTCCAGCACTTCGTCCACCGACGTGGCGGAGTGCGGGATCAGTTCCAAGGTGGGGTAGCCCCCGGCGGGGACGTCGGCGTCCTGCACCACCATGAAGGTGTGGTTGTGCCCCTTGGGGCGGTCGCCAACCGACAGAGGCAGCGAGCGGAAAAACTTCAGGCAACACCACTCGAGGGTTTCGCGGGCGCGCTCGCGATTCTCTTCCGAATACCCCGCGATGCTCATTTCCGGGAGCCCGAACTTCGACATGCCCTTGGTCATGAGCTTGCCGTTACGCTCGTGAAAAGACAAGAGTTCCGAGGGGTAGAGGTCCTCGCTCACGCGGGCATCCGGGCCCATGCTGTAGCGTTGGGCCAGCGGGTCGCAGACGATGCCGCCGGTGAGTTCGGCCAGGCGCGCGGCGAGTCCATACACCTGCCGAATGGCCGGGCGAACCATCGCGTCGTGTGACTTGAATTTGAATTGAGCAATCAGCCAGGTGGCGCGCATCACTTCGCGCACTTCCGGCGAGAGCAAGTGCCCGGCTTCGCGCGTGTCGGCTGCCACGCGCGGGTCGAAACCGGTGCTCTGGCCCAAATTGGTGATCGCCATGTGAAGCATGGACTTTTTGTCGGGGCTCACGATGCCGTAGCTGCCGACGTGCATCGGCTGGGTCAGAGAAGTCTTCACCGCGCCATGCTCGAGCGGCACAATCAGGCCGACTTCCGCGCCATCGGCGCCTTCGGGATTGGCCAGTTGGTGCGGCGTGGGCAGAGCCGTGGTTGGAATGAACGTCATCAGATAGAAGCCGCTGCTGATGCCAAACCCGGGCGTCGCCGGCTTGCTAAAGCGGAACATCTGACGGAGCTTGTTCATTTCCTCGATTCCAACGCTTTCGAATTCTCATCAGGGTCTGACTCCACTCCTCCCCCGAATAATAAAGAACGTAGCAAGAGCAGATGGTGAACGCAAAAAGCGGAATATTAAATCTCCATTCAATACTACCGTGCAGTAACAGACCACCGAGCACGACGTATCGGCGCGCTGGTTTCCAAAAAACGAGCGTCCCCAGGGCGACCTCCAACAGCATGGTCCCGTAGCTCGTGATGGTCAGCCAGGGCTGCGTGTCGAGGAAGGCGGGAACGGGGAAGCGCTGGAATTCGGTGAGCTGCGGCGGGTACCAGGTGGCGGTGCCGTTCTTCCAGCTTTCGCCGTTCCACTTTTGCACGACCGAGGTGACATACACCACAGCCAGTTGCAAGGCCATCATTCGCTGCGGCCAAAGGCTGACCGACCCAATCGGCTCCTCACCTCGGCGGCGACGCAGGAAGGCGTCCACGGAAAGCGCGGCTCCGGCCGGGGCAAGCGCCATGAGGATCGTCATGTTGCGCAGCAGCGTGTCGCCGCCGTGCAGCAGGACTGGATTCCGCACATGGAACGCGATGGTCAGCAACGCCAGAAGCACCGAACTAACCCGCGTGAACAGCCCAATCATCACGCAAACCGCGCTGAGGATCATGACCACGTAAAGCAGCCGGGTCACGTTGTCGGGCGTGCTCATGAGCGGGTTGAATCGCCATACATCGCCGTTGAATCGGGCGGCAAGGTCCTTGGTCACCAAGCCCTTTTCGGTGAAAAATTGCTCAAAGTGCTGGCCGATGATCGCCCAGTTAGCGAGGTGCGCAACGCCAAGCAAGATCCGGTACACGCCCATCGCCAAGGGCGATCCCCAGCCGAAGAGACCTTCGTCCAGCTTGGCCAGAATTGCCTTCATCGGTACTCCATGCCCAGTACGTCCTTGGGGTTCACCACGTGGTGGTAGAACTCGATCTCGCGCATTGGAGGCTTCGGGCGACCGTAGGCCACGTTGCTCGTGACGAGGATGAGTCGGACCCGTGAGGGCATCACGCGACGGCGTTCGTAAGACTCGTACGCCAGTCGCTTGGCGAGGCCAGGCCATAGGTAAAACGCGCTTTCCGGAATCAAGCGCTCGACGTACTTGCGGAATCGCTCGTGAAGAAACTTGTCGATCTGCCCCATGGCGTAGATGCGGTAGAAATTCCGCCGCTCAGAGGAGCCGTCGGTGTAGATGACCTCGTACTCCATGTGGCAATCCATGTTCGAGGGGTTGGGCGCAAACATGTCCCAGTACTGCCAAAAGCCGGTCGAGATGATGTAGTAGGAAAGCGGACCGGCGCGGATGACGCGGTCATTCCACAGGTACATCTGCTCTTGCAGATTAGGCTGCGGCGCGCGCTGCCGTTCGGCCGCGGTGGCAAGGGGGTCGTTGTGAATTCGCAGAGGCGGCGGCGCTTTCGGGATGCTCCAAAGCGTGATGAGCACGGCGTGAAACACGAACCACACCTTGATGGGCCATCGAACCGATTTGCCTTGCATTCCTCAAAACCTAGTATGGCGAAATTTGCGTTGGCTAGTTTTTTGCCGTAAACTTTTGAACGAACCTCACAAAAAGGTGGTCAATATGTCCATGAATCAGCAATTTTTGTTTCCGATGTGCTTAGTTGCGCTCGCGAGTATCGCGTCCGCACAAGAGGGTAAGGGGTGGCGAGACACCCAGCTGAACCTGCCGCCTGCCAATGCAAGTGAGACGATCAGCCGCCTTTCGAGTTACCGTCTTGTTACGGCTGACCTCAAATCGTTGCGGGATTCAGTGGCTGGCGCGGCGTTCGACCGCGGTGGTCACACAACGGGCAAGCCCAAGGCGATCTCCGTTCCGCGGGCCGATGGCACCACCAGCACGTTCTTGGTCACGGAGTACAACCTGCTCTCCGACGAACTGCGACAGCAGCATCCGACCTACAAGTTTTATTACGGCTACAATCCGGCCAACCCGGTGGAAACCGTGCGCCTTGGCTTTACCGACATTGGCTTCCACTCGACCATTGACGCGGTCAATGGCGACGAATTTATCGACCCGGTGGCCTGGGGCAACACGAGCGACTACTACGTCTACAATCGCAAAAACCTGCGACGCGGAACCAACTCGCTAATCTGCGGCGTGACCGACGAGATCGACCTTTCCGAGAACGATCCGTTCGCACCAAACCCGGCGACCGGCACCATCCACTTTGATGCGGTCGGCAGCAACCTCAAGACTTACCGTCTGGCACTGAACGGCACCATTGAGTACACCGCGGCCCGCGGTGGCACAGTTGCTTCGGCTCAAAGTTCGATGACGGTCTCGATGAACCGCGTGAATGGCATTTACGAAAAGGATTTCGGCATCCGCATGTCGTTGAACCTGCTCAATCCGTTCATCGGCTCGGATCCGTTCACCAACACCAACGGTTCGACCATGTTAGGTCAGAACCAAACGCAGTGCGACACAAACCCGGGAACAGCTAACTACGACATTGGTCACGTGTTCAGCACGGGTGGCGGCGGCGTCGCTGGACTTGGGGTTGTCGGCGTCGCCGGCAATAAGGCGCGCGGCGTCACCGGGGGACCCTCCCCAACGGGTGACGCGTTTGACATTGATTACGTTGCCCACGAAATGGGGCACCAATTCGGTGGCGCGCATACGTTTAACGGTTCTGTAGGCAGTTGCGCGGGCGGCAACCGCTCGGCATCGAGTGCATACGAACCGGGTTCTGGTTCGACGATCATGGCCTATGCTGGCATCTGCGGAACCGATGACCTGCAAACGAACTCGGACGCCTATTTCCACACGCGCAGCGTGGACCAAATCGTAGCTTGGCGCAATAACGCTGGGTCGGGCGGTAGCGCCGCGGCCAACGGCAACGCCGCTCCGGTAGTAAATGCTGGTGCTGACTACACGATCCCGCTGGGCACGCCTTTCCGCTTGACCGGTTCGGCTACCGACGCTAATGGCGACGCGTTGACCTATTGTTGGGAACAGTACAACCTCGGCAGCACGACCGCGGCAACCAACACCAGCACGGGCGTGCTGTTCCGAAGTTTCAACCCGAGCACGAATCCTTATCGCACCTTCCCGAATTTGACGGCGATTCTGAATAATTCAGCCACGCCATGGGAAGTCTTGCCAACGGTCGCTCGCACCATGATCTTCCGTTGCTTGGTCCGCGATAACCGGGCAGGTGGCGGCGAGAATAACCAAGACTCGACAACGATCACCGCAACGGGCACCGCGTTTAGCGTGACCTCGCAAAATACGGCGACGACGTGGAATGCAGGTACTCCGCAAACGATCACCTGGAACGTGGGTGGCGGCTCGGTCGCCAGCAACGTTCGCATCGTGTTCTCGCGAACCAGCGGGACTAACTTCGATTCGGGTACCGGCGTCGAGACGATTATCGCCAGCACGCCGAACGACGGATCAGAAACGATCAATGCTCCTTGGGGTGCCACGACTACGGGTCGCTTCTCGGTCGAAGCGGTCGGCAACATCTTCTTTGATGTGAACAATGCCGCCCTGACGATCAACGAAAGCAACTCGGTTGCCATCACCGCGGCTCCGGCCACGATCTTGGCGGGTGCAAGCGGCACGGGTACGGTGAACCTCAGTGGTCCGGCTCCGACAGGTGGACTCACGTTTAACCTTTCGGATAACAACGCGAACGTGACGGTCCCCGCCACGGTGGTGTTTGCCGCCGGCGAAACCAGCAAGAACTTCGCGATCACGACCACCGGTCCGGCAACGGGCGGCACCGTGACCCTGACGCTCACACGAACGGGTCAAAGCTACAGCAAGACCACGACGTTTGCGCTCCGCACGAATGGCACTCCGGTGGGTAACAACGACGCTTACACCTTGCCGAGCGCCGCAACCTACAATTCGGCCATTTCGGTCTTGGCCAACGACACTGATCCGGACAGCGACCCGCTGCAAGCGACGCTGGTCTCAACCACTCCGAACGGAACCCTCTCGCTGGGTACGAACGGCCAGTTCACCTACACGCCGAACGGCGGTTTCTCGGGCGTGGATTCGTTCACTTACCGAGCCACCGATACGGCGCTGAACAGCGGAATCACGACCGTGAATCTGACCGTTCCCGCCTCCGACCAAGTGCTGACGGGCAACATTACGCTCGACCAGTTCTCGGTGAGTCCGGCCGGTCAACTGATCACGATTGAAGTGTACGCCGTGGGTGGAAACACCGTGCTGCGAAGCGGTTCGGCGGTGCTCGATGGTTCGGGGAACTACTCGTTCACCCTCGGTTCGCCGCTGGCAGCCGGCAACTACGACGTCCGCGTCAAGGGTTCGCACTGGTTGGCCAAGCGACTGACCAACCGAGCCTTCTCGGCGACGGCGGCAAGTGGCCTCAACGGAACCCTGACGAACGGCGACGTGAATGGCGACAACATCGTTGACATTGCCGACTACTCGCTGCTCGCAGCGGCCTTCGACCTGGCGACGTCCGGACCGGAAGACCTGAACGGCGACGGCCTGGTGGACATCGCCGACTACACCATCCTTGCGACATCGTTCGATCTGAGCGGGGATAATTGAATGGTGGGGCGCACGCCCCGCCACTCATGAATCCGCAAGGCGAAGCCATCATCCTGGGATCGGGAACCTCAACTGGGGTCCCGGTCCTTGGCTTCGATTACCCGGCGAGTTTTCTCGCTGATCCGCGCAACCACCGCCTGCGCCCCAGCATTCTGTTGTGCGGTCCGACGGGGAACTTTCAGGTGGATTGCGGTCCCGATTTCCGGATCCAGCTGTTGCGAGCCGGAATTTCTGATCTCGAAGCCGCGCTGATCACGCACTCGCATGCCGATCACATCATGGGCATGGATGATCTGCGCTCGTTTTCGCTCAAGTACCGACGGCCCTTTCCGGTGTACGCGTGGCCGGAAGTTCAAGCCGATATTCGGCGGATTTACCCTTATGCGTTCGCCGATTTTCCGGTAGGAGTGGAGGTGCCGCGGTTTGACCTGCAAGATGTGCCCGCCGTGATTGAGGTCGGCGGCATGGAGATCGAAACTCTTACCGTGATGCATGGCCCCACCATGCGGTGCGTGGCGCTGCGCGTTGCCGGCTTTGCCTACGTGACCGACGTCAGCGACATCCCACCCGCGGCGTGGGCACGACTGCAAGACTTGGACACGTTGATTTTGGACGCCGTGCGGTACAAGCCGCACCCAAACCACTTTCATTTTGAAAAGGCGGTGGAGGTGGCTCGGCAACTCGGTGCCCGCCAAACCTACTTTACGCACCTGAGTCACGATTACGACTACCAGGTGGTGACCGCCGAACTTCCGGCGGGAATCAGCCTCGCCTACGACGGTCTCAGAATTCTTTTTTGACCCACTTTTGCAGGGCTGGCGAGTCGGGAAACTTGTCGCTCAGTTCTTTGAGGGCGCTTAGCACCGTCGGGTGCCACGGGTAGGGCGGCTCGATCGGCAGGGTTTCCAAGTCACGAACAAGCCCCGCCGCCTCGGCGGCCATGTTACTGCGGAACTGCAGCAGGTATGCCTGCAGAATCTTGAGCAGGGCCAGGGGACGATGCCGGAGGGCCTCATCAATCCATCGGCCCGCGTCCACCCACTGACCGAGTTCCAGCAGCCTAACCGCGACATCGATGAGCGCTTCGGGATCTTCGGCGAGCGGCGCAACCAGAGGATGCGGATCAGCGCTGAAACCGCCCGGCTGCGCCAAAAACGCCGCCGCTCGGAGCATCGGCTCCATCGGGCTGAGGAAGTGCGCGTTCAGCAGCGCCTGCGATTGCTCGTCGGGGGCAAGATGTCGGTCGCACAGCGCGCGATCCGCCCACGCGAGTGGGTCGTCGCCGTTGAACATCAGCGCGGCCTCAAATCGCTCGGCGGCCAGCGGCCAGTTTTCGGCGGCGGCGGCCAATTGCCCCAGCCGCGCATAAGCCGCGCCGCGGAGGCCTGCCTCGCGCGTGGCAATCGACAGTTCTTCTTCGGTCTCGGGCGTTTGGATGGCAGGCTGCAAGGCGGGTTTGCGGTTGGGGCTTAGCGGGCGGCTTTCGGGCGTCGCGCCGAGAATCGGCTGCCCCCCGGCCGTGACAATTACGCGCGCGGGGTTGGCCACATCGCCGGTCAGCGGAATCCGGGCGGTGAGCGACTGGTCCAGTTGCAGGGGAGATTTGAACGCCTGATGACTACGCGCTTGCAAGTGCAGTTCCGCGTCCTCGGGTGGCCAGCTGAGCTGCACAAAGACTTGGTCGGCTTGCAGGTGGATTGAGCCCGCGAGATTGACCTCGCTCAATTCGCTCGTCCCGGAAACGGCGACCAACTTAGCGCGTAGCACCGCGCTTTCCCGCGGCCCTAGCATCTGGTGCCGTTGGTACGGCTGGTCGAATGCGCAATCCTCATCAACCACCGCGAACCCGGCTCGTCGCTTACTATCGAGGCTCGTTTCCCCCGGAAACCTCAGGCCCGGCCAAATCTCCAACGATCGAAATCCGCGGTTGTGCACCCGCATCTCCCAAGCCAAAACCGCTTCCTCGGGCTGCAAAGTGAGCGTCACGGCGAGGCTCAGATGAGCGCCCGGAATCAGTTCGAAGAGCCGCAGTTCGCCCGCGTCGTCGTCGTCTTCGGGCTCTTGCATCATCCAGTGCATCGGGCCGGTGGCGGTCGGGCGGACATCTGGGCCGACTGCCCACTGCACGCCCGTGGTCGCGAGTCCGGCCAGAGTCAGCGCATTGACCTTTGGCAGCAGCTCGGTGCCGGTGCGCTTATCGAGCACCTCCAAAATGCGACCACCCAAGTCCACGGCCACCGTCACGCGAAGTAGCTCGTTTTCCAAAACGACCGTTCGGATGCTTTGCGGGCCAGATTGCCCGGTGCCCACGACCGGCGGAAAGGGGTAGTTCGTCCAGTTTGCGGCGGGAACGCCGCTCTCCACGCGCGCGACTTCTAACTCGCAATCGAGCACATCGGGAAACACTTGAACGGGCATTGGAGTTAAACTAATGTACCAGTCGTTATGGAAGGTCGTCGCGTCGTCATCGGTTTAGTCAAGTGGATTGTGGTTCCGGCCGCCCTTGGTGCGGCAGGATACTTCTACGTGGGCCCCAAGCTCGGCGAGACCCAAGTGATCGAAAAAGTGGAATCTACCACCGAGGCCGTAAAGCGCCAACTGGAAGAAGCCAACTCCGACGACAAGAAATCGCCTCGTAGCTACGAGCGCTAGATTCCGAAGAAGCGACGAGCGTTGCCGTCGAGAATTCTTTCGCCTTCGTCCGGATGGACGTCCCACAGATTACTCACCATTTGGTTGACAAACCGTACGTATGCCGGTTGATTGGTCTTGCCGCGAAACTTTTGCGGCGACAAAAACGGGGCGTCGGTCTCGATGAGCACGCGATCGCGCGGCGCGGATTGGATCAGGTCGCGCAGGTCTTGCGACTTGGGATAGGTGATCGGGCCATCCACGCCGATGTAGCCGCCTCGATCGAACGTCCACTGCGCTTGCGCCGCGTCTCCGGCGAAACAGTGAAAGACGAAGGGGTGCGGCGGCAATCGCTCCAGCCGTTCGATTTGGTAAGCGTAAGCCTCGCGGCAATGGAAAATGAGCGGCTTTTGAACTGACATCGCGAATTCGTACTGCTCCGCGAAGCAGACATCCTGCTCCTCGGGGGTCGCCTTATCCCAATAAAAGTCGTAGCCAATCTCGCCGACGGCCACCACTTTTTCGTGCCCGACAAGTTCCTCCAGCACCCGCAATTCCGCGCTCGTGTAAGTCGCGGCGTTGGTTGGATGCCAACCCACGGTTGCATAAACTTCAGGGAAACGGTCGGCTAACTCCACGGCCTGGCGACTGGTCTCCGAGTCGATGCCGATGACAACCATTTGGTGAACACCGGCCTGCGCCGCCTCATCCACCACCCGCGCGGGATCGGGAAAGTAGTCGGCCATGTAAAGGTGGCAGTGGGTGTCGATCATAAAACAAAAATCCCTGGCGAACTTCGCCAGGGATAATCAACCAAATGGTTAGCTAAACGTCAGCTCGACGCCGCGCTTTTGGATTTCTTCCACGAACTTGGTGCCCGTGACCGCGTTTTCGTAGCGGATCGCGCCCGCCGGAACGTTCTTCTCGGCGATTTCCTTGGCGTAGATCGCCATGGAGAAGCCGGTCAGGCGCTCCATCGAAGTAAAGCCGGTGCGCTCGCACTCCTTGTCGTGAATGTCAATCTGCTTGGTGACGTCCTTGCCATCCTTCTTGCCATGCGCCACGGCCCGCACGAAGCACTGGTCGCGGTCAACAAACTTCGCGAGTTCGGGGCCGAACACTTCGTTGAACACGTCCTTCGGTCGAACCTTCACGCCCTTCACTTCGATCTCGTTTTCGTTCCAGAAGCCGAAGTCCTTGAACAGCTTAATGCGTTCGCAGTGACCCGGGAAGCGGATCGTTTTGTATTGGTAGTTCTTCACCTTGCCCTGGTCCTTGAGGGTGTAGGGCGCGGTGGAGGTGCCACCAGAGGTCACGAAGGCTTCCATCTTGGCGCCCTTGATGTCGAGCTCTTCCAGTTCGGTGAGCGTCGGCACCATCGTGATCTCGCGATCGCGCAGCGCGACGGCTTCGTAGTCGTACTCCGTCACCAGGCCTTCCACGTTAAAGGTGACCTTGTAGTTCAGCGGCGGAACCGGGTTTTGCGGAAGGACGCCGCAGTACATGCGCACGTCGTCGGCTTCGTCCATTTGCTCGATCAGCGCGAGGCCAAGCGAGTTGACGAGACCGGGAGCAAGGCCGGTGTCCGGCACCAGCGTCACGCCGGCCGACTTTGCGGCGGCATCCATGTGCAGGGTTTCCATGGTGACTTCGGTGTTGCCGCCGAGGTCGCACATGCTCACGCCGCACTCAATCGCAATCTTCGCGATTTTCGGGTGCATCCAGTAAGGAACGCAGCTAAGGAGAACGTCAACGCCCTCCAGAAACTTGCCAAGGCTGGCGGGGTCCAGCGCATTCACCTGCGATGCTTCGCAGAGGGCGGTGCCGGTGAGCATATTCACGCGGGCAGTGGCCTTATTGGCCTGGTCCATGGACGTATCGCCCATTTTGATCAACTTGGCGTCGCAGAACTTGGCAAGGTCGTAGGCCGCAGCCGTCCCTTGCATGCCCGCGCCGAGCACAGCATAAGTGAATTTCATAGGTCCTCGAAGACTCCGTTGTCCGAGGATGGACAACCGTTTTCAGTTCAAATGATACCCGAGGGGCGGCTTTTTCGGCCCAAGGGGACCCCGCGTTCGGCGTGCTCAATCACCGCTTGGAGCACGTCTTTGAGGCTTGGCAATCGCTCGATGACCGCTTCGATGCGACCGTACCCTTGGGTGAGGAGTTTGGCGGCAATCTCCTGGCCATGCTCGCTGCGAAACACCCAGCCGTCGGGGGTTTCGGTCATCTGCACGCGGAACGATTCGACGATGCCGCGCGCGGCGCTGGCGTCCTTGGCGACAAGCCGGTAGGTCGGGGGCAACACGGCCCGCCGCAATTGGTCGAGGCTCCCCCAGAACGCGAGTTGATCCTCGTGCAGCACGATCACGGTGTCGGCGAGTTCTAACACGTCCAGGCGGCGCGTGGCCACCAGGACGGAGCGATCCCCGCGCACGGCGGCGAGGACCGGCTCAAGCTCCCACGGCGTGAGCGTGTCCAGCGAATAGGGCAGGATCATCAGGTCGGCCCGATTGGTCACCGCCTGCGCGAGTTCCAGCCGCGGACCCTTGTGCTCGCGCGCGTGTTGCCGGCGGATGCCATCCACTCCGGCCAGCACCAGCGCTTCGCTGACTTCAATCCGAGTCACGGCGAGGTCGCCTGCCTTCGCGACCGCCGCCTGCACGGTCATCCGCGGCGCAAAGTCGGTCGCCGGAGTCGCGAATCGTCCGTAGCGAAACACGCGGTCGTCGAGCGCAAGAGCTTCCAAAAACCGAAGCGCAGTCGCGTCCTGCGGGCTGAGCACGGCCACGAGCGACCCGACTTCGAGGCGACCCGAAATCTCGCGTCCGCCTGCGCGGAGCGTAATCCGGTCGACAACGGCGAGCGCGTCCACGCGGGTTAGCCGCAGACCATGAGTTCTTTCGGCGAAGTGGTGAGGATGTCGCAGCCCGATTCGGTGATCACGATGTCGTCTTCAATCCGCACGCCGCCCCAACCATCCAGGTAGACGCCGGGCTCGATAGTCCAAATTTGGCCCACTTCAATCGGTTGATCGGTGGTCATGCTGAGCCGACCCATGTCGTGCACCGCGCTGCCCAATCCGTGGCCAAGTCCGTGACCAAAATATTGGCTTAGGTCGTCCTTGTCCAAAATCTCGCGAACCAGAATGTCTACATCGCGGCCGTTGGCGCCGGGACGCATCGCCTCGATGGCGGCGACCTGCGACTCCAGGACGCGATTATAAATCTGTTTGTGCTTGTCGCTAGTCTCGCCGATCACAACCGTGCGGGTGATGTCCGAGTGATAACCGCGGATGCCGCAGCCAAAGTCGAGGGTGAGAAAGTCGCCGACTTCCAGCTTCTTCTCGGTGGGCTTTCCGTGCGGCTTCGCCGAGTTGGGGCCGCTCACGGCGATGACATCGAACGCCAGCGTAGCGCGGTGCCGGCGGAAAAAGAACTCGATATCGAGCGCGATATCAAACTCCACCACGCCCGGCTTCAGCATGCGCTGCACGTGGTCGAAACACGCGTCGGCGAGTTTACAGGCTTCCGTAACCGCGGCAATCTCGTCCGCGGTCTTGATCATCCGCAACGGCGCGATGATGTTGCTTTGAGGTTCCAGCGTAACGCCGCCGAGTCCCTTGGTCCACTCGGCCCAAGTCGCGTAGGTCACCGAACCTTCGAAACCCAGCTTGCTGACGCCGAGTTTCTTCACGGCCGCGGCGAGCACGTCCAACACTTTTTGCGGCGTGGCGAAGATCACCACCTCCATGTTTGTCACCTGCTCGTGAGCCTGCACCGAGTAGCGGGCGTCGGAGATAAAGATGTTGCCGTTGGCCGAGCAAACCGCGAAGCCAAATGATCCCGTGAAGCCGGTCAGCCAGCGGACGTTGCCGATGTCGGAGACCAACATGGCCTCCACGTTGTTGTCCGCCATGCGGGCGAGGGTTCGTTCCAGGTTGCTGCTCATACCACCTCCTTTACGAAGTCGCGCAGCGCTTCGAGAGCCAACACATAGCCTTTGCCGCCGAAACCTACAATTTGTCCAATGCTGATCGGCGCGATGACGCTGTGGCGGCGGAACTCCTCGCGGTTGTGAATGTTGCTAAGGTGAACCTCGACGACCGGCATGCGGACGCTGACCAAGGCGTCGCGTAGGCTAATCGAATAGTGCGTCAATCCGCCGGCGTTGATGATGATGCCGTTGGCCCACTTGCGGCTGTCCTGAATCGCGTCGATCAGCACACCTTCGTGGTTGGATTGCAGAATCCGAACCTCGATTTGCATGGTCGCGGCGGCCTCTTGAATCATGGCGTCCACGTCTTCGAGCGGAATCTTGCCGTAAAGGTCGGGCTCGCGGAACCCGGTGAGATTCAGGTTCGGACCGTGCAGGATAAGGATTTTGACGTTATTGGTGGCCATGGTTTTCGGACGAAAGTTCGGGCGGAATCAAATGCGGAATGCCGTTGACGATGGGGTAGCGGGTAGCGCAGAGCGAGCACACAAGCTCCTCGCCTTCGAGCCGGAGCGCGGGCCGCGAATCGCAACGCGGACACGCGAGGACGCTCAACAACTCAGGCTTGAGCGCGGATGACTCGTTCATATGTTTCCCAAAGCACCTGGGCGCTCGTTCGCCAACTAAACTCGGCGAGGCGAGCGCGACCCCGTTCGCGCAATGCTTGAACTGTACCGGAATCGGCGAGCAGCGTGTCGATTCTTGCCGCCCAGTCGCGAGCCTCCCAACTTGGCTCAATGGCCGCGGCGTCGCCCGCCACCTCCGGGAATCCCGGCCCCGCGCTGCAGAGCACCGGGCAATCGCATGCCCATGCCTCCAGCAGCGGAATGCCGAAGCCCTCGTAGCGGCTCGGCGCGAGATAAAGGTCGGCGGCGGCGTAAAGCGCGGGCATCAGCTCGTCGGGCACGTAACCGGTCACGGTGGTACGTGGCGGAATGTTCTCCTCTCCCCAACCCGCCTTGCCCGTCACGACAAGGTGCTGTGCGCGCTCACTGAGGGTAAACGCCTGGATGGCCAACGCCATGTTTTTGCGCGGCCAGCGGGTGCCGACGGTGAGCAAGAACGGCTCGGTAATGCCCAACTTGTCGGCCACTATCCGCTTGGCCTCCTCGCGCGGGATGGGCCGAAACCCGACGGGCAACGCGTTGTAAACGACCGAAGTCTTGGCCCCCGCTCCGGGCACGTACTTCTCCAGTTCGGCGAGGCTCGTGTGGCTGACGGCGACCACCGCCTTGGCAGTGCGCACCGCGGCCGGGATGCTGCGCTGCAGAATCATGCGGTCGCGGGGCAAAAACCATTCCGGGCCGGCGAACACGCTCATGTCGTGGATAGTGGAAACGCCACCTCGGGCCAAGGGCGACAGCGAGTATTGGGTGTGCAGCACTTGCGCGCCCATGCGCCGCGCCGCCATGGGAAACGTCCACAAGCTCCACCAGCGAGAATTGCGGGCTGGCACCCGCACCACGCGAAAGTCGGGTCCGAGGGGAACTGTTGGCGCGGGCTCGTGGTTGACAAAAAGGAGGAACGTCGCCGCGAGGTTGAGCTCGTTAAGCCCGGCCAGGATGCCGTTCCAATGGACCGAGTCGCCCGTGTTCTGCGTCCCACATAGGCGCGCATCAATTGCAATCACGGGATTTGACATAGAACTCGTGGCTCGGGGCGTATAATCAACCGAGAATTCTAGGATTATGAAGAAAAAGCGAAACAACCAGATGGCGATGTGGATCGGACTGCTGGTCTTTGCCGGCATCGCCATGGCCATGTCACTCCGGGACCAGGGCTTCTTCAACAAAAATCCCCAGGCCGAGAAGATCGTGGATGACCACGGTCACGAGCAACAAGCGCCGACCAACGTGGCCACGCCTACAAATTCCGATGACAAGAAAGCTTCGATGGCCGCGGCTGCGGCCGAAATGAAGAAGGCTGGCAACCGTCCGATCGCTTTGGATCCGGCCGCGAAGGCTCCCCCGCCCCCGCGCAAGCCACGCCCGAACGCGACGTCCACCGGAAGCCAGTGGTATCGCGATCAGGCCGCGTCTACAACGGGATCGAACTAGTCAGGTTCTGCGGCTCGCCTTCGGTGACGAGCAGATTGTCCTCAAGGCGCACTCCGCCGAGTGGGATGAGCGATTCGGCGCGATCCCAATTGATTTCAGTGGCAAATTTCGCGCGGCGCTCTGCGTTGTGCAAGAGCGGCGCGACGAAGTAGCAACCCGGCTCCACGGTCATGACATAGCCCGGCGCGAGCGGGAAGTTGCAGCGGACATTGCTGCCGCATGCGCTGCCCGGTTCGCGACCCGGGAGCGGTCCGCTACAATCGCGCACGCCTAACCCCACCGCGTGCCCGACGCCATGCGGCATAAACGTGGCCACCGCGCCGCTTTCGCAGGCGAGTTCGGCGTTTACATTCAGAACGCCCATCTGATGCAGGCCGTCGGCGATCACCATGTTCGCATGGCGATGCACGTCCACCCATTCGGTTCCGGGGGTGCACATGGCGTTGCACTCAGTGAGCGCCTGGCGGACAATCGCGTAGAGCTCTTGCTGCGTGGCCGAGTTGCACCGGTAGGTGCGCGTCACGTCAATCACGTAGCCGTGCGCCTGGGCGCCCGCGTCAATGAGCACGAGTTCCTCGTCTCGCAACTGACGATGCGTGGGTTGAAAGTGCAGCACGGCGGCATGGTCGCCGAACCCGACGATTGAGCCGTAGCCGGTGCCGGTTGCGCCGTTACGCATGAACTCCGATTCCATCTCGACCTTGAGCTGATGCTCGGTGATGCCGGGGTGGGCGAGTTCGGCCGCGCGAGCGTGGCCCGCCCGAGTCGCCTCGGCGGCTTGTCGCATGAGGGCAATCTCTTCGCCGTCTTTCGGGCGGCGGATGTGCCAAAGCTCGGCTTCGAACTCGCGCGTCGGCGAGGTGTCGTGGCCGCCCAAATGGATGGCGCGTCCGCCGCCCGACACGTAATGGTCAAGCTCGGTAATGTTGCGTCCTTCGGGTTCTTGCGTGACGCCCTCCCATACGCGTTCGGCCTCGCTTACGGGCACGACGAAGTGTTCCCAGCCTCGCGCGCGATCAAAGACAATCGCGCCGCCGGGACGGCGCAAACCCGTCAGCCACACGTAGTCGGAGTGCGGCACAAAGTTGTAGGTCTGGTCCATGTGCGCGGGAATGCCGATGGGCGTCCCGGCGTGAATGACCAGCGTTTGGTCGCCCAAACCGAGGTGGTCGGCGACGCGTTGCCGTCGAGCGTCGAGAGCTTGCTTACTGAACATCGGCGCTCGCGGTTTGCTTCTTGCGGTTGAGGGCCGATTCGACCAGGCCGCTGAACAGCGGGTGCGGACGGTTGGGCCGCGACTTGAACTCGGGGTGCGCTTGCGTTGCGATGAAGTAGGGGTGCGTGGGGAGCTCGATCATTTCCACCAACCGATAGTCGGGCGACACGCCGCACATCACCAAGCCCTTTTCGATGAGGTCCTCGCGGAACTCGTTATTAAGCTCGTAGCGGTGACGATGCCGGTCGGTGATGCGGGTGGAGCCGTACAGCTTGTGGGCGAGAGTGCCAACCGTGACGTGGCAAGGGAAGCTGCCCAGACGCATGGTGCCGCCTTTGGTGGTCACGCCATGCTGATCGGGTAACAGGTGCACCACCGGGTAGCGGGTCTCGGGATCCATTTCCTCCGAGTTCGCGCCCTTCATGCTGCACACGTTGCGGGCAAACTCGATGACCGCCATCTGCATGCCAAGGCAAATGCCGAGGAACGGCAAACCGTTTTCGCGGGCGTATTTCACGGCGGCGATTTTGCCTTCGATGCCGCGCGAGCCAAAGCCCGGACCTACGACGAGCCCGTCGAGGTTTTTGACCAAGGAAACGGGGTCTTCAATCTGCTCAAAGAGGTCGCTTTCGATCCACTCGATTTCCACCTTGCACTCGTGCGGAATTCCGGCGTGGATAAGCGATTCACCGATGGATTTGTAGGCGTCGCCGTTGTCGGTGTACTTGCCGACCATGCCGATGCGCACCGTGTCGGTCGGGTTTTTCAGGGTGTCCACCATCTTGCGCCATTCGGCCAAGCTGTTCGCGCGCTGCTCCAGGTTCAGGCGATCGCACACGAGCTGGCCGAGGCCAACTTCCTCGTACTTGATCGGCACTTCGTAAATCGTTTGCACGGTCAGCGAGTCAATGACGGCCTCAATCGGCACGTCGCAGAAGTGGCTGATCTTGTCCTTCACGTCGGAAGGCAGCGGCTCTTCGGTGCGGCAAATCAGCACGTCGGGGCTGATCCCGATTTCGCGGAGGTTGATGACGCTGTGTTGGGTGGGCTTGGTCTTGATTTCGCCCCACGGGCCGATCGTCGGCACCAGCGTCACGTGCACGTACATCGTGTTCTCCACGCCGACGTCCTTGCGCATTTGGCGGATGGCCTCCATAAACGGCAGGCTCTCGATGTCGCCGACGGTGCCGCCGACTTCGGCAATGACGATGTCCGCCTCTTGCTGTTGGGCAATCGCCTTGATGCGATCTTTGATCTCGTTGGTGATATGCGGGATGACTTGCACGGTTCCGCCGAGGTAGTCGCCGCGACGCTCGCGCTCGATCACGCCCCGATAGACTTTGCCCGCGGTGATGCTGGAGCCTTCCGAACAAGCGACGTCCATAAACCGCTCGTAGTGGCCCAAGTCGAGGTCGGTTTCCGCGCCATCTTCGGTGACAAAGACTTCGCCATGCTGATACGGGTTCATCGTCCCGGCGTCCACGTTGAGGTACGGGTCGAGCTTGACGGGCGCCACCGAGAATCCGCGATTCCGCAAGAGCCGTCCGAGGCTTGCGGTGGCAATGCCTTTGCCAATGGAGCTTACAACCCCGCCCGTTACAAAGATGTACTTCGTCATCGCTCGAAACCTAGTCTCGCGGAAAATCGCGCGGGAGCGCGTGCGGGACAAGGAATGTTACCCGGCCCCCTCGCAAAGGCGTATGCTATTTGGGTGATTTATCTGAGTTGGCTGTACGACGCGGAGCCGCTGACGGTGGCGCTGGGCCTGGGCGGATTTCTGCTCGTCTGCGCGTTCGTCGGCATGCTCTCGGGCCATTACGAGCGCCAGAAGCCGGGCGACGAAGCCGACCAAAAGTCGCACCTCAGCAACGTTTTGGGCGCAATGCTCGGCCTTATGGCGCTGCTTTTGGGCTTTACGTTTGCCCTCGCCGCCGGGCGTTTCGAGGCGCGGCAAAAGCTCGTGGTCCGCGAGGCGAATGCCATTGGCACCGCGTTGTTGCGCGCCGAAATGTTGCCGTCGCCGTTGAATGAGCGAGCGCGAACGGACTTGGAGAGCTACATCATGGTTTGCTCGCGGTTTGGTCGGAGCCACAATGCCGCCGACGCCAAGGACATGGAAGCCGAGTTTGTGCGCTTGCAACGCAGTCTTTGGAAAACCGTGGTCGCCGCCGAAAAGCTGCGACCAGAGCCGGTGCCCACGGGACAGTTTGTTTCGGCGATGAACGACCTGATTGACCTTCACGGCGAGCGGGTGGCAAACCGCCGCAATCGGGTGCCGACCACGATTTACATCTTGCTGTTCTTTTCCGCCGGGCTAGGGCATGTGCTGCTCGGGCTGAGCTCGGGCATCCATGGACGCCGGCTGGGGCTGAGTACCATTCTCACCGCCGTACTCGTCAGTGGAGTTGTGTACACCATTTTGGATCTCGATCGACCGCTCTCGGGCTTGCTCGTGAACGATCAATCACCGATTGAGGACCTGCGCAAAGGCCTGCAAAAATGAACCTGGTCGGCGTCGTCATCGGCGTGCTTGTCGCGGCCATTGGGTTTGGGTTGCGCCGTCGATTTTGGACCTCAGTGTCAAAGGCGGGACAGGTCATTTCATACGGCGTTCTGGCGCTAAGCGGCATCGCCATGCTGCTGTTGATCTTCGCCACATTCACCAAGGGCGGCGACGCCGCGATGAACGCGATGACCGTGTTGATCTTCGTCGCGCTCGGTTTGGCGTCCGCATTTGTCGTGGCGTTGGTCGGCGGGGCAGTGCAAGCCAGTTGGCTACGACGACCGTACCGTAAAGTCGCGATGAGCCTGGGGCCAGAAGTCTTGTTGGTGTTACTGATCATTTGGCAAGCGCAGGATCTCATGCAAAAGTCCATGCGCGACGACTATCAGCGAACGGCCGTTGTCGAGAGCCAGCGGCGGGAGAATGCCCGCCAACTCGCCGAAAAGGTGCCCATGCGCTACCGCGGAATCACCAGCGACATGCTCTACCAAATGGAAAGCGAGCAACGCGAATTGCGGCGACGCGGCATGACCGTCCCCGACATGATTCCCCAGGACGTGGCCAACGCCATTCGCAACCGCGACAACGCCATGGCCGCGCCGCCGCAGTACCCAAGTCCGGTAGTGACGAGCTACGCCGAACTCAGCCGAACCTATCGCGATTTCAACTACTCCATCTTGGGTAGCTGGTTGGTGGGTGTGTTGCTGGTTCCTTTTGCGACCAAGCGCGTGACCGGACCGCCACCCATCGAAACTGAGCCATGATTCTTGCCACGCTTTTCGCCCCGCTGCCGATTCTCATGCTCGGCAACTCGCACACCATGAGCAACGACCTGCCGGGCATGCTTCGGCGACTGCTCGAGTCAGATGGCTCCAAGCGAACCGTGCTCGTTGAGTCGCGCGGGTTGGAATATCTGGAGTCATTTGGGTCGCACACTGGAATCCAGGGCTTGGTCAAGTCGCGCAAGTGGCGCGCCATCGTTCTTCAGGGTCTCAAGCTTAGCAGCTCGCACAAGTACCGCTACGACCACGCGGGCGCGGTGACGATCGGCAAACTAGCCAAGGTCAACGCCGAGCAGGTGGTGTTCTTCGCCGAATGGCCTCGCCGGGGCTGGGACGAATCGCAATGGATTCTCAGCGAATACCGCGCCACGTCGGACGCGACGGACATTCCGGTCAGTCGCCTGAATCAGGCGTGGAAGCCCGTGCTGGCCGAGTTTAAGGACCTCGCCCTATGGGCCGAGGACGGCAACCATGCGAGCGAAGCGGGGTCGTTTTTGGCGGCCGCCGGACTGTACTTTGAGATCGCCGGACCCAAGCGCACGCCGACGTGGCGCCCAAAATCGCTGACCGAAAAAATCGCCAAGCGGCTGGTCGAGCAAGCGCGTCGCGCCGTCGTCCAGCCGCTTTAGGGCGACTCGCTTATTCTCCGGCCAGGTCGAAAGCCGAGGCCAGCAGATTGTAGTCGGCGATGTCTACGATGTCGTCGCCATTGAGGTCGGCGCGCTCGTCCCAGTTCGGCGAATCGGGCTGCGAGTCGAACGCCGTGGCCAGAATCGAGTAGTCCGCGATGTCCACGATGTTGTCTTCATTGCAGTCGCCGTTGGTCAGGCTCACGTTCTGGTTCACCGCATTGCTCGTGGTGCCGATATTGCGCCGCTTGCTCAGCCAGTGACTGGTCTTGATCGCGATATCGAGGTTGCCCGCGAGGTTCGTTTGGATCGTGTAACGACCGAGACGATCGATGATGAGCGGGTGTTGGGCGAGCACCGCGCCCGTGGTCGGGTTGCGGAATTCCGCCCAACCGAGGCGTTGGTTTCGCGTCTTGAGCCAGTTGTTCAGGGTCACCGTGCCGCTGACCGTGCGCATCGTGCCGCCGGTGGTGAACGGGATAATCCGCGCGGTCGAGAGATTTGCGCCATTGGTGTAGGTGGCGCGCAGATAGTACGTGGTGCCCGCGCTCAAACTGAGCCCGGTCACGGCGAATGTGTCGCCGGTCCAGGTGAGCTCGGTGTCGGCCTTGGTGTTGCTCGCGCCCGGCGTGGTACCGATGCGCACAATCAGCTTGTCAACGCCCGTTTCGGTGTCCAACGCCCAGTGACGCAGCGTCACCGTGCTGGCTGAAGGGGCCGAGGCGAGTTGCAGGCGGGCGAGTACCGGGGCAGTTGTATCGTAGCTCGTTCCGGCGCGGAAGTCCACGCCCGGAGTTTCTTGGCCCGCGACCACTTCGACCTTGCGGACCTTCGTGCCGTTTTGGGTGGTAGCGGTCACCGTCCAGGTGCCCGGCTGAAGCAGAGCAAACCGATACTGGCCGCGCGTATCCGCGGTGGTGCTAATCGTGGCCGCGCCCTTTCGAGCGACAACTTGGGCGTTGCTCGCGGCGATGCCGTTGCTGTAGACAATGCCCTCCATGGTGCCGCCAACAGGTGTCTTGGTCGCGTTGCCGCCGAGCAAGGCTTCCATATCCAGGAATCCAAACCCCATACCCGCATCCCAGGTGCCGTTCGGGTTGGCGAAGGTGTCGGTGAGGGCCGTTCGGTGCAGCTCGTTCATCGTGCGGAAGCTGGTGAACCCGCTGGTTTGCCGCAGACCCGCCTTGCCGAGCCACATGCCTGCCGCGCCGCTGACGTGGGGGGTGGCCATGCTCGTTCCGATGATCTGGCTGTAATCGTTCTTGATCGTCGGGATATAGGTTTGGCTCTGCAGCGCAAACTCGCCGCGCGGCATCGTGCTCCAGACAAACACGAGTAGGAAGTTGGCGTAGCTGTCGGCGGCGAGGTCTCCACCCGGAGCGGCCATGTCAAAGTATTCGCCCGCGGTCGTATAAGAGGTCGGGACGTTGCCCAGAGGTCCTGCAGCAGTAACCGCAAAAGCGCCCGAACACGCGGCGGGGTAGATCGGTGGCAAGGTGCCGCTTGGCGAACCGGATTCGTTGCAGGCCGCCACCACAAGGGTGCCTTTTTGCAGGCAGTAAGTCACCGCGTCTTGCAGCGAGTAGGCGAAGCTTTGCGTGCCGAGGCTCAGATTGATCACGTCCGCGCCTTGGTCGGCCGCGTAATACATCGCCGCCGCGACGTCGGCGTCGTTGCCGGAGCCGTTGCCCTCAATGACGTTGAGCACCATGCCTTGGCAGCCGTAGCCGGTGCCGATGTGGCCGTGACCGTTGAACGAGCCGTTGTTGCCCGCCGCGAGTGCCGTACCCAGCACGTGGGTGCCGTGGCCGTTTTCGTCATCCGGGTCGGGATTCGCGGTGTCAATCGTGCCGAAGCGGAAGCGATGCGAAAGCGCGTGGTTGATCTGCCCGCCGCCGGTGACGTTTGAGGTCGAACCGCCCGCGTTGATGAAGTCGGGGTGGTTCATGTCTGCGCCCGAGTCGATGACGGCGATGAGCGGCGCATCTTGCGGCTTATTGGCCGCGGTGTACCACTGATTGGGCCAGTGCGTCCAGCCGGTGAAGGCCTGCACATCGTCGAGTGCCCACAGGCGATTGAACGGGTCAAACTGTTCGTCGGGATCGAGAATGAGGTAGCACTCCTCGTCGTCCTCAGTCGCGCCCCAGTCGCCATCGTTCGGCGTGGTGAGCAGCGCGCGGACCTCATGCGAGGGTTCACAGAAGATGACGCCTTCTTGCTTCGCCATCAGGCGAGCAGCGACCAGCGGATCAATCCGCTCGTCGTACGTCCAAAGCGCCCAGTCGGACTTGCCAAGCTGGTTGCGGAAGGTCGCGCCGGGCACCGCGATGCTCAGTTCTTGCGCGATCTGCAGATTGTTGACGCGGGCTTGTTGCAGCATGCCCGGCGCGTACTTGACCATCAGTTTGCCGGGAGCATAGCGGGGCGCGGCAGGATCCTTCTCCCCCGAGGCAACCCCGGCCAACGCCCCCACGGACAGGGCCAACGTCGCCGCGGCCACCAACACCAATTTCTTCAAAACCATCGTTTCCTCAAACTCTCCGGCAAAGTATAAGGCAGATGCCTCAAAAATCAATGACTCTGCGACAGTTGGGGGCCGGTGATTGTTCCTAAATTTTTGGCGTGCGGCGTCGGCGGATCGCTCGGTAGGCCACAAGACCCACGATCGCACCGGCCACGTAGGGCTTTGCGGGATTATAGTTGACCGGCCAGCGAGGGGCGTCGCCGCTTCGATCGAAGTACAGGTCGTCCTTCGCCGTTCGGCTCGGAAAGTCGCCGGTTCCGAACGTCGTAAGCGCCAGGTTCTTGGGCACGTCGCTGACGCCAGTGTGGAGGCGAAGCGCGTTGATCGAGCTGGTTTGCAACGGGTATGTCGCGCCCTCGATGTTTGACTTGTAGGCTCCCGGGCCATAGAAGTGCACGGCGAGACCGCCGCCTGCCTCCGACTGGTTTACCTTGGGGACGTAAAAGGGAGCGAACGGGCGATCGGTCTTAAAAGACATGCGCACCGGAATCGTCGCCGCGGCTTCGCCGTCGCCCTTGACGATAAACGCCGTGAACACCCAATCCTTCTTCACGTAAAACTGAATCCAGGTTTCAATCGAGTCGTCGGTGACGAACTTGTGTTTGGCCAGCCAGTTGCGAAAGGCGTTGGCATCGCGAGCCCGCAGGGTGGTCGCGCGGTAACCGCTCACATCTTGCTCCTGCAGAATCTCAACGCCTTTCGCCTCGCCCGCAGCCGCAAGATCTTCTGATTTGGAGCAACTGATTCGCGGAAGCAGTTCGGCATTCCTCAAGGCGGCATGGTACGCATTGATGGCCAGCGGCCCCACTTCGAATGCCTCCTCCTTGGCTTCTCCAAGCTCGGGCACGGTCGGCGTCGGCGCGATAAACCCGAATTCGGACTCGCCGGTTGAGAACCTTGCACGGCGAATGAAGTGCTCGGTTTTGGTGGCCGGGTCCCAGATGATGATGTTCCGCTGATTGGCAAAGCGAATATCGTCGGCGACTGTGCCGACGGCGCAACAGGCCGAGGCCGAGGCGCCGACGCACCCACAAGAAACAAGAATCGCAAACCGTCGCATGTCTCATGTAACCCCTTTTGCCCATACTAGAGTTCGCCCATGTACGAAAAACTTTTGCGGCCGGTTCTGTTTCGCCTCGATGCTGAGCGGGCGCACAACATGGGGCTTGCCGCCGTAGCGCAGGGGCTGGTCCGCACAAAGTTAGTTTCGGACCCGCGGCTGCGGGTTTCGGTCCTGGGTCTCGACTTTGCGAATCCGCTCGGGTTGGCCGCCGGGATGGACAAGAACGGGGTGGCCGTCAACCATTGGCACCAGCTCGGATTCGGGCACGTGGAAATCGGCACCGTCACCCCGCTCGCGCAGCCCGGAAACCCGCAACCGCGCTTGTTCCGCATTCCCGAAGAGCAGGCAGTGATCAACCGGTTTGGCTTCAACAACGAGGGCGCGGAGGCGATGGCGCGGCGGTTGGCGACGGGTCGCGGCAAACTGCCGCTGGGCATCAATCTCGGCAAGAACAAAGCGACCATCGAGGCGGATGCGCCGAGCGATTACGCCCGCGGTTACGCGGCCCTGGCCTCGCACGCCGACTACGTGACGGTGAATGTGAGTTCGCCGAACACGCCGGGATTGCGCTCGCTGCAAGACATCGGCGTGCTGCGCGCGATCGTCGAGGCGATGCACTCGGCCAGCGACATCCGGCGACCGATCTTGCTCAAACTTGCGCCCGATTTAGACGCGCCCGAAATCAAGGAAATCTGTGAATCCGCGCGCTCGCTGGGGTTCGCCGGACTCATTCTCAGCAACACGACGATTCGCCGCGACCTGCTGAGTCGCGACCCCGGCGAGGCGGGTGGCCTGAGCGGACGCCCGCTCCGTGACTTCGCCCAGCAAGTCTTGGAGCAAGCGCGGCAACACACGGACCTGCCGATCATCGGCGTGGGCGGAATCTTTTCGGCGGCCGACGTGCTGAATCGCCTGGGCGCGGGCGCAAGCCTGGTGCAGCTTTACACGGGCTGGGTGTACGGCGGGCCGGGCACGTGTCCCCGAATCCTGCTCGACATTCTCGACGTGATGAAGCAGCGCGGAGCAAATTCGTTGTCCGAGCTGTTGGCGCAGTCATAATAGGGGTTCGCTCGTGAAGCCGTATCCCCGCACCTGGATGGAAGTTGACTTGGCCGCCCTGCGCCATAACGTGGCGGTGATTCGACAGACCATTGGGGCCGACCACAAACTCGGCTTGGTCGCCAAGGCCGACGCGTACGGCCACGGACTGGTGCCAGTCGGGCGGTTCGCCATTCAAAACGGGGTGGACTGGCTTTGCGTCGCCACCGTGCAAGAAGGCATCGCGCTACGCGACGCGGGCATCGAAGCTCCGCTGCTGGTGCTTAGCCCGATCTTGCCCATTGAGGCCGAGCAGGCTGTGTTCTACCGCTTGCGCGTGCAGGTGGAAGACATGCTCGTGGTGGACGCCCTCAGCGAGGCGGCCCTCCGCCAGGACACCAAGGCGCACGTTCACTTGAAGGTGGACACCGGGATTAGCCGGTTCGGCGCGACTCCGGTCGAAGCGAGTGACCTCGCGATCGCCATCAGCCGCACCGAAGGGATCGACCTGGAGGGTATCAGCACGCACTTTGCCGACTCCGCGAACGACCCCGAGCGTACGGCGGGGCAGATGCGCAAGTTTCAGGCGGTGCTCGATGTGTGCCGCTCGCAGGGCATTCATTTTCGCGTGATTCACGAGGCGAATAGCGCGGGGACGATTCGATTTCCTGCCGCTCGGCAGCAACTGGTTCGCGTCGGTATCGCGGCGTACGGCATCAATCCGTACGGGCTGGAAGTGGCCCAGCCGCTCGTTCCGGTGATGACCTGGAAGGCGCGCATTATGGGAATCCGGACTCGTCCCGCCGGGACTTGGGTGAGCTACGGCAGCACGCGGCAACTCGATCGGAACACCCGGATCGCGACGCTCGGCGTTGGTTACGGCGACGGCTATCCGCGGGGGCTCAGCAACACCGGGGCGGTGCTGGTCGGTGGAGCGCGATGCGCGGTCCTCGGGCTGGTTTGCATGGACCAGATCCTGGTGGACGTCACCGATGTGGCGGCAGAAGTCGGCGATGACGCCGAACTCTTGGGGAAGTCAATCTTGGTGCCCGAGCTCGCGGCTCAGTTGGAGACCAATTCGCACGAGGTCATCACCCGTATCATGAGCCGGGTGCCGCGCCGGTACATCCACCCTGCGGGCTAACAAAAAGCGGACCCTAGTCAGCAAGGGGAGAGAGCGCCAACATCAGGTCCACTTTCAGTATTGCCGTTTTTTGACCGGGAATTGGCAGAGAATTCTAAAACTTTGGGACTTGCCCGAACAAAAAAAGGCTAACGCTTAACAACGTTATGATCTTCCGAAATGTTCACTAACATTCTTTGCAACAATGTTCGCAAGATGCAACTTCAATTTTTTATGTAGGACCCTGGTCAACAAGGGGAGAGAGTCGACCTCGGGCCCTATTGAGTTTTAGCCCATTCAACGAATATCTTAGTTGAAAATTTTAGCGCATGGGGTCAAAGTTGGCACAAATGCGCTGAATAGCGCAATTTGAGCCGAAATCCGATTAAGGGGAGAGTGAATCGGAACTCCGGCCCACTAATCTCGTACCACAATATCGTTATTGCGTCCCTAATTTCTGTCTAAATCTTAACAATTCACAAGGAGCCGCTGACGTCTCGGAGAGGGTAAGGGCCGCCATTAGCTCCTCATGATGTGCTGATAACAAGGTCAACAAGTGGAGCCTTCGGGTTGTACGGGGAGAGGTGTCAAACCTTCCAGCTCCGAGTTGTATGACGACTATTTTGCCGCCATGGGGGGCAAAAGCCTGGTTTGCGGCCCGGAATCGGGACCCCGTTAGGACCGAATCCTAAACACTGCCAAAGATTGTTCGCAACATTTTTAGAATTACGGCGGGCACAGAAAAGTTCGGCGGGTATTGGCCGCCGAACTCGTGGTTTGTGAAGAGCTTGCGCTTAGTTGTCGCTGTAGAGATAGAACTCGTACGGGTGCGGACGCAGGTCCATCGCATCGCACTCGACCTTGAGCTTGTACTCGATATAGGTTTCGATAAGGTCCTTGGTGAACACGTCGCCCTTCAGCAGGAAGTCGTGATCGTTCTTCAGCGCGTCCAGCGTGAGTCGAAGCGAACCCGGGGTTTGGGCGATGTTCTTCTTCTCGGCGGCGGGCAGTTCGTACAGGTCCTTGTCCATCGGCTTCGGCGGCTCAATCTTGTTCTGAATCCCGTCAATGCCAGCCATCATGCACGCGGCAAACGCCAGGTACGGGTTGGCCATGGGGTCCGGAGCGCGGAACTCGATACGCTTGGCCTTGCGCGATTTGCTCTGCACCGGAATGCGGACGCACGCGCTGCGGTTGCGGCTGGAGTACATCAGGTTGATCGGCGCTTCGTAACCCGGCACCAGGCGTCGGTACGAGTTGGTCGTCGGCGCGCAGATGGCGAGCAAGGCGGGAGCATGCTTGAGGATGCCGCCCACATACCAGCGCGCGGTGTCGCTGAGTCCGCCGTAACCCGCGTCGTCGTACATCAGCGTGTCGCCGTTCTTCCAAAGCGACATGTGAATGTGCATGCCCGAGCCGTTATCGCCAAAGACCGGCTTCGGCATAAAGGTCGCTGCGAGGCCGTAATTGTAGGCCACGTTCTTGATGACGTACTTGTACATCTGCATCCGATCGGCCATGGTGAGCAGCGTGTCGAAGCGCATGTCGATTTCCATTTGGCCGGCCGCGCCGACCTCGTGGTGGTGCATTTCGGTATGGATGCCGAGGTCCAGGAGCGTGAGCATCATTTCGCTGCGCACATCTTGGTATTTGTCGCTCGGTGCACACGGATAGTAGCCACCCTTCGGGCGGTGCGTAAAGCCAATGCTGTCCTCTTCGCCCGAGTTCCAATAGGCTTCGGGGCTGTCCACTTCGAAGAACGAACCGTGCGATTCGTTGGCGTAGCGCATCTTGCTGAACAGGAAGAATTCGGCTTCGGGGCCGAAGAAGGCGGTGTCGGCGATGCCAGTTGTGCGCAGATACTGCTCGGCCTTTTTGGCGACGTAGCGCGGATCGCGGCTGTAAGGCTCGCGGGTGATCGGGTCTTCGATGTTGCAGATGATGACCGCGGTGGGGTGCTCGGCGAACGGATCCATGAAGATGGTGTCGGCTTCCGGAATCAGCAGCATGTCCGATTCGTTGATCGCTTGGAACCCGCGGATGCTCGATCCATCGAAGCCCAATCCTTCTTCAAAGGTGTCTTCAGTGAAATCGGTCGCCGCGATGGTGAAGTGCTGCCATTGACCGAAGAGGTCCGTGAATCGAATGTCGACGAGACGAGCTTCGTTGTCGTGCACGAACTGCACAGCTTCTTTTATTGTCATTTTTTCTCCGTGGTTGAACCAGAGCACCAGCGATCCAGCTACGGAATTACAGTATCCCTCAAAGGCACCCGCGAAACTACGTGGAAGTTTGTGTCTTTTCCACCGTCAGCCGATGCTGTCGATAAATTGCTGAAAATACTTGCGCGAATCCCAGGGTCCGGGCGCGGCCTCGGGGTGATATTGGATGCTGCTGGCGCGTTCGTTGACCAGCCGAATGCCTTCCACCGTCCCGTCGTTCAGGTTCACCTGGGTGATCTCCGCGCCGGTGCCGGCGAGCGAGTCGGGGTCCACCGCAAATCCGTGGTTCTGCGAGGTGATCGTAACCGTGCCGTCAAGGAGGTCTTTCACCGGGTGATTACTGCCACGGTGCCCAAACTTCATTTTGTAGGTGCTTCCGCCGACGGCATGACATAGCAGCTGATTGCCGAGGCAAATGCCGAACAGCGGTTTGCGACCGATGAGGCTGCGCACGGTTTCGATGACGTCGTTGAGGCGGGCCGGGTCGCCCGGGCCGGGGCTGAGCAATACCGCATCGGGGTTCCACTCCAAAATCTCATCCGCGGGCGTGAGCGCAGGAACCACGAGGGTCTTCACGCCGAGCGCGGCGAACCGGCGGAGTATGTTGTATTTAAGGCCGCAGTCGATGGCGATGATGCGCGCCTTGGCCGGGCCCTCTTGCCATTCGCTGATGCTCTCTCGTCCGACGGAGCCCCAAGAGTACGGCACTTTGGTGGTGACAGTCCGCACGTACTCGCGGTCTTGGTAAGCCTGTGCGCCTTGCAATCGAGCCACCGCGCCTTCGGGCTCCGGCGTGATCATGCCCATGGTAGCGCCGCGCTCGCGGATGGCCAAAGTGATGGCGCGGGTATCAATGCCAGCGATGCCGGTGAGATTGCGCTCCGCCATGAGCGTGCTCATACTTTTGTTCGAGCGCCAGTTGCTGGGTTGCTCGCAGATTTCGCGGACGATAACCCCGCTCGGCTGCAGACGATCGGATTCGAAGTCGTCTTCGTTGATGCCGTAGTTGCCGATGAGCGGGTAGGTGAAGTTGACGATTTGCCCGGCGTAGCTAGGGTCGGTGAGGATTTCTTGGTAGCCGGTCATGCCGGTGTTGAACACGACCTCGCCAACGGTTTCTTGCTGGCCGCCGAAGGAAACCCCTTCAAAGACCTCGCCCGTGCCCAGCACCAAGTACGCCTTCACCGGAGAGTCAGGATACCAGACCCCCTTAAGGTTGCGAAACCGGGCGCGCTACTTCTTGTCGGGGAACCACTTCACGTGCCCGTCTGCGAATGCCACTGCGCGGCCACCGGGGCCGGGCATAAAGCCTAGTTCGGTCTCCGCCGGATTTTCGATCGTTAGGAAATTACGTGGTCCCCTGTACGTGAACGTGAAGCCATTGAGGATTGACAGGTCCCTGATGTACGGGCCAACCTGACTGAGCTGAAAATTCTCCGGTAACAGATCATCGTTATCGCTCAGGAAAATCAGGAGGGCAAGCGCGGATTGCTTGGCGTCTGACATCGCCTTGGTTTTGGCCGCGGCGTTGGCCATCGCAGCTTCTTCTTCAGGCGTAAGTCGATTGATATCGCAGCTAAACACGTGGGCTTGCGACATGTAGATCAGTCGCTTTCCATCACTGGAAATCATGGCCGAGATCACGCCGCTCGCGACGACCGCGCCGGGGGATTCGGGCGAAGTCGAGAGTTGCAAGACATTGCCGATAAGGTCATTTTTCTCGCCTTCGAACGCCGGTGCGAAAACCACGCTTAAAGGGCCCGGCTTTGGCCTCTCCAACATGGGCATGGTGTAGTTGACCCACCCAGAGGGGCTCCAAGCGCGGGCGGTTTGTTTCTTAAACGATTGGGCGATCAGCTGGTCTTCGCTCATCAAGAACTGAGTCTGATTATCGGGCATGTCGGCGGGGGGAGCCAACTTAGCGGCGGCACTTGCCGACCAGGCCCGCGAATAGTAGTTCATTTCACGGTCGTAAAGGAAAAGCGTTTTGGAATTTCGCGAGTATCCGATGAGATAGAAATCGGGAGGAATCTCGGTCTGTTGGCCCGTAAGCAAGTCGTAGGCGTACTGCTTTCCGCTAAGCGTGCGGATGCTCGCCAGGTCTGTCTGGATATCATCGAGGTTCGCGGCTTCGGAAACAACGAGTTGCGGGAGCCGAACGATAAACGATCCGCTTGCCGAAGGAACTCGCGCCCAAATTGGCATTGGCGGTGGCGTTTGCGCGAAACCCACGGAGCCCAACAAGACTAGAAACGCCGAAGCGGAGAGCAGCTTCATACCATTTCGACGGACGCAAGCCAAGGAAGTGTTCGCACTGGCGAGCAACTTGCTACGTTAGAATAGTAGCGATGGACGAGCTTAGCCCCCGAAAGAAGATGATCCTCGGCGCGGTTGTGGTGGAGTACATCGATTCAACCGAACCAGTGGCGAGCGAGACGGTGCTGAACAAGTACAACCTGAACGTGAGCTCGGCCACGGTCCGCAATGAGTTTGCCGACCTCAGCGAGTTGGGTTATCTGGCCAAACCCCACACCAGCGCGGGCCGCATTCCCAGCGACCGCGGGTACCGCTACTTTGTGGATTTCATGCGGCAGCCGCAAGACGTGGGCGCCGACGACCACGCGAAAATGCGCAAGGTCACTCGCGATGGTGACGTCCTACAAACCGTTCTGCGCGACACGATTCGCCTGCTGAGCCGCTCGACGATGCTCCTGAGCGGAGCCACGATTAGCCGCAACACCAAAATCAAAGTTCGGCACGCGGTGATCTCCGCGCTTGGCCCGGGCTCGGCGCTGCTGGTGCTCATGCTCAGCAACGGGCACGTCGAAAACCGCATGGTCGAGCTTCCCGCGGGAACCACTCTGGAGCAAATTGGCGAATGCAACCATTTGGTGAGCGAACTCGTGAGCGGCAAGACGCTGCGCGAGGTGATGGCCCTTAAGAGTGCCGCGCCCGGCGTGGGACCGCTCGCCACGGTTCTGAGTCAGATTCGCACGATCGCCAAAGACCTCACCAAGGGCGCGCTTCTCACTGAGGGCAGCGAGTTCCTCATGGGGCAACCGGAGCTTCAACGCGACGAGCGGCTCTTCCCGTTGCTCGTGCAAGCGCTGCAAGATGACGAAGGCTTCTATCAGCAGCTCGGCGACTCGGCGCACGAGGTGACGATCGGCAGCGAAAACGCCGACCAGCGCTTGCAGCCGTTCACCATCATACGGCGCAGTTTTTTCGTGGGCGACGACGAGGCGGGCACCGTCGCCGTGGTCGGCCCGACGCGCCTCAACTACAATCGCAACCTCAGCTACGTCGAGTTCACGGCCCGCGCGATTAGCGACATGCTCAACCGGATTCGCTAATCTTTGCCGGTCGCGTCGTGGAGCGCTCGCTCCAGTCGTCTGTCGGGCACGAGCCACATGAGCGCGACGCCAATGTAGAGGGCAATCCCCACGATTGGCTGCCACACCGACGCGCCGATTCCGACCGCGTAGATCAAGAGCGACACTCGGCCTTTCACGTCATCGCCAATTGCCTCGTGGAGCACCGAGCCGCGTCCGTGATGGCAAATCAGGGCATGAGTGAGAATCCAGTACGCCACGCCGGCCATCAGCAACACCATTCCGTAGGCGATCACGGGACCGCGGTGGTTCAGTCCTTCGGCATTGACCCAGGCGGTCATAAACGGGAACAGGCTGAGCCAAAACAGCAGATGCATGTTGGCCCAGAGCACGCGCCCGTTCACCGACTTCACCGCTTGCATCAGGTGGTGGTGATTGTTCCAATAGATTCCCACGTAAATGAAGCCAAGCAAGTACGAAAACAGGGTCGGCAAGGAGTGCGAGAGATCCTTGAGTTCGGCCCCGCCGGGCTCCTTGAGCTCCAGCACCATGATCGTGATGACGATGGCGAGCACGCCATCGGAAAAGGCCTCGAGGCGTGTTTTTGTCATCCCCAGTGCATCTCGTTGTCGCCGGCCAGCGATTGATACACCGCAAATTGGCCCATGTGATAGAGGTTGTGCACCGCAATGAACTGCAAATATTCGTAGAGTGAATCGGGCTTGTCCTGCCCCGGAATCTCCACGTCCACGCCGAAGTCTTCGGTGGCACGAATGAGCTCGATCATCGGCTGCAGCGACGCACGGAAGTCGGCGATGCCGGCGGCCTTGTCGCCGTAACCTTCGGGCGCAATGGCCCACGGCGAACCCTCGGGCGGAGGCGCAAGCTCGGTTTTGCAGACTCGAGTGAACGCCCGGCGATTAATCGCCGCGCATTCGTACACGATGTCGCGGGGAACGCGGGCCACTCCGCCCGGGCTTGTCGAGTAGGTGGTCTCGCTAAGCGCCCCGACCATGGCGGGGAAGGTCAGCAATATTCGCTCGTACAAAGAGAGCAACGCGGCCTGGGGGTTCATGCCGAAAGCCTACCACCGAGTCGGCGGGTAGTACAATCTCGGCTGTAATGGAACCGATCTCTTCGCAGGTCAACCTCAACGACGAGGACTTTCGTGTCAACCGCGAGCGCATGGACGCCATCATGGCCGAGTATCGGCAACGGATGGCCCGGGCGATGGCGGGCGGCGGCGAGGAGGCGCTGGCCAAGCACAAGAAGCGCGGCAAGCTCACGGCCCGCGAGCGAATCGAGCGGCTTCTTGATGAAGGGGCATCGTTCCTGGAGTTCTCCACCTTGGCCGCCGAGGACATGTACGGCGGGGACGCGCCGGGCGCCGGGGTTGTCACGGGCATCGCCCGGGTGCATGGCCGCGAGTGCGTGGTGGTGGCCAACGACGCCACCGTGAAGGGCGGAACCTACTTCCCGATGACGGTGAAGAAGCACCTTCGCGCCCAGGAAATCGCCCTCGAAAACCATCTGCCTTGCATCTACCTGGTGGATTCGGGCGGCGCGTTTCTGCCGTTGCAAAGCGAAGTGTTTCCCGACCGCGACCACTTCGGCCGGATTTTTTACAACCAAGCTCAAATGGCCGCGCGCAAGATTCCGCAGATTGCGGCCGTAATGGGCTCGTGCACCGCGGGCGGTGCTTATGTGCCCGCGATGAGCGACGAAACCGTTATTGTCCGCGGCCAAGGGACGATCTTTTTGGGCGGACCGCCCTTGGTGAAGGCGGCGACCGGGGAAGTGGTGAGTGCTGAAGACCTCGGCGGCGCGGTCGTTCACACCGGAGTGAGTGGCGTGGCCGATCACCTGGCCGAGGATGACGAGCACGCGCTGGAGATCATCCGCAATATCATCGAAACGCTCGGCGAAAAGCGCGACGCGCGCGAGCCTTATCCGGCGGAAGACCCGATGTTTCCGGTCGAGGACCTCTACAGCCTCGTGCCGAGCGACAGCAAGCACCCGATGCAGATGCGCGAGGTGCTGGCTCGGGTTGTGGATGGCAGCAAGTTTCAGGAGTTCAAGGCCAACTACGGCAAGACGCTCATCTGCGGTTTCGCCCGGTTTCATGGCCACCTTGCGGGCGTGTTGGCGAACGACGGAATCCTCTTCAGCGAGTCCGCGCAGAAGGGCGCGCACTTCATCGAGCTTTGCTGCCAACGCCGCATCCCGATTGTGTTTTTGCAGAACATCACCGGGTTTATGGTCGGCAAAAAGTACGAGAACGAAGGCATTGCCAAGCACGGCGCGAAGCTGGTGACGGCGGTCTCAACGGCCAATGTGCCGAAGTTCACGGTCATCATCAACGGGTCGTACGGAGCGGGGAACTACGGGATGTGTGGGCGGGCATATCAGCCTCGCCAACTCTGGATGTGGCCTAACGGGCGCATCAGCGTGATGGGCGGCGAGCAGGCGGCCAACGTGTTGCTGACGGTGAAAATGGATCAAATGGAAGCCAAGGGCGAGAGTATGTCGCCCGACCAACAAGCCGAGTTCCGCGCTCCGACGCTCAAGAAGTACGAGGACGAATCGAGCGCTTACTTTGCGACGGCGCGCCTGTGGGACGACGGCATTATCGACCCCGTGGATACGCGCCGCGTGTTGGCCATGGGCATCGAAGCCGCGCAAAATCTCGAGATTCCCGAAGCGGGATTCAGCATGTACCGGATGTAGCGGCTACTTCAGCTGGACGCAGCGAAAGCCTTCGGCCATCGCCACGCCGAATCGTTTGCCGGTGCTGCGGCCCTGATCGCCGACCGACTGGACGATGCGATCCAATTTCGTGCCGAATTGACTGGCATGGATCGCCAGCAGCTTTTGCTTTTGCGGCCACAACTCGCTGGAGTCGAACCCGTAGTTGGGTGCCATCGTGCTGAACAGCAGGCACCACATCGGACGGCCCGTCGCTCGGGCCGCGGCCATGGAAATCACGCCCGCCCGACGGTGATCGCGGTGGCTCAGGCGCGGTGGGTAATCCGAGTCAAACGCAAGGATGTAGTCCGGCTGCAGTCGCTCAATCGCCTGCTTCACCGCGGCGATGGTGGCGTCGTCCACCGTGATGCGAGCATCGGGCCGGCCCAGGAATTCCACTCCTTGCCCACGCCAGGCTTTGCTGGCGTTCTGCGCTTCGAGGCGGCGGGTTACACGATTCTCCGCGGCGTTGGTCAGCGGGCCGTAGTAACCCTTATCGCCGTCGGAAATGATGACCTGGTGAATCTTGGCCGTCTCGCCGAGTTTGGTGAGGAAACTCCCGATGTAGTATTCCGAGTCGTCGGGGTGAGCCGTAATCAGCAGCACCTTAGTGTCCTTAGCAAACAAGCGATCGACATCCGGCGAGACCGGCGGATTGTTCGCCGGGAGTTTGCGCTTGATCAAGTCAAACTCGTAGGGTTGCCACAAAAACGCGCCGTAAAGGCCCAAGAGAATTCCGCCTAACAGCATGCCCAACCGCCGCCATAACTTGCGGCGTTTCAAGTGCTTTTCGGTGGGCAAGGGGGCGTCCATCAACTCATACTACGCGATCCAAAAAAATCCCCACCCTTGCGGATGGGGAACTTCATCTGTGCTGTTGCTTTTTGTTCGAGAGGAGAGGTCAGTTAAGCTTTGCTTGCATGCGCGGAGTTGCCGGCACGCAGTCGACTTGGGCGAAGCGCGGAGCGAGAAGGTAAATGTTCTCCCCGACTTCTTCCCAGTGGCCTTCTTGGGCGTAGTTCACGCCGGCCATAAAGTCCTTGATCTTTTCGCGGGTGGGGGCATCGGCGGCACACAGATTGAGAATCTGTTGGCGACCTTGCTTCAGTCCGTCCGCCGCGGCCACGGCATCGTTAAACGACACGACTTGGCGACGAACCACAACGGTGTATTGCGGTGCTTCGGTGATGCGAAGTCGGGGAGCGGTGTGAGGCACGTCGTTTTCCTCGATATCTTCTACGACGGAACCGCGGTTAAAAAATGATGAGAATTTAGAGAAAAATCCTGTACGTTCCTCTTCTTCGTCGATGACGTATGCGCGTTCTTCCATGATTGCCATGTCCTTCCTTAGACCCTAACGATCGCCGAAGATTGCTGAACCGACTCGGATGTGTGTAGATCCTTCCTGGATCGCCATCTCGTAGTCTCCACTCATTCCCAAACTCAACCACTTTCCCGGGCACTGTTCAAGGAGTTTTCGCATCTTGCGAAAGTGGTTCCTCATCTGCTCCGGTTCTGCTTGAGCGGGTCCGATGGTCATCAGCCCTCTTAGCCGAACGTGATCGTAAGTTAGCACGGTATTTATAACGGTGTCAAGGGCCTCGGGAAAAATTCCACTTTTTTGTGGCTCTTGAGCGATATTCACCTGCAAAAGCACGTTAGTCGGCTCGTCGCGCTTGGATAATTCTAAGATTTGGGACTCGCTCTCCAGCGAGTGGATCAGCGTACAGACCTCGGCAATTCGGCGAATCTTGTTGCTTTGCGCCTTGCCGATAAAGTGCCATCGGATATCGGCGGGAAGCTGCGCCGCCTTGGGCTCTAGCTCCTGCCAGCGACTCTCGCCAAAATCGCGATGGCCCGCGTCGTACGCCGCTTGGATGGCGGCCACCGGAAACGTCTTGCTCACCGCGATGAGCGTGACATCTGCGGGGTCCCGGCCCACCGACTCGCAGGCTGCCGCCATCCGTTCGTGCGTGGCGCGAAGGCGGGCGGCGATGCTCATGTCGGCTATTGTGACGCGTTCGCCATAATGAGGCGGTGAACTTGGACCGCGAAAACTTTCTCCGCTTAGCCGCGGCGGGCAAGCCGATTCCGCTGGTTCAGGACCTTCTCGCCGATGTCGAAACGCCGCTCAGCGTGTATTGGAAACTGGCGCAGGGCGAGACCCACAGCTTCCTTTTGGAATCGGTCACCGGCGGCGAACAGGTGAGCCGCTACTCCATGATCGGCGTCGCGCCGAAGGCCGTGGCGCGAGTGCGCGGCGGTCAGGCCCGCATCGAAGGCGGGTCATCGGAGACCCTCCCCGAGGGTCAGGACCCGTTGCACTTTCTGAAGCAGCATCTCGGCGAGAGCGTGGAGCATGTGCCGGGTCTGCCCAAGTTTGTCGGTGGTGCGGTGGGTGTGCTCAGCTACGACTTTGTGCGGTACCTGGAAGACCTTGGCCCCGGCCCGACCGACGATCTCAATCTTGACGATCTCGCGATGATGCTCACCTCGCAGGTGGTGGTGTTCGATCACGCCAAGAACCTCATCCGCGTGATCGTGCTGGCCGACCCTACCGCCGAGGGCTACGAGACAGCCACGGCCCAGATTCAGAGCATCGAAGCCAAGCTCGCGCAACCGTTGCCGCCGCTGCCGGAGGGTCGCTACCCCTCGCATCCGGTCGAAAGCAACGTGCAGCAGGCCGACTTTGAGGCCGCGGTCCGCACGATCAAGGAGTACATTGCCGCGGGCGACGGCGTGCAAATGGTGCCCAGCCAGCGCTTGCGGACAAAGCTGGATGCTCACCCGCTCACGGCCTATCGCGCGCTCCGTAGCCTCAATCCCTCGCCGTACATGTTCCTCATGCGGTTTGGCGACTTCGACCTGGTCGGAGCGTCGCCCGAAATCTTGGTGAGTCTCAACGGCGACGAAGCTCGAGTACGGCCCATCGCCGGGACGCGGTGGCGAGGGGCGAGCGAAGCCGAAGATGATCGCCTGGCCGAAGAACTTCTCGCCGACGAAAAAGAGCGCGCCGAGCACGTGATGCTCATTGACCTGGGCCGGAACGACCTGGGCCGAGTGTGCGTGCCCGGGACGGTGCGTCCGCACGACCTCATGGTCATCGAGCGGTACAGCCACGTGATGCACATCGTCAGCGACGTCCGGGGGCAATTGCAACCGGGGCTCGACGCATTCGATCTTGTGCGCGCGACGTTCCCGGCGGGCACGGTTTCGGGCGCGCCCAAGGTGCGCGCCATGCAGATTATCGATGAGTTGGAGCCGAATCGGCGCGGCCTCTACGCGGGCGCGGCGGGCGTGTTCTCGCGCTCAGGCGAGGTGGACCTCGCGATCATTCTGCGGACAATCGTGATCAAGGACGGATACGCCTACGTGCAAGCGGGCGCGGGCGTGGTTTACGATTCCGACCCGACTAAGGAGTATGAGGAAACCCTCAACAAAGCCCGCGCATCGCTGCGCGCAATTGAACTGGCGCAGGCCGGTTTACAAAAAAGTTAGCGCGTCGGGAACTGTTTCCGCAGCCGCCTTGTTGTCCTTATCAGAAGCTCATAGTTCTTCCTCATCAACCTCTCGAAATGGCAACCGGTTTCTCCTTTCCGGTTGCCTTTCACTTTGTTTGAGGCTAAACGAGCGACCGGTATACTGGTCAATATGAATAGCTTCGGCACCCAAACTTCGTTTCGGTCCGGCGAATCCACCGCCACCATCTACTCGCTAGCCAAGCTGAAAGAGCAGGGTCACAACCTGAGCCGCCTGCCGGTGACGATGCGGATTCTGCTGGAGATGCTCCTCCGCACCGAAGACGGCGTGAGCGTGACGAAGACCGACATCGAAAGCGTGCTGAAGTGGGACGCCAAAGCCGAACCCAGTAAGGAAATCGCCTTCACCCCCGCCCGGGTACTGCTGCAGGACTTCACGGGCGTGCCGTGCGTGGTGGACCTCGCGAGCATGCGCGACGCGATGGCGCGTTTCGGTGGCGACCCGGCGAAGATCAACCCGCTGCAGCCGGTCGAGCTCGTCATTGACCACTCGGTGCAGGTGGACGCGTACGGGAGCGATGCCGCTCTGCAAATCAACCGCGACCTCGAGTTTCAGCGCAACCAAGAGCGATACGAGTTCTTGCGCTGGGGTCAAACGGCGTTCGACAATTTTAAGGTGGTGCCGCCCAACACGGGCATCGTCCACCAGGTCAATCTCGAATTTCTGGCCCGGGTCGTTTTTGTGAACAAGGACGGCGTCGCCTACCCCGACACGCTCGTCGGGACGGACAGTCACACGACCATGATCAACGGTCTCGGCGTGCTTGGCTGGGGCGTCGGCGGCATCGAGGCCGAAGCCGCAATGCTCGGTCAACCGAGCTCGATGCTGTTGCCACAAGTGGTGGGCTTCAAGCTCACGGGCGCGCTCCGCGAAGGCGTCACCGCCACCGACCTGGTGTTGACCGTGACCGAAATGCTGCGCAAGCACGGCGTGGTTGGTAAGTTTGTCGAATTCTACGGCGCCGGGATCGCCAACATGCCTCTGGCCGACCGCGCGACGATCGCCAACATGGCGCCGGAATACGGCGCGACCTGCGGCTTCTTCCCCGTGGACAAGGAGACGCTGCGCTATCTGCGGGTTTCGGGTCGAGACGAAAGCCTGATTCAAGCCACCGAGGATTACTTCCGCCTTCAGGGCCTGTTCCACGAGCCCGGCTACGCCGAGCCGGATTTCAGTAGCTATCTTGAGCTCGATCTCGCTTCGGTTGTGCCCAGCGTGGCCGGACCCAAGCGTCCGCAAGACCGTATTGTCCTGGCCGATACGCCGAGCAGCTTCCGAGCGGCGTTTCCGGAGGTTGGCGGCGACCCCAGCAAGCTCAGCCATGGCAGCATCGTCATCGCCGCGATTACCAGCTGCACCAACACGAGCAACCCCAGCGTGATGGTCGCGGCGGGCTTGGTCGCTCGCAAGGCGAACGCTCGTGGCCTCAAGCCCAAGAGCTGGGTCAAGACGTCACTCGCCCCCGGCAGTAAGGTCGTCACGGAGTACCTGACGCACAGCGGCCTGTTGGAAGATCTCAACGCGGTGGGGTTCAACGTGGTCGGCTACGGCTGCACCACCTGTATCGGCAACTCGGGCCCGCTGCCCGAAGCCATCAGCAAGGAAGTCAACGACCACAGCCTTGCGGTGGCGAGCGTGCTCTCGGGCAACCGCAATTTTGAAGGCCGGGTGAACGCCGACGTCAAGGCGAACTACCTCATGTCGCCGCCGCTCGTTGTTGCCTATGCGTTCGCGGGCAGCATTTACACGGACCTCACGAAGGAGCCGCTGGGCACCGACGCCGACGGCAACTCGGTTTACCTTAAGGACATTTGGCCGACCCAGCAAGAGGTGGCCGACGTCATCCAGGCGAGCATCAATCGCGAGATGTTCCAGCGCACCTACGAAGGCGTTTTCGCCGGCGACGAGGCTTGGCAAAACATCCAAGTGACGGGCGGCGAACGGTTCAACTGGTCGGATAGCTCCACCTACGTGAAGCAAGCCCCCTACTTTGACGACATGGAGAAGGAAGCGCCGACCCGCGTGAGCGAACTCACCGGTCTGCGATGCCTGGCGATTCTCGGCGATTCGATTACGACCGACCACATTTCTCCGGCGGGAAGCATCAAGGCGACCAGCCCGGCGGGGGCGTATCTCACCGAGCGCGACGTGCCGGCCCACCTGTTCAACTCCTACGGTTCGCGCCGTGGGAATCACGAAGTGATGGTGCGAGGAACGTTCGCCAACATCCGCATTAAGAATCAGCTGGCGCCAGGCACGGAAGGCGGCGTGACCACCTATCTTCCGACCGGCGAAGTGATGAGCATCTACGACGCGGCGATGAAGTATCGGGCGCAGAACGTCGGCACCGTGGTGCTGGCGGGCAAGGAATATGGCTCCGGCTCAAGTCGCGACTGGGCCGCCAAGGGTCCGCACCTGCAAGGCATCAAGATGGTCATCGCCGAGAGCTTTGAGCGGATTCACCGTTCGAATCTGGTGGGAATGGGCGTGTTGCCGCTGCAGTTTGCGGCGGGCGAAAATGTCGAATCGCTCGGTCTCACGGGCCAGGAAGTCTTCGAACTCGTCGGGCTTGGCGACGCCGTCGCGAGCAACTTCGCGGGTGGCAAAACGTTGACCGTACGCGCCGACGGCAAGGAGTTCCAAGTGACCTGCCGCATTGACACCCCGAAGGAAGTGGAGTACTACCTGCACGGCGGAATTCTGCAGTACGTGCTGCGCCAGCTTCTGGCGAGCTAACCTACCAAAAAAGCCCCGCGGAGTTTCCGCGGGGCCTTTTTGTGCCTGTCTCAGGCTCGGCGCTTGCGAGCGAGGAGCAAGGCGCCAGCGGCCAACGCGGCCAGCGAACCCGGTTCGGGCACGGCGGTCACGCGGACATTGTCGAGCGACCAAGATTCGTCGGTCGCGTCTTGCAGATTGTTGCCGAAGAAGTTGAGCGCCAACGTGGACGAACTGAGGTTGAGGTTGAACGTCAGGTCGTAGTATGTGTCCTTCGCGTCAACGTCCCAGCTAAACTGCCCCAGATCAAGTCCGTTGAAACCGGTCATCCCGGTTCGCGCTAGGTAGGTGCCAACCGGTGCGCCTTGGCCACCGAAGCTTTGACCCTGCGACGTGTAAGGCTCATAAGGCACGGAGCCGCCGTTGGTCGAAACGTTGTTGAAGGTTTCTTGGAAGAAGGTCACGCCATCTTGCTTCACGCCGAAGATATCCGGGCCAGCAAGCGGGCCTTGGCCGTCCCAACTGCCGATCGTATACAGGCGGAAACTGAGCGTGTAGGCGCCCGCGCTGAGACCGGTGAGGGTCAGCGTGGTGGACGCGTTGTCGGCAAAGCGGCCGAGCGTGCGCACTCCGGCGCGGGTGACGGAGTTGCCATCGAGGTAGCTGACTGAGGACCACTCGGGCAAGGCACCCCCGGCTTGGAAGTCTTGGAAGTAGGCAAACGACTGGCTAGCAAGAGCGCTGACAAAAACAGAGCAAAAAAGGGCTTTCCTCATGCCTTGATTATAGGGGAAGCGACGCGATTCTGCAACAGTATTTTTGCGGTCCCTAGTTAAGGTTGTTGATGCGAGAGGTAATTGTTCATCTCCTCGATGATTTGCATGCGACGATCCACGATGTTTTGGTTGCTGCCAAACCGAATTTCGGCTCCATTTGCGTCATTGACCACAAGCGCGTGGAGGCGTCGCCGCTCGCTATCGCGGTAGTTGATCTCGGACACCTTTGCCCCCTCGGCAAGCGTGTAGGTTCGGCGTGTGTCGAACGGTCCAAAGTAGCGGTGAATCGTTAGCCGCTGGCCGTCGAGATAGACCTCCTCGTTTTGGCACTTGTCCAGCGACGTACGCACCATGGCCCACGCGCCGACAAACGCCAGGATGCTGCAACCGACCAAGATGAAACTGGTGGGCGCGGTGGCACCGGCGCGGAGGAATAACTCCCACCGAACAAGGAAGGCAATGCCGATCATCATCGAGATGCCGAGGAACGCGCCGCCCACCCGCTCCGGCGCGGCGTTTTCGGTTTTGATTCGCAAGGTCTTAGGCACCACCGACGTGCTTAGTCGCATCTCTTGCCGTGCCTCGCGGTCAGCGAGCGTATCCTGCACCTGGTTGAGGTTGAGAGGCCGCCCCTGGCGCAGATTTTCCATGGCGTCGAGCAAGTCGTAGCGGATGCTGGGCAACTGCTCAAGCGCGGACATGAGCGTTGTTTTGAGTTCTTCACGAACGTCGGGTGACGCCTCAACTTGCGACCAAAGTTGACTCCCGCTTGTTCTCAATTGCTCAATCGAATCCAACCGAGCGCGAAGTTGGTCGCCGCTCAGCGGTTTGTCGTTGAGGATCAGCGGCGCAAACCGGGCAATCCACTGCTCAGATTCGCGTTCGAGGTTTTGATCCATGAGCGTTAAATGGCCGGATGAGTAATGTGATTATTCATCTCGTTCATGATCTCGATTCGCCGACTGATGCTCGTGGCGTAGTGCGCAAACTTCACCACCGAGCCGTTCGCCACGGTGATGCGGAGCGCATTCACCGTCTCATGACCTTGTTGAAAACTGATATCCACAACCCTTGAATCAGGGCCAAGTTTATACTGCTTTGTGCTGTCGTAAAGGCCAAAGTATCGGCGAATGTACAGCGTGTTATCCTCAATCCTAACCTCTTCGTTCACGCAGCCCCGCCACGTTTGGGCGGCCAGCACAAGGAGCGCGATGACAATCAGCACCGCAAACCAAACGGGAATCATTTCATTGGTCGGCAGTTTTTGGGCCGCCGACGCTTCGTCGCTGCAGGATCGAAACATGACAAAGGCGGCCACGAACAGGGTGAAAAGCCATCCAAACACCGACGAGGTTTTCCCAAAACTGGTCTCCGCCGTGTAAACGTTCGGCACGACCGAAGTCGCCACTTCCATTTCCTGACGGGCCTCCCGCTCGGCGAGGGTGTCCTGGAGCTTGTCGAGATTCAGCGGATGTCCTTGCCGCTGGTTCTCGAGCGCGTCGAGCAAGTCGTAGCGGATGCTCGGCAACTGCTCAAGCGCGGACATCAGCGTTGTTTTGAGTTCTTCGCGCACGTCGGGCGACGCCTCAACTTGCGACCAAAGCTGCTTGCCGCTAACTCTCAGTTGTTCAATCGAATCCAGCCGGGCGCGTAGTTGCTCCGCGCTCAGCGGTTTGTCGTTGAGGATCAGCGGCGCGAACCGGGCGACCCACTGCTCAGATTCGCGTTCGAGGTCAGCCATTCCCGCGATTAGTGTCCGCCGATTCCGAGGCCCACCATGCTGCCGCCGCCGACATCGCCGGTGATGCTAAACCACTTGTCGGTGAGATACTTGCGGCAGATCGCGGCGACGGTTCCATCCGCCGCGCGAGCCTTTACATCAATGCGGCCACCGCTGGTGTTTTGCATGCCTTGCAGGGCGGTGAGCGCGGCCTCCGGACTTTCGCTGGCTTGCTCGATGGCGTCCAGAATCTCGCTGATCATGGTGCCGGTCTCATGGAGCGCAGTCTGATATTCGTTGCGCAGGGTTACGCACTCGGCTGGCGGGTTCACCGCCAAAAACTGTTCTTCGAGAGTTCGCCAATCGCGACGCTTGTCTTCGGCGCTGCGCCCCACCTTTTTGGAAGGCGCGTCTTCCGGATCGGGCGTCGGAGCGTCGGGGTCAGCGAGGTCGCGGACGGCATCAATGCCGCCGCGCAGACCGCTCATTTCAGTGAACATAATGAGCGCCTCGCTCAGCTGTTTGCGCGACATCTTTACGCGCATGCCCTCGATGCGCTCGACATGTTGCAGGTAGGCCAGCACGTCGGCGGGCATGGAAATCTTCTCGGCTTGGGTTTGCGTGAGGTTGCTGGCCGGTGGCGTTCCGTAAACCCGGAGCAACTCGGCTTGCGGCGCCGTGCCCTCAGTGCGGAGGAGTTGGCCCGAGTTTGCGGTGCCGTCGGCTTTCAGCAATTCGCCCGTGTTTGCGGTGCCGTCGGCAAGCAACACTTTTGGCTTGACTGGTTCGCCCGGCACCTTGAGTAATCCACTGCGAAACGCAAAGAACAGCGAGCCGGCACCAATGAGCAAGAACCCGAGGACGAGGGGCCAAAGCGGCTGCTTGCGCGGCACAAAAGCACCCGGCACGGGCGCGGCTTGCGCTACCGGGACCGCCGCTTTGGGAGCGACGGCCGCGGCGAGGCCGTGACCGCAGTTGGGGCAAAAACGGCTAGCCTGCGCGAGGCGATAATGGCACTTGGGGCATTCCATTTCGAATTGTTTACCAAAATAATAGACGGTATCTGGCACCAGATTCACTACTAATGTCACATCTCTCCGCCGAATTTTTTGCGTGCCTCGCGGCGATCGGCGACGAGGCGGCCACTCCCAAGGCGCTTTTGCGGTGGGGCGAGCGGTGGTCGGCGGACGTGGTTCGGGCGGCGGTAGAGCAACGGCAACTGCGGCAGCGAGCGGCGGCGCGGTTCGATTTTGCGCACGAGTGGCTCTGGGACGCCGACACGATGCAGATGGCCACGCACCCGCGGCTGGCCCGTTATCACGCATCCAAGTTTCTGGTGGGTGAGCCCGTGGTTGACCTGACGGCAGGGGCGGGAGTGGACTTGCGGGCGATCGCCCAGCGCGGTCGCAGCGTGGGGGTTGAACTCGACCCCGCTCGGGCCGAGCGACTCGCCGCGAACTTTGCGGGGTCGGCAGTTGAAGTGATCTGCGGCGACGGACTTGAGGTGGCCGCGTCTCAACCCGGGGTGAGCCTGTTCGCCGATCCCGCCCGTCGGTCTGGCGGCAAGCGCGCGGCGCGCCTGGAGGATGGCCTTCCGAACCCGCGCTTGGTGGCCGAGCTCGCCGCCGGACGCCCGCGGTTGGTGATGAAGCTGTGGCCCGGCGCGGACGTGGACGACGTGCTAGCGCTGGGCGCAACCGCTGTCGAAGTGGTGAGCTACCGCCACGAATGTCGCGAGGTTCTGGCGCTCTTTGGCGCGGCTTCTGAACCCGGGGTGTGGGCGGTTTGCTTGTCCGAAGACAGCGAACTACGGCTTCAGCGCGAAGGCGCCCTGGCGGTGGCGTCACCCGCTCTGGGCTGGATCGGCCAGCTTGATGTCGCGGCGGCGCGGCTGGGTTTGGCCGGGCAGCTCGGGTTCCAGTCTCTCTGGGCGACCCGGACCTACGTCACTTCTGCCGAACCGGTGCCCAGTGCGTGGGTGCGGAGTAGCTTTCGTGTGCTGAACGATGCTCCTTTCGACCGCAAGTCCTTGCGCGCTTGGGTGCGCGAATCCGGTCGTTTGGTGGATGCGGTGAAGATCGCCGGCGGGCTGGAGATTCGGCCCGAAGACGTAGAGAAAACCATGAACCAAGGCTTGCGAGGGCCGCGACACTTGGTACTCCTAATCTATCCGGCGGACACCGGCGTGCGTTGCGCGGTGTGCGAACTCAGTACCTGATCGTAAACGCCTAAAACTTGCTCAATCATGGCGCGGCTATCGTATTGGCCGGAAGTCGCGAGGGCACCAGCGGCCAGCTCAGCCCGAGTTTCCTCGTCCTTGAGCAATAACTGAAGGGCCTCGGCGATTTCCTCAGTTTGGTTGCGCACTAAGAAACCATTGACACCTTGCTGAACTGCGGCGCCCGCGCCGCCGCCTTGCGCGACTATCGCGGGTAAGCCATAAGCCATCGCCTCACTCACCACGAGGCCTTGGGTTTCGGTGACGCTGGCAAACGCAAACACGTCGGCCATCGCGTAATAGCGATCTACCTGGTCGCGAGCGACGAAACCTTCGAAGCGAACCCGGTCCCCAATGCCCAAATCGCCGGCCAGGCGTCGCGCGGCCTCGCGGAAGGGCCCATCGCCGACCATGACGAGCATCGCTTGGGGTTCGGATTGCATGGCGATCGCCACCGCGGCCAAGAGAGTTTCGATGTTCTTTTCCCGGGCGATGCGGCCCACATAGAGAAGTACCTTGGCGCTGTCGCCGATGCTCAACTGCCGGCGGACGGCCGCGCGTTCCAGGTTCTGCGTCGGCGCGGTCGCGGTCGCGATCACCGTGATCGGCGTCGTTACACTATGTCGCTGAAGCCAGCGCGCCGAGGCGTCGCTGGGCGTAATGACATGATTGACGTGACTGTAGTAAAAGTTCGTGTGTTTTGCGCACTTATAACGAATATAGCGTTTCGGAAAATAGGGAATATAGTGCGCGTACTTATCGTACAAAGTGTGATACGTGCTCACAATCGGCAGGCCGTGGCTTTGCGCCCAGCGCAAGCCCACAAACCCCATGGTAAAGGGCGTATGTGTGTGGATCAAGTCGAAGCGCTGGCGTCGAAACCGCGACAGCATCGGGTAGAACGGCGGCATCGCCAGCGGATAGTCGCGCGTCCACGGAGTTTCTAACGCAAAAAACCGGTGGCAGTTTGGGTCGGGCTCCTGGTAGCCCGGCGCGCCCGACGTGAACACATGCACCGAGTGACCCTGGTTACGAAGTTCGCGGACTTGGTCGCGAATGCTAATGCTTACGCCATTGAGAATCGGCGTGTAGGAGTCTGAAAAGACCGCAATGCGCAGCGCCATGTCACGCCTCTTCGCGAGGAGCGTGTTCCAACAACAGGCGTTCCAGAGTCACCGCATCGCAAAGGGCGTAGTACTCAGGCATCTGCGGCGGCATCAGCATTTTGTCAAAGCCAAAACTCAGCCGCTCAAACAGCGGATCGCGCCGATACAGATACACGCAAGGGCAATCGTAGTCGGCCACGCCCGGGATGAATGGCGTAAAGTGCGCCTCATTTTCAATCTGCGCGTACATGCCCATCATCGTGCCGTCGTAGACCAGATGTCGCACGGTCCCGAGCTCCGGAGAGCCAGCGGATTCCTCGACGAGCGCCTGCAAAATCTGGTTGCTCATTGCCCACGTGTGGGCCACCAGGTGCACCCGGTCGTGAAGCTCTTCGCCGCACACGTTGCCAAACCGGAAAATCTCCTCGTCGAGCATGAGCTCGGGAATGCGGTGCATGATCTCCGCCGCGCGATGCTGGCTGAAGGTGATGAACGTCACGTCGGTGCGGACGCCATAAGCGCGCCGCGCATCCATCAACTCGATAATCGGCCCCAGCAGCGCAAAGCGCTCACGGGTCGGCTCGACCCCACTGGCGATGCTAAAACAGTTGGTGCAGACCTTGATCGAAATCGGGCCGCCTTCGCTGGCGTAGTGTGAGGCCATTTCGGCCACGGCCTTGCGCAAACTCGGCAAACTGCGGGTGCTCGCGGGGCGGAGGCCACTCAGCAATCCGGGGCCAGTATTCTCGAACGCATCGAAAGTGTCACGCATGCCGTACGCGGAGTTTATTCCATTGCGCGACCGCCGTATACTAACGGCATGAGCCAAGTTGGCGAAATTCTCGATTCCATGGACTACGGTCCCGCGCCGGAAGCGGCGAACTTTGCCAACGAATGGCTGGATAAGCACGGGCGAAAGTTCGGCCACTACTTGGGTGGAAAGTGGGTCCCCGCCGAATCTCATTTCGCCAGCATCTGCCCGAGCACCGGCAAGGAACTCGCGCAGATCGGTCAGGGCTCCAGCGCGCAAGTGGACGAAGCCGTGAAGGCCGCTCGGGAAGGGCTCAAAGCCTGGACCAAACTCGGCCCCGCGGGTCGAAGCCGCGTGCTCTACGCGTTGGCGCGACAGATTCAAAAGCACTCACGGCTATTCGCCGTCCTCGAATCGCTCGACAACGGCAAGCCGATCCGCGAGACCCGCGACATTGACATTCCCTTGGTCGCGCGACACTTTTACTATCACGCGGGTTGGGCGCGGCTCATCGAAACCGAGTTTCCCGAGTACGAAAACGTGGGGGTTTGCGGGCAGATTATCCCGTGGAATTTCCCGCTGCTGATGCTGAGTTGGAAGATCGCCCCGGCCCTGGCGGCGGGCAACGCGGTCATTCTCAAGCCGGCGGAATTCACTTCGCTGAGCGCATTGTTGTTCGCCGAAATTTGCCATCAAGTCGGTGTCCCGGCGGGCGTGGTCAACATCATCACGGGCGATGGCGAGACCGGCAAGGCGATGGTGGCGCACGAGGGTATCGACAAGATTGCCTTTACGGGCAGCACCGAGGTTGGTCGTATTCTGCGGCGCGTCACGGCAGGCACGGGCAAAAAGCTCTCGCTAGAACTCGGCGGAAAGTCACCGTTTATCGTGTTCGAAGACGCGGACGTGGACAGCGCCATTGAAGGCATTGTGGATGCGATCTGGTTTAACCAGGGCCAGGTCTGCTGCGCTGGTTCGCGGTTGCTGGTGCAGGAAAGCATCGCCGATCGCTTCTACAAAAAGCTGCGTCGTCGCATGGAATCGCTACGCGTCGGTGATCCGCTCGATAAGGCGGTGGATATCGGCGCAATTGTGGACGCGACTCAACTGGCCCGCATCACCGAGCTGGTGGGCACCGGCGTGAAGGAAGGCGCGAAGTGCTTCCAGCCGAAGTGCAAGTTCCCCGAAGGCGGCTGGTTCTACCCGCCGACCCTGCTGACCGATGTCGAGCCGAGTTCGACGGTGGCGCAAGTTGAAATCTTTGGCCCCGTGCTGGTGGCCATGACGTTCCGCACTCCCGCCGAAGCGGTGGCTTTGGCAAACAACACCGTTTACGGGTTGGCCAGTTCGGTGTGGACGCAAAACCTCGACGTGGCGCACGATATCGCGGCGCAGATCAAGGCCGGCACGGTGTGGGTCAACTGCACCAACCAGTTCGATGCGAACGCGGGTTTCGGCGGTTATCGCGAAAGCGGCTTCGGTCGCGAGAGCGGTCGCGAGGGGATGTTCGAATATCTCCGGTGGCGCGCGCCCTATCTGCCTGCAGGCAATCTCGCCGAGATCAAGGAGTCGCCCAGCAACGGCGCGCTCGACCGCACGCACAAGCTGTTCATCGGCGGCAAGCAAGCGCGTCCCGACGGCGGTTATTCAATCTCACTGCCGGTTGCTTCGGGCGGAGTCGTCGAGGTGTCGCGCGGCAACCGCAAGGACATTCGCAACGCGGTCGAAGCCGCGGCCACTGCGGCTCCGGCTTGGGGCGCCCAAACCGGTTACCTCCGGTCGCAGATTCTGTACTTCCTCGCGGAGAACATGGAGGCGAATCGCGCCGCTCTTGAGACCGCGCTCACGGACCGCGGTGGTTCCGGTGACGAAGTGACGAAGGCCATCGACGCGGCGTTGCTGTTCGCCGGATGGGCGGATAAGCACGAGGGCACGGTCCACCCGGTGCCTCTGCGCGCCGTCACGTACACCCGCCCCGAGGTGCTCGGCGTGGTGGGCGTGGTGTGCGAAGACGCGCAGCCGTTGCTCGGATTTGTGAGCTCGGTGGCGGCAAACCTGGCGATGGGCAACGCGGTGGTCGTGATCCCGAGTCGGCACAACCCGCTCGCCGCGATGGAAATGATGCGCGTGATTGAGGCTTCGGACATTCCCTCCGGCGTGCTGAACATCGTGACGGGGCAGATCGATGAGCTGGTGCCCGACCTGGCCGGTCACGCCGGTGTGGATGCCCTTTGGTGCTTCGCCGACGCCGAAATCTGCGAGCAGGTCGAGCAGATGAGCGTGAGCAACCTCAAGCAAACGTGGTGTCTGCATGGTCATTCGCTCGATTGGACCAAAGCCCCCAGTGGCGAAATCTTGCGCCGAGCAACCCAGCTCAAGAACATTTGGGTTCCGTACGGTGCTTAATTTTGTCGGTTTTGCCAACCTTGGAGCAAGAACAGCCGTCAAAGAAAGTGCAATGAAGTCGACTTTTGGATTTGCCCTGGCCCTCGGTGTGGGTCTTTTGACAGCGGGTTGTGGCGGCGGAGGCGCCGGCGGCACTCTCCCGGCCGGACCGTTTATGTTGTTCGTCCAGAACAACAACACGTTGCTGCGCTACAGCATCGACACGGGCGCAACCACGATTCTGGGTAGTAGCCTGATTAATCCTCAGCACATCCGCATCAGCCCGGACGGAACCAAGTTCCTGGCGACCATCAACGGCGTGCTCGTTGTGGGGAGCACCGTCACCGGTAGCTACACCAACCTGACCGGCTACAAGTTTGGCGACTGGCAACTCAATGGCACCCGCATTCTCGCGGCCAACAATGGCAATGTGGTGCACAAGCTCACCACCACCGGCACCTCGCTGGAGTCGGTGTTCAACGGCAACTTCGGCGCCGGAATTTCCTCCATTGACTGCGACGATAACTCGGCCCAATTCCTGATCACCTACAACGTCACCGGCTTTGCCCAGCTCGCGCGGGTGAACTACATTGGTGGCGCGCCGACGTTTATCACCTCGGCCGGAGCCAACTACTACAACGGTCGCTGGAGCGATGACGGCGCCAAGGTGGTCGCGCAAACGGCGCTGACCGGCGATAGCAATTTGGCCGTGCTCAACGCGGATGCGACGGGACTCACCACAGTCGCGAACACGACTGACTTTGAAGGCGATGCGACGTTCGACGTGACGAACATGATTTTCTACACCAAGGGAAATGAGGTGTACTCGGCCACGGTCACGGGCAGTAACCAAACCTCGTACTTCGCGCCGGGCGGAACGATCCGTCTTGGCGACCTCTACCAGCCGTAAGGCAGAATAAAATTAGGCAACATGGCGATTGAAAGTCATGTTGCCTAATAATGTTTTGCGGTAGAATGAGCCATGCGATTCGAAACTAAGGCGATCCGCGTGGGGCAGGAGCTCGACCAGGACTATCTCGCCGTCACCCAACCGATTTATCAGACCTCAACATTCGCCTGGCGCAGCCTGGAGGACATTCCTCCGATTGACTACACGCGCTGTCAAAACCCGAACCGCGAAACCCTCGAAAAGGTAATCGCCTCGCTCGAAGAAGGCAAGCACTGCACCCTGTTTGGAAGCGGCATGGCGGCAATCGTTGCGTGCTTTGGGTTGCTCAAGCAGGGTGACCACTTGCTGATGGCCACCGATATTTATGGCGGCACGTTCCGCGTCGGCGAAAAAATGATGCCCAACCAAGGCATCGAGGTGAGCCACTTCGACGCTGGCGACCCCGCTTCGCTGCGCGCGGCGGCCCGGCCGAACACCAAGATGGTGATTTTTGAATCGCCGACCAACCCGACCATGCGGGTGATGGACATTGCGGCCCTTGTCGCCGAGGCTAAGAAGCTCGGCCTCATTACGGTGTTTGACAACACGTTCGCCTCGCCCGCGCTGCAGAATCCGCTGAAGCTTGGCATTGACCTGGTGGTCCACTCGACCACCAAGTACATCAGCGGCCATAGCGACATCATCGGGGGCGCGGTCGTGACCTCCAGCGATGAGCTTGGCTACGCGATGTTCGAGTGGAACAAGATGGTGGGCAGCGTGCCCAGCCCGTTCGATTGTTGGCTCACCCTGCGCGGCGTAAAGACGCTCGGCGTGCGGATGCGTCAGCACTGCGAAAACGCGCAGTTAGTCGCCGAGTTCTTGGCGCAGCACCCCAAGGTGGCCAGGGTCCACTTCCCGGGACTGCCCTCGCACCCGGATCACGAACTCGCCAAGCGGCAAATGACGAGCTTCGGCGCGATGATGAGCTTTGAGATTAAGGGCGATTATCAAGACGTGCGCCGATTCTGCGAGAGCACGAAGGTGTTTCTGCTCGCCGAGAGCCTCGGCGGAATCGAGTCGCTGATCGGCTATCCGGCCAAAATGTCCCACGCGACCATGACAGAGGAGCAGCGAATTGAGGCGGGAATCCCGGCCACGCTCATCCGCTTGAGCGTTGGCATTGAGAACGCTCAAGACCTGATTGACGACCTCGAAGCGGCGCTCAAGTAAACTAGGGGGATGAATTCCGCCGCGCTGTTGGCCCAACTCATCCCCAATCTCGACGCTTACCGAGGTTCCGACATCGTGGTCACCACGCCCGTGGATGGCAGCGAGCTTGCCTCGCTCCGCAAGCACTCGGAAGCGGAAATTAACCAAATGGTTGAGAACAGCGTCGCCGCGTTCAAGGCGTGGCGCGAAGTTCCCGGCCCGATTCGCGGCGAACTGGTTCGTTTGTACGGCGAGAAGCTCCGCGAAAAGAAGGAAGAACTCGCCCAGTTGGTCACGCTCGAGTGCGGCAAGATTCTGGAAGAAGGGCGCGGCGAAGTCCAAGAGATGATTGACATCTGCGACTTCGCGGTGGGCATTTCCCGGCAGCTCTACGGCCTCACCATTGCCAGCGAGCGCCCGAACCACGTGATGCAGGAAAACTGGTTGCCGCTCGGCCCGGTTGGCATCATCAGCGCGTTCAATTTCCCGGTCGCGGTGTGGAGTTGGAACGCCGCCCTCGCCTTTGTTTGCGGCGACTCGTGCCTGTGGAAGCCGAGCGAAAAGACGCCGCTCACCGCGCTTGCTTGCCAAGCCCTTTTCGAAGAAGTTGTCCGGGACTTTCCGAAGGCACCCAAGCATCTCAACCAGATCATCATCGGCGCGATGGCGGAAGGTAACCAAATGGTGGAAGACGCGCGCATCCCGCTCATTAGCGCCACCGGAAGCACGCGCATGGGCAAGGCGGTCGGTCAAAAGGTGGCCGCGCGGTTTGGTCGCTCACTCCTAGAACTCGGCGGCAACAATGCGATCATCGTCACGCCGAGCGCGGATCTCGCGGTCGCCGTGCCCAGCATTCTGTTTGGTGCGGTCGGGACGGCGGGACAACGCTGCACGTCCACGCGGCGCGTGTTCGTTCACCGCAGCATTTTCGAGAAGGTGTTCGAGACACTGAAGAGCGCGCTCCTGCAAATCGGCGAAAGCAAAATTGGCAATCCGCTGGAGGCCGGCACGTTGGTTGGGCCGCTCATCGACGAGATGGCTTACGACGCGATGGCCGCGGCGATGGAAGCTATCAAACCCCACGCCAGCGAGATCGTGGGCGGTCAGCGATTGAAGGTCGTGGGCGACGGCGTCTACGTGCATCCGGCGTTGGTGAAGCTGAACGAGCAAGCCGACCCCATGCATCACGAGACCTTTGCGCCGTTGACCTATGTGATGCCTTACGATGATTTGGCGCAGGTGATGGAGGCGCACAACGCGGTTCCGCAAGGGCTGAGCTCGGCGATCATGACCACCGACGTCCGCGAAGCCGAGTACTTCAAGCGGCACTCCGATTGCGGGATCGCGAACGTGAACATCGGCACCAGCGGCGCGGAAATCGGCGGTGCTTTCGGCGGGGAAAAGGAAACCGGCGGCGGACGCGAATCGGGCTCGGACTCGTGGAAGGCGTACATGCGCCGCCAAACCAGCACTACCTACTTCGGCACGGAGAAGCCGGCTCTGGCGCAAGGAATCAAGTTCGACGTCTAAGGCCAGCAGTTTTGCTAGGTTAGCATCACGTGATCCCCATTTCCGGGGATCACGTGTATATTTAACTCGTCGCACTTTGCGATTTTTGAGGAGAACAATGAAGTTAAATTCGCGATTTGCGCTCATGGCTGGCTTGAGCGCGCTGACAGTCGTCACAAACGCACAAATTTTTGCCGATCCTTGCGAGAGCCTCTCGGCCTACACCGTCGTCCAAAATCCGGACGCCTCGGCCGAAGTTGTCAACTACGGTAGCTTTACGCTGAACGACTCGCTCGGCAACCCGGTGAGCATCAGCATCCCCGAAGCTCCGCGTCCCATCTCGGGCGGCGGCGCAACCACGGGCATCATGCTCCGCGCCAACAAGAATGACTTGGTCGCCGGCACCCAAGGGATCAATCTGATCTTGAGCGCAAGCGGTACCCCCATTGAAGTCTCGACCAAGTACTACAAGCTTTCGCTCGATTGCTATATGAAGTGCGATGCTCCGACTGGAGTTGGCACCACTGAAGCGTTCAATGCGGGTGTCAGTCGACTCGGCAGCGCCGGACCGTTCGGTTATTACAACCGCTCCACCGCTGGCGACGGCAACTGGATCACTTACGTAGGCGACGGCGGTATTAACGGCACGGATATGCGGAACTACCGCGGCACCACTCAACTGGGTGGACTCGACGTCTCGAACCCGATTTGCCAATCGGTCTTCTCGGCTGTAAATGGATATGAGTTCATTGGCGCACCGAGCGGCAACTGGTCGCGCGTGGATCTTATCGTGAACAATGGCGTTATCTATTGGCGCATGAACGGTACTCCGATGCTGAGCGGTTCGTCGATTCTTTCGACGGACGGCAAGGTTTGGTTCGGCTACGATGATCCGTTTGGCGGCGTCGCTGGTGCCCCCGAAAAGCAGTACGCGATCGTGGATAACGTCGTCGTAACTGAATTGCCGAAGTTCACGGGCACGCTGGCCGTCAGCGGCTACGCTGGCGACATCACGACCGAAACATTCACCGCTCAAATCTTTGATAGCGCCGGGGTTCTGACCGACTCCCTTCCGTTTAAGGTGGATGCGAGTGGCAATTTCGAGTTCGGCACGACCATTCCGGCCTCGGGTTCGGTGGTCATCGTTGGCGACTCCACGCTGAACCGCTGGATGCAAAGCGTCACTCCGACGGTGAGCGGCACCAGCCTCGGCAACGTCAATTTGCTGAACGGCAACATCAACGGTGATGCCGTTATTGACATCGGCGATTACACGATCCTCGCCGCCAAGTTCGACGCGAGCAGCAGTGATCCTGACTGGAACACGGCCGGCGGCGATGGATTTAAGCCGAGCCAAGCCGACATCACTGGCGACGGCGTGGTGGACATTGCCGACTACACGCAGATCGCGGCGAACTTCGACGCGGCCAGCGAATACATTCCCTAAGCCTGGCTTAGCTCAAACCATAAACGGAGCCCAACATGGGGCTCCGTTTTTTTGGATTCACTTAGGTTCGGGCGTAAAGCGGCTAAAATTCCGAGTAGAGAATTGCGGGCTGGGTGAACAAAGTGTCATCTGTTTCGTAAACCCTCCTTGAGATTTCCATGCCAGGACCCCTTTCCTCTTTGTTGCCAACCGTTGATCTAGCCGAAACGAAGCTCGATCCGGCGGTGGTGTCCCTGGCCCCCGGCGACTTCGCGATTCAGCGTCAAGCGCTGCCACTCTTCCGCAACGGCGACGAGCTCGTGGTCGCGATCGGCAATATCGAATCGCTCTCCGCGGTCGATGAACTCGCTGTCATCACGGGTTTGTCCACCCGCGCCGTGCTCGCCGAACCGCAGGTGCTGCGCGACCGGATCGAAGAGCGTTATCTCGAATCCATGCTCGCTGACCTCCCTGCTGAGGAAGGCGCGGGCGTCACCGAGATTGACGAAACCGTTGACCTCGCTGACCTTCAGCGTTTGGCCGGCGAATCGTCGGTTGTCCAAATGGTCAACCTCATCTTCGCGCAAGCCGTGCGCGATGGCGCAAGCGACATTCACGTTGAGCCTTACGAAAAGCAGATGAAGGTTCGGTACCGCGTTGATGGCATGCTCCGCGACGTGATGAAGCCGCCCAAGCGCATGCACGCCGCGCTGATCTCGCGCATCAAGATTCTTGGCGAAATGAACATCGCCGAACGCCGCCTTCCGCAAGATGGCCGCATCAAGCTGAACCTCGCGGGCCGCAGCGTCGATATCCGGGTGAGCATTGTGCCGACCGTGTTCGGCGAACGCTGCGTCATGCGGATTCTGGACAAGGGTACGGCGATGCTCAGCTTGCCCGATCTTGGCTTCAGCGCACCAACCTTTGCTCGTTACAGTAAGGCAATCAGCATGCCCTACGGCATCATCCTCAGCACCGGCCCGACCGGGGCGGGGAAGTCCACCACGCTTTACGCGAGCCTGCAGGAAGTCTATTCGCCGACCAAAAACATCCTGACCATCGAAGATCCGGTCGAGTATCAAATCTCGGGCATCGGTCAGATTCAGGTGCGCAGTAACATCGGATTGTCGTTCGCCAGCGGCCTTCGCTCCATCGTCCGACAAGACCCCGACGTCATCATGGTTGGTGAAATCCGGGACGTGGAAACCGCCGAAATCGCGATTCACGCCTCGCTCACGGGCCACTTGGTCTTTAGCACCCTGCACACCAACGACGCGGCGGGCGCCATCACTCGCCTTATCGACATGGGCGTGGAGCCGTTCCTGGTCGCGAGTTCGCTGCTGGCCGTGGTCGCCCAACGACTCGTGCGCCGCAACTGCCCGTTCTGTTCCGCGCCGACCGAGTGGGATGAGGACGCAATGCAGGCAATTGGCGTGACACGCGAAGAGTTTCAGCACGCGCAGGTCGTCGCCGGTGTCGGTTGCGACAAGTGCCAAGGGAGCGGTTTCAAAGGTCGCCAAGGCATCTACGAACTTCTGCTGGTAGACGAGCCCGTGCGCCGGATGACGGTGGATCGCTCTTCCAGCAGCATCATTCGCGACCACGCGGTTCAAAATCAAGGCATGATCACGCTTCTGGCCGACGGAAAGCGCATCGTGCTCGAAGGCAAAACGACCCCCGCCGAGGTGATGCGCGTGAGCCAGCGCGAGGACTTCTAACGCATGCAGTCGTTTGCCTACACCGCGCTCGAACCGACGGGCAAAAAGCGAACCGGATTCCTCGACGCCGCCGATCAGGAAGCGGCGATCGCTCAGCTTTCGGCGCAAGGCACCTACGTCCTGGAGATCAAGCCGCAGGCGGCCACCGCGGTCGTCCGGAACACGAAGAAAGCTTCCCGCCAAGAAGTCGCGCTGTTCACACGCCGCATGGCCGACCTTGCCGCCGCCGGGCTCCCGCTCGACCGCGTGCTGCAGGTGGTTGCTGAGCAAAGCGAATCCGGGCAGCTCATCGAAATTTCGGAGCAGGCGCTCGCCGATGTTCGCACGGGTTTGCCGATCTCGGCCGCGCTCGCCAAATATCCCAAGGTCTTTCCGTTGCAGTACACCGAGACTCTGCGCGCGGGTGAAGCCAGCGGCCAGTTTCCCGAGGTCGCCACCCGCCTCGCCGATCTGCAGGAAACCGAAGTCGCTCGCCGAAGCCAAATCAGCTCGGCGCTGATCTACCCGACCATTCTCTTAATCGCGGCAATCGGGGTCGTGTTCTTCCTCATCCTGTTTGTCGTGCCCCGCATGATCGGCATCTTCAAGGACCTCGGCAACGACCTGCCGCTTTCGACGAAGATCTTGCTCTCGACCGCCGACTTCCTCACCAAGAACGGCTTGGTTGCCTTTGGTGCGTTGGTCGCGATTGTGTTGATTCTGCGCGGGTGGTTCGCCACCGAAGCCGGCGCGATCTCTCGTGACCGATTCCTCATGCGCGCGCCGATCATCGGCAAAGTGGTGGGCAAGGCGGTGGTTTCGCGGTATGCGCGCATCCTCGGCACCTTGCTCTTCGGTGGCGTTCCGATCCTTGAGGCCCTGCGCCTGAGCGGTTTGGCCAGCGGAAATCGCCTGTTCCAGGTCACCAGCGAGCAGGTCGCCAACGATGTCCGCGAGGGCAAGCGCATTCACCAGGCCATGCGCGACAGCAACGAGTTTCCTCCCGTTCTTCACCATATGGTTGCCATTGGTGAGGAAACCGGTGACTTGCCCGCGGTTCTCAACCGCGTAGCCACCAGTCTCGATTTTGAGGTCGAAGTCGGCCTCCGTAACCTAGTCGCCAAAATTGAGCCGCTCATCCTCGTGCTCATGGGCGCGTTCGTCGGCTTTGTGGTGCTCAGTATTGCGCTCCCCATCTTCCAAGCACAAAATCTCGTCAAGTAATCCTATGAAGTTGAACTCATTCCGTAACCGTCGCCGAGGCTTCACCCTGATCGAACTCCTCGTCGTTATCCTCATTCTCGCCATTCTCGCGGCGATGATCGTGCCGCGCGTTGTGGGCCGAACCGACGACGCCAAGCGCGCCAAGGCCCTCAGTGACCTTTCGGCGCTCTCGTCCGCGCTCAGTCAGTTCCGACTCGACGTGGGACGTTACCCGACCACCGAAGAAGGCCTCGAATCGTTGCGGTCCGCGCCGTCGGACGCCACTGGCTACCGTGGCCCGTACACGACCAAATCCATCCCGCTTGATCCGTGGGGATTTGAATATGAGTACGAATATCCGGGCTCGGCCGGCGACGACAGCTACCTGCTGATGAGCTTCGGCCAAGATGGAGCGGAGGGCGGAGAAGGCAACGCCAGTGACATCGTCGAAGGCGAATAGTCGCCGCGCCGCCTTCACGCTCCTTGAGCTGTCGGTGGTCGTTGTGATTATTGCGGTGATCACCGGGGCGGTTGCTCCGGCGGTGGGCCGCTGGAAAACGGGCGCGGACCTGCGTCAGTTCTACGCCCGTGCGCAAGCCTTGGCCAGCGAAAGCCGCGAACTTGCCGTGCGACAACGCACGACCCTGCGCCTTACCGTGGAGGGCGAGAGCGTGGTGCTCCGCTCGGGCGTCACCGAGGAGGAGGAAGGTCAGGCGGTGCGGACCTTGACCCTTCCGGACAACGTATCGTTAAGTAGCGCCACTCGTCAGGCGACGACAGAGACGACCGACGGATTTGTCATTAGCTACTACCCGGACGGTAGCTCCGATGGCGGCACGCTGACCTTCGAATCTGACGGAAGTCCGCGCGCCCTCCGCGTGGACAAGCAAGGCCGCGCTGACTTTGTGGCGAGCGATGCGCCCGAAACCGGCGAAGGCGAGACGTGGTCGGCGGGAGATTTGGAGGTACGCAGTGGCTAAGCGCAAAGGATTTAGCTTGGTGGAAGCAATGGTGGCAACCGCGTTTGTCGGCATCGGACTTTCGGCGATTTTGGGCGGAATGGCTCAGCTCAACCGTAGCGAGGCGCAGGGCCGCGCCCGCGAGCAAGAACTCGTGCTCGCCACTCGCAAAATGCGCGAACTCGTGGCGACTCAGGATTACAATAACGCGCCGGTGGATGGCGATTTCTCGGCGGAAGGCGTGCCCAATCTGCGTTGGAGCCTCACCAGCGAACCGGCGCAAGTGGAGTCCATGGTCAATCTGCGGCTGACCGTTCAGGACGCGAGTGGCCAAGACGTCGCGACGCTCGACCAAATGGCGTTTGCGCCTACGGTGACCACGGAGGCGACGAACTAATGCGTCTGCGCGCCGGGATTACTCTTGTGGAGACCATCGTGGTGGTCGCCATCATGATGGTCCTCATGGCTGCGCTTAGCTTCGCCATCAGCATCGGCACCCGCAACGAAACGCTCGGCGCCGAGCAGGGCCGCCAACTCCAGCGACGTCTCGATTTTGAAGATCGTGTGACGCAGCTGCTCGAATCCGCCGCAGTCTCCACCGACCAAGACGACCTGCGCACCTATATGGTCGCCGAAACGAAAGGCGACACCTTGGTGACCAACCCGGCCAGCGACCTCGGCGAACTGCCGGATACGCTCACCTTTACGGCGTACTCTCCGCGCCTGCCCGGCGCGTTCCTGGCCAGCACCGACGACTTCGAAACCGCCAACGAGACGTACCGTCCGCAGGGCGGCATCAGCGAATACACGATCAGCCCGGTGGCCACCGGCGACTCCGGTCAGCGCGAGGGCTTATTCCTCCGCACCCAAACGCCGAGCGACGGCGACCACACTCAGGGCGGCCTGGAGGAAGTGTTTTCCGACAACGTGCTGAGCACCGGCTTTGAATTTTGGGACGGCCTCCAGTGGACCGCAACCTGGGACACGACCACGGCGGGCACCAAGCGGCTGCCGAGCGCCATCCGTGTGAGCTACACACTGGTCAACGATCCGCAGAACACCTACTCGTTCGTGGTCCGACTTCCCAGTAGTGACGTGACCACCGATAACCCGGCGGAAACCACCTCGACGGAGGGCGCATGAAGCGTCGCGGCGTCGTCTATATCGTGGCGCTCATCGGCATGGCCGGTCTGCTCGCCGTGCTCGGTGGCATCGCCGTTCGGCAGCGAGCGGTGTTCGCCGCGCGCCAAAACCGCGTGGACTTCGCGCGCGCCGAAGGGATCTACGAATCGGCGGTGGCCCGAGCCATGGCCGAGATTGACCTGATTGAAGCGGGGTCGGCCACGACCTTGGCCGATGACTGGGCCTTGCTCGGTAGCGGCGGCAACGACAATTTCATCGTCGGCACCGGCTCGTTCCGGCTCGAAATCGTGGACGCGTCCTCGCGGCTTGACCTGAACTCGATCACGGTGGAGGAGTTGGAAAAGCTCGGCATCACGGAAGACCTTTCCGATGCGCTGCTCGACTGGCGAGAAGCCGGCCAGGCACCCCGCGCGCAGGGCGCCAAGGACGAATATTACAACACCCTGACCAACCCCTATAACGCCGCGGTGGAGCCGTTCCGCACGGTCAACGAATTGCTCTTGGTGAAGGGCTTTACCCCCGCGACGCTGTATGAGCCGCTCCAAGATGCGGCTGCCGAACTGATCTCGGGTGACACCACGCAGCTGCCGATTTTGGCCGACATGCTGAGCGTCGGGGCGACCTCGGAGCCAGTTCAGCCCGAAGGTGCCACGCTCCAAAATCTTGCGCAAGTCCAGAACGCCCAGGCGATCAACCAGGTCATTCAAAACCTGCCGCTCGCGACCCAGATTTTCAACCAGCGGCAGCAGTTTCAGACCATGGGCGACGTGATGGAGGTGCCGGGAATGACCGTCGCCGCGGCGGCTCAATTGTTGGATCGCTTTACGGTGGGCAATGCCGCGACTTACAGTGGTCGCACAAATCTTAACACCGCAAGTGAGGCAGTACTGAACACGCTGCCAAACTTTACGTCTGACCTTTCAGCCGGAGTTCTGAGTCTTCAAGAAGCAGGCATGACGCGAATGGGAGAGATCGCCGAATTGCCGGGCATGACGCCGCAGATTCTCGCCGATGTGGTCGACCGAGTCAACCTCAACTCTCGTAGTTTCTTATTGCGAATTCAAGCGCGGTATCAAACTGGAACGATTGAGCGCGAGGTTCTCGTAAATCTCACGGACCAAGGGCCGCAAGTGGTGCGCTACGAAACTGTCTCGCAAGACGACGTAGCCAACCGCTGGCAATGGGATGCCGAGACTGGCGCCGACATAGAACTGATCACGAATTCATGAGCCGCGAAATCAACCCTGTCCTCGTCTGGAGCCCGCAAGCCGCCATTGTTCAAACCAAGGCGGGGAGCGCCGTATCGGACGAGAACCCAGCCGCCGCGCTGGAGCGCGCGGGAGTACGCGGGCCGCTCACGGTCGCCCTTGCTCGCCGCAGCGTGTTTGTCAAGGCGGTGCCTTTGCCCGCGGCCAGCAAAAACGAAGTGCGCGGCATTGTGCAAGTGCAACTCGGCAAAATTTTCCCGGCCAGCGAAGGCGGATACGCCTTCGATCTGCTGGCAAGCTCGCACCAAACCCTCGACGGTCGTCTGACCAGCGTTTTCGGGGCCCCGCAAGAAACGCTGGACCTCGTGCGGGAGTCTCTCCCCGCCGGGTCCCGCGTGGAAAGTCTGGTGCCGGTGGCGCTGGGATCGCTCCTTATTGCGCAGGGCTTGAATCTGAACGACGCGGTGGTGGTTGAACCCGCCGAGTCGGGATTCGGCATCGACGTGATTCATCATGGCGCGCTGCTGTACTCGCGCGTCGTGACCCGTGAACTCGATGCCGCCGGGCTCGCCCAAGAAATTTCGATGACGCTCGCCGCGGCGGGCGTTGAAGCGGTGCCAGTCATTGCGGCGGGCAATCTCGAACTCGACACGCCGCATCGCACAACTCAGACTTCAGCGCAGGCGCTCGCTCAACGAGGCACGCTCGGCGTGGGCATGCAAGCTCCCGGCGAAATCGCCGCCCGCGAAGCGAAGGTTTCGTCCGGTCGTGGACGACTCGCCGCGCTAATGGCGGCCGCGGTCGTGGTCACCGGTGCACTCGCGTTCCTCGATCGCAGTGATGCGCAAGCCGCGGTGGACAAAAAGGATGCGAAGTGGCGGGCCGAGAGCGCCAAGCTGCGCAAGATTCGCGACAACGCCCGGTCCGACGCCGACAAGGCGAAGACTCTGGCCGATCGCACGCGACAGATTTTGATGCCGGCGCAACCCGTCGGCGACGTATTGACGCTCGTCACCAACATGGTGCCGCAAGACGCGTGGGTCATCGGCGTGGCGTTTGATCGCGGAAAGCCGATGCAGATTCGCGGCTCGTCGCTCTCGGAAGACGCGGTCACCGCGTATCTCGACGCGCTCAACACGAGCGACCGATTGCGCGATGTGAAGCTCGTCTTCACGAACCGCTCGAAGGTGGAAGATAAAGATATTGTGAATTTCTCAATTACGGCTCGCGCAGTAGGGAATACTCCGCAGGAGCCGCTTAAGACCATGAAGAAGGGGGCGGCGTCGAAGCCAAAGGCATGAAGGGCTGGAACATCATGATTGGGGTTTGCCTCGCGCTCTTGGCCACCATTGCCGCGCTGGACTTTTTCGTGCCGAAGCCGAAGTCGCCCCTCAACCCGGCGGCCAAGCAAAAGCAGCTCGTCGAGCTCACCGATGAGGCCAAGCAGGCGAAGGAGCAACTGAGCGCCGAATCGGCGTTTGTCTCAAGCCAACTGTGGACTGAAAATGAGGCCGAGATCGGCCCCGCCGTGCTTACCGAAGTGAAGACGGCCGCCACCTCGCAGGGCCTCAACCTCAAGTCGTTCCGGCCGCAACGGTCGGTGCAAGAATCGCGCATTGAGCGCTACCCGTTCCAGGTGAACGTCGAAGGGGCGTTTCCCAACGTGCTGAGCTTTGTGGCGAACCTCGAAGCGCCCGGCACTCGCCTCGGTGTTTCGCTTGTCCAATGCTCGGCGCTGGATGGCGATCGCACCACGGTGGCCGCCACCATCGCGATCGTCGCGGTGCGCGATCGGGAAGCGAAACCCGCGGTTGTAAGCAAGGAGCCGACCAAGCCGGCCACGGACAAACCCGCCGTGGAGAAAGTTGAAAAAGGGGTGAAGAAAGATGCCTAAGATCAGTCGACCGACCCAGATTCTTGTCGCCGGAGCGCTCATTGGAATCACGTACATGGCGACCAGCGAGGAAGCCGTGCCCGAACGCCAGACGCGAAAGCGCCCGACGGCGTCCTCGCAGACCAAGGTGTACGCCGATGGAATTACCCAGGCCGACATCGATGCCAAGTTCGAGCCCCTGAATCAAACGCCGAAAGACGCGTTCCAACCGCTCGTTAAACGCGAGTCGCGACGCAGTGACTTTAACCAAACCGTGGCTCCCGACGTGATTCCGGCTGGGTTCGCCGCTGGCGAATCGGGATGGACCTTCACTGGCATCGTTGACACAAACGGAAAAACCGAAGCACTTTTGGAGAACAAAGGGAGCGGAGCAAGCGTTTTCCTTGGTGAGGGCGAAAAATGGAAGGATCTAACTGTGGAGTCGATCGGCTCGGCCACGCTGTCTATCAGCGGCCCCGACGGCAACATGAGGGTTCTTCGATTGAACGATGGCGACAGTGTTTTGCCGAATGTGAGCATTGCGCGGGGGAATGAACCGATGAACCCTACGCTCAGTGGCCCCATTGGCAACCGATTTGAAATTACGCCCAGCAATGGGCCCAACCGCTCCGCGCGAGCAGAGATTACGAATGAAACTCGATAAGCGATTATTCCTGGCGATGGCCCTCCTTCCGGTGGTTGCCACTGCCCAATTTGACTTCGGCGGCGGTTCGCGAGAACCGGCGAAGGAATCGTGGGAAGAGTTCAAGTTGAACGCCAAGACGCGCGTGAAGCTCGACTTCCGAAACGCATCGGTGGACAGCATCATCTCTTACTTCAGCAAGACCTCGGGCGTCACGATCATCAAGGATCCGGCGCTCACCGGTAGCCTCACGCTGACCAGCCCGAACTCGCTCTCGCTGAGCGATGCGTTCGCGATGCTCAAGTTGACGCTGGACCTGAAGAACTTCGAAATGAAGAAGGAAGGCAAAGCGATTGTCATTCGGCAAAAGCGGCAAGATAATCGCGGCGGCTGGGGTGGCGGTACACAGGGTCAGGGCAACTCTGGTTTTGGCGGCATGAACATGGAGCAGATGTCGCAAATGTTCGGCGGCAACAGCCGTAACGAACTCAAGGTTTATCCGCTCAAGAACGCCAACGCAAGTCAAGCCGCGCGCGTGGTGAACGAAGTCTTCGCCGGGTCTCAGAGTCCGTTTGACCAGTTCATGCAGCAAATGGGCACGGGCGGCATGTCCGGCTTCGGCGGCAACCAAGGATTTGGCAACCAAGGCGGACGTCAAGGCCAGGGCGGCGGCAACAATCCGTTCACGGGCGGCGGTCGCAACCAGGGCGGCGGTGGTCGCGGCGGATTTGGACGCATGGGATTTGGCGGTAGCACGCAAACCGTGCGCGCTTCCTCGGACGACTACTCGAACTCGGTGATCGTCAACGCGCCCAGCGCGGATCAGCGCCAAGTGGAAGCCCTGCTCAAGCAAATTGATAAGGAAACCGAGCAGCCGCTCAAGCCCGTCGTGTACCGCCTGGAATACGCCGCGGCATCCGATGTTTCGGTGGCCGTTCAAAACGTGCTGACGACCAACGCACCGCGCGGACGCGGCGGCGCAAGCTCGCAAAACGTTCCGATTGAGCAGCGCTTCCAGCAAGCTGCTCGCTTTGGAAACGCGCAAGCTGCGTTTGGTACAGTGGTCGCCGATGTGCGCACCAATAGCCTCGTCGTGACCGCGACCGAGGACAACCACGAACTGATCACGGCGGTGCTCAAGGAACTGGATCGCCCGATTGAATTGCAAAGCAGCACCTTTGTCGTGCCGCTTAACAACGCTCGCGCCGACCTTGTGGCTCAGTTGCTGAACCAAACGTTCGGCACGCGATCTGGGACCGGCACCGGGAACCGCAACACGAACACGGTTGGTCGCAGCCCGCAAACCCAAAACCGCTTGAACACCGGAAACAACGGTGGTGGCGGCGGAACGGGACGCTCGCGCGAATACGTTCCGTCGGACGACGAAATGAGTTCGGGCGCGCTGAATCTGGAAGGACAGATTGACCCCGAAACCGGCGAGTTCGTTCCGGTCGTGGCCGTGCAACAGGGCGGCGGATTCAACTTCTTCCAACAAGGTGGCGGTGGCCAAAATCGTCAGCAAAACCAGGGTCGCCAAACGACCGGTCGCGATGCCCAGGGTCGCTTGGTCAACGTCAACGACTTGACCAACCAGATCACGGTTATTCCCGATCAAAACACGAACAGCCTCATCATCGTTTCGTCGCCGGACCAAGTGGAACTGATCAAGCAAATCTTGAATCAGCTCGACCGGATTCCTGAGCAGGTGATGATCGAGACCGTGATTGTGGAAGCCACGCTCGACGCCAGCAGCAAGCTGGGTATTGAGTGGAACTTCTCGCAGTCCCGACCGTTCGGCACGCCGGGCACCAACGGCAACGCCGCGGGTGCATTCGGCTTGCAAAACGCGAGTCCGGCCCTGCAAGGGTTCCGCTACACCCTGACCGGTGGCGCGCTCACTGGCTTCATGAACGCGCTCGCGACGGACAAGAAGTTCCAAGTGCTGTCCACACCGCGCATCTTCACCTCGAACAACGCGCAAGCTCAGATCAACATCAGCCAGCGTGTGCCGTACGTGCTGAGTTCGCGAACCGACGCGAACAACAACCTGACGTTCACGTACGCCTTCGAAGACGTGGGGATCATCCTCACCGTCACGCCGCGCATTACGAGCAACGGTTACGTGACGATGGAAGTGAACCAAACGGCAAACGACCTGCAAGGGTTTACTGACTTCAACGCGCCGATTATCAATCAGCGCGAAGCCGATACGACCGTGAGCGTGAAGGACGGCGAGACCATTATTCTCGGCGGCATCATCCGCAACTCGGTCACCAGCACGGTGAAGAAGATTCCGCTGCTGGGCGATATCCCGCTGCTGGGCAACCTGTTCAAGTCGACGGACAAGTCGAACGTGAAGACGGAACTGCTGGTCTTCCTCACTCCGCGCGTCGTGCGCAACGAGGACGAAGCCCGCAAGCTCAAGGAAGACGAAGTCAACCGCCTAAGCAAGCCAACCCAAAAGACGCTCGACGGTACGGTGAAGAAATCCACCGGGCCCAAGCTTGAAGTCAAGGACATGAAGGACGTCAAGAAAGACGAAAAGAAGGACGACAAGAAGGGCGGCACGGGCGGCGAAACCCAAACGAAACCAAATTAACCCCGAGGAGGGACTCAACATGAAAAATCTCAAACTGACAATGGTAGTGGCGGCCTTGGCCGTCGGCGCTCTGGCCCTGGCCCAAGGCGGTCAAGGTCGCGGCGGTCAAGGACGTGGCGGCATGATGCAACGCGGCGGTCAACAATCGCCGGCGATGCTTCTGAACCGCAACGACGTCAAGGCTGATCTGAAGCTGACGGACGAGCAAAAAGATGCGATCCAAAAGATTCAAGACGAAAGCATGACCAAGATGCGCGACATGTTCGGCGGCGGTGGCCCCGGCGGTGGCGGCGGTGGCGGCGAACGACCGAGCGAAGAAGAAATGAAGGCGCGCATGGAAAAGATGACAGCCATGCAAAAGGAATCCGAAGCGGCGGTGAAGAAGGTTCTTACCACGGCTCAATGGGATCGCCTTGGCGAAATCCGCATCCAAATCGCGGGCAACGGCATCGTGACCGACGTGGAAATGCAGAAGACGCTGAAAATGACCGAGGCGCAAATTACCAAGGTGAAGTCGCTACAGCAAGGTATGAACGACGCCAACGCCTCGATCATGCAGCGAATGCGCGATGGCGAACTGGAGCGCGAAGGCGCGATGGAAGCCATGCAAAACAACCGCAAGGCGCTGAACGACGAGTACGCCAAGGTTCTCACGGCCGAGCAAAAGGCTCAGCTGAAGAAGATGGGCGGCGCTGAATTCAAGGCCGATCCGGAAGAAGCTAATCGCGGCGGTTTCGGCCGACGTGGCGGCGGACGCTAAGTCTCGCAAAGAACTGGAAATGCCCGGGCAGTTTTTGCTCGGGCATTTTTTGCGTCCGCAAAAGAACCAGTAAACATACTGGGCGCAAAACTTTCGTTTTCGGACACCCCTTCTTGTATAATGAGAATACGTATTCACCGCTGAATATCCTCATGAAAACTCTCCGATTTATGCTCCTGGGCCTGATATGTTTGGCCGCGACCTTGGTGCAAGCGACGCCCGAGTTTGTGGAGCACATCCCGGCGAACCAGGTGTTTGGCGAGGCCAGCGGAACCACCATGCGCAGCCCATCGGTCCCGCGCGACGGCGACGCCGTCACCCTCTGGGTTAAGATCGGATACAGCTTCTACTACAGCGACGTCGCCATATACTACACCACCAACGGCACCTTCCCGGGCGGATCGCGAGGCGTTGGTAGCGGCGCAACCCAAGTCGTCCGACCCACCTTTGTCCGCAACGAAGGCAGTGGCGGCGGCAACCAAGATTGGTGGAAGGTCACCCTTCCGGCGGGCACCCGCGAAGCCGGTCAGGTCATCAACTACCGCATCGGAGCCTGGGCCAGTGGCGGCGGACCCGAAATTTTCTCGAACAACTACGGCTGCTCGGGCGGTGGCTGCAGCAACCTGCCCACCGACTACCAGTACCTTGTGAAGGCGGCTTGGCCGGGCGCGGGCGCCGGATCGCCAAACCCGCAAGTTGGCTATCCGCCTGTGAGCTTTTGGAAAGAAGAAGCCATGGTCGGCAACAACTACGGCGCGGCCATGGTGGACCAAAACGGGACGCTCTACGACGTGTACTTCCCGACCCCCGGCGGCGTCAATGGCGTCGGCACCAAGAACGAGGGCTACGTCGGCGGACTCGACACGTTCCCGCCCGGACTGCCGCTCGGCAATCGCGGTCAAATGCACCTCAACCAAGCCATGGCGGGTCTCCGCGTGGACGGCACCACCTACTGGCTGAGCAATCAAAACGGCGTCGGCTATTCCAACGTGAGCCAGGGCTACCAGGGCGATTCCAACACGGTCGCGGGCAGCACCACGCTCACCGGTAAGGACCTCACAGTCCAGCAATACGACTTCATGCCCGCCGGCATCACGTTCCCCAACGACCTGGGCGGCACGCCTCAGCGGGGGATGTTTGTCAAGCGCTACCTGGTCACCAACACCGGCAGCAGCACTCGCCGCGCCACGTTCTACTACTATGCCGACTGGGCGATTAACGGCGGCGACAACTTCGACGACGTCTACTGGGACAACACGCGCAAGGTCATGGTCGCGCGCGACATCACTCCGCGCCAAGCGGCAGCGAGCGGCGAATACAACCCGACCACGTTTAGCGATTACACCAAGAATGTCAGTGTGTACTTCGCGACGACGATGAAGGTGCTTGGCTCGGTCGGAGGCTCCTCGGGCGCGACGGCCACCGACAACTGGCGCGAAACCAGTAACGACGCCGGTCAAGGCTGGATGGCTTCGACGATCAACATCGCCGCGGGCGCCACGGTCGAGGTCGACGTGCTCGTCGCCGGCGGATTTGATAGCTTCGGCAACGCCACTGGTACCTACGATTTCCAACTCGCGCCGGTGGTTGATTGGTTCATGGCCAACAGCATGAACTCCGTGCAAAACGCCACCAACACGTATTGGCAGAACTGGCTGGCGAGCGGCACGACGATGGAAGTGCCGAGCGCGCCGACTTACACCAATCTGTTTAAGCGCGGATTGCTCGGCACGATGATCCACTTCGACGCCAAAAATGGCGGCGTGGTGGCTGGCTACCACAACGGCGCGTACCCCTACGTGTGGCCGCGCGACGCGGCTTATGCGGCGGTGACGCTCGCCCGCGCCGGGCACTCGTTCGAATCGAGCGAGGTGTTGCGCTGGCTCCGCGAGGTGACCTACCGCGCCAACGAAACCTGGGGCGGCAAGGGCTTCTGGTACCAAAAGTACACCACCGACGGCTACATCATTTGGAGCGCGCCGCAGGTGGACGAGACCTCGGTCGTGCCGTGGGCCGTTCGCTACCAATACGAGGTCACTGGCGAAGGCAGCGTGCTCTCGCAAAACTGGCCGATGGTCCGCGACGCGGGCTTCGCTAGCAGCCAAGATTCCAGTATCGACTCGCGTCTATTCTTCGATGATCCGAACAATTTGATGAACTCGATGAACGTGTGGGAAGATAGCTTCGACGACTTCCTGTACTCAAACGCGAACGTTTACAAGGGCTTGGTGGATGCCGCGTGGATCGCCGGTACCCAGGGCGCGGTGACCGATCAGAGCACCTTCAATGGTCGCGCCGCCAGCATTCTGGGAGGCATTAATGGCCGCCTGGATTGGAATGGCGAAAACACCGACATCTCGCAGCTCGGATTGATCTATCCGTTCAACGTCCTGACCGCAAGCAATCCGAAGATGGTGAAAATCTTCAACCGCATGAACGGCACCGAAGGCGATCGCTGGGGGAATATCAAGCCGCTCGTGCGCACGTCTGGCGAGTGGAACGGCCTCGTCGATCGCTACTTTGGCGATACCTATTGGAACGGCGGCCCCTGGTTCCTTTCGACCATGTGGTACGGCCTCGCCCAAATGGAGCGCGCCGACGAAGTGGCCGGATTCACCGACGTGGATGGTCACAAGACCAAACTCGACCTGCTGATTCAGCGACTCGGTCCGGCCGGATTTGGCGCTGAGCAGATTGCGCCGAACAACAGCGAGCTGTACTCCGGATTCAAGCTGCAGGCCGCGTGGCCGAACGCATGGGAATCCATGTCCACCTTCGTGGATTCGCTGATGGCGTTCCTGGATTACCGCCCCGATGCCGCCGGTAACACCTTGCGGATCTCGCCCAAATTGCCGAGCGCCTGGCCAACCGCCACGTTCCGCAACGTGCGCCTTGGCCAACACCGCATGAACGTGAAGGTCGCTAACAGCGCGAGCACGCTCACGGTGGAAGTGCAAAACATCACGGGCAACGCGGTGAACGCCGAAATCTACTTTAAGCTCCCGAGCGGGTTTAAGCTAGGCCAAGCGTTTATCAACGACAATCCGGTGAGCGCCACGACCAGCGTAAACGGCACTCGGGTGCGCGTGGCGGGGGCCATCGGCACCGGCGCGGGTAGCGTCACTCGGTTCAGTGTCCGCAAGTCGGTGACCACTCCTCGCTTCTAATTTTTCGCGGCGAGGACTACGGCAACGGGGCTGGGCGTCTATAATGAAGTTAAGCGTTTAATGTTCAACTTCCTGCCCGCCCTGGTGCTGTTTTTGCTCCACGGATCCCTTGCTGGGGATGCGTCGGCGCGAGCCGTTGAACGAGCCCTCGCACAAAGCGCCTTCGCGCGCGAAATCGCGTTGGTTTGCCAAGTTTGGCAAGACCAAGAAACCGCGGCCCAGCCGCAAACCGCGCCGACCAAGTCGGTCGCAAGTTCCAACTTGCGCTGGCGAGTCAGCGCCCCGGCGATCGTCGCCGCTCCGCGCGTGTTCACCCGAACTCGCGCCGGACCCTTATCGGCCTAAACCCCACCCGGTTTTGCCGCTCGGCAGTAGCGTTTTGCTACGGCCCGTTCCCGTGACCCAAGGGTCCACCTTCCAACCATGATTAAGTTTTTACGAAAGATGTTCGACAGTTCCGATAAGGACGTCCGTGCGCTGCTGCCCACGGTCGAGCTTATCAACGGCCTCGAAGAAGCGGTGTCCACGCTCAGCGACGAAGCTCTGCGCGGCAAAACCCAGCACTTCAAAGACATGCTCGCCAGCGGTACCAGCCTGGACGACATGCTGCCCGAAGCCTTCGCGGTGGTCCGCGAAGTATCGAAGCGATTGCTGCACATGCGCCACTTCGACGTGCAACTGGTCGGCGGCATGGTCCTGCACCAGGGCCGCATCTCGGAAATGCGCACCGGTGAAGGGAAGACCCTCGTCGCCGTTGCTCCGCTGTATCTCAATTCGCTCGGCGGCAAGGGCGCGCACCTCGTCACGGCCAACGACTACCTCGCCCGTCGCGACGCGGCTTGGATGGGCCCGATCTACAACTTCCTCGGCGTGAGCGTCGGGGTTGTTCAAGGCCAGTCCGATGAAAACGACGAGCGTGGCGGTAGCTACATATACGATCCCGAGTATGTGGACGAAGACCCGCGCTATGCGCGCCTGCGCCCGTGCAGTCGCCGCGAGGCTTACCTGTGCGACGTGACTTACGGCACCAACCACGAGTTCGGATTCGATTACCTTCGCGACAACATGGCTTACGAGATGGATCAGCTCAGCATGAGCGATCTCAACTACGCGATCATCGACGAAGTCGACTCGATCCTCGTGGACGAAGCGCGCACGCCGCACATCATCAGCGGCGCGTCGAGCGAAGATGTCAGCCAATACAAGATGGTCAACGAGGTGGTGAAGACCCTGCAAAACGAGCTTCACTACACCGCCGACAAGAAGAACCACTCGGCCAGCCTCACCGAAGAGGGCATGGACTATGTGGAAGAGCAGCTGAACCTGCCGAACATCGCCAGCGACCCGCGGATTTTCCACCACGTAAACGCGTGTCTCAAGGCGCACGCCCTGTTCCAACGCGACGTGGACTACGTCGTTCGCGGCAACGAGGTCGCCATTGTCGACGAGAACACCGGGCGCATCATGCACGGTCGCCGCTACAGCGATGGCCTGCACCAAGCCTTGGAAGCCAAGGAAGGCGTGCAGGTGCAACGCGAAAGCCAAACGGTGGCTGTCATTACGTTCCAAAACCTCTTCCGCCTTTACGGAAAGCTGGCCGGGATGACCGGTACGGCGAAGACCGAAGAAGACGAATTCCGCAAGATTTACGGCCTCGATGTCGTCACGATTCCGACCCACCGCGATAGTCAACGCGTGGACCACGACGACGTGATCTACAAGACGCTCGAGGGCAAGATGCGCGGCATCGCCAACGAACTCATGCGCCTGTACGTCAAGCAACAACCGGTGCTCGTCGGGACCCGCTCGATCGAAATGACGGAAGTCGTCTCCGAGCGACTGACGCCGGACATGCTTCAACGCCTGCTCCTCGCGACTCGGCTGTACGATTTCAAGGAAGAAAAGAAGGGCGACCGCGCCGCGCTTAAGGCCGCCGAAGAAGTGGTTAACATGCCGCTCGCCGAAATCTCGCGAGACACGCTGAGCGCGGTTTGCGCCCAAGCCGGGTTCAGCGGCGACGCTCTGAACGCCGACCACTGGACGTACTTCAGCAAGAAGCACGGGTTCACGGACGCTAACCGCGAGTACTTTGACGAAGCCCTCAAGCACGGGATTCCGCACAACGTGTTGAACGCGAAGTATCACGAACGCGAAGCGTTGATCATTAGTGAGGCGGGCCGCAAGGGCGCGCTGACCATCGCCACCAACATGGCCGGTCGCGGGGTGGACATCTTGCTTGGCGGTCGCGTCGCCGACGATGTCATCAAGCAAGCTCAAGAAGAAGAGCAGCGCGATGGCAACAAGTTCGCCGAGCAGTACGCCAACACGTTTGCAAGTTTCCGCCGTGGTGGTGTCGAACGCGCCGCGCCGCCGCTTCCGCTGGACGACCAAGAGCGTCGCGGTCTCGCCGACGAAGTTCGTGCCCTGGGTGGTCTTTACATCCTCGGGACCGAGCGCCACGAGAGCCGCCGCATTGATAACCAGTTGCGCGGGCGATCGGGCCGTCAAGGCGATCCGGGCGAAAGCCGATTCTACGTGAGCTTGGAAGACCAACTCTGGAAGATTTTCAACCAGAAGATGCTGGAGAATCCGACCCTCAAGCTGTGGCCGCCGATGGAAGAAGTCAAGGCTGGCTTCCTCTCCAGCATGATCCGCAAGACCCAAGAACGCATCGAGTCGCACTTCTTCGAAGCGCGTAAGAACGTTCTGGAGTACGACGACGTGTTGAACTCGCAGCGCGAGCACATTTACGGCGTCCGCCGCGAAGTTCTGCTGGGCCGCGATACTCGCGAGGACATCAAGGAAGGGCTGGATAGCCTGGTCCGCGAAACCGTCGTCAACGCCAATTCGGTGGATGAAGACGGCCGCGTCGTGTTCAACTGGGAGTACATGTACGAAGAGCTGAACACGCTGTTCCCGCTCGTGGACTACGCGACCATTAACGAACTGGAGCAACACGGCACCGGCGAGGAACTGATCCAAGCCGTCACCGACATCGCTCACGACGCGATGGCCAAGCGCGAGGCGAGCATGGGCGAGGACGACTTCAAGCTCCTGGCTCAGCGCGTGATGCTGCAGGTTGTGAACGACCAGTGGCAAGACCACTTGCAGATGCTCGACTACATCCGCGAGGGCATCGGCTTGCGCGGCTACGGTCAAGTGGACCCGCTCGTGGCCTACAAGCGCGAAACGTACGACTTGTTCCAAGCGACCCTGCGCCACATCCGCGAAGAGTCGGTAAAGCTGTTGTTCCGCGCCGAACTGCGCCGTCCGCAAGAGTTCCCTGAGGAAGAAGCGCTCTCCGCCGCCGAAGTCCTCGGCGCGCTTTCGTCGCCGCCGAGCAGCGAAGGCAAGCCCGGCGAATGGCCGGATTCGGTGGACCCCAAGTTCGTCGGTCGCAACGAGACCTGCCCGTGCGGCAGCGGCTTGAAATTCAAAGCGTGCCACTACGCGATCTTCCGCGAAAAGGGGACGATCTAAGCGTGAAACTCGGTCTGTTTTTGGCCTTGTTCGGCGATAAATCGCTGGACGAGGCTTTGCAGATTTGTGCTGCCGAAGGACTGCAAGCCGTGGAGATCGGGGCGGGTGCCTACCCCGGCAACGCGCACCTGAACGTGGACGAACTGCTGAGCTCCAGCGAGGCGCGTGACCGTCTGTTGGGCAAGTTGGCCGACCACGGCCTGAGCATCTCGGCGATCAGTGTGCACGGGAACCCGATTCACCCGAACGGCGAAATCGCTCGGGCTCACCACGATGCGTTTGTTCAGGGCGTCGAACTTGCCGCCGCGCTCGGCGTGCGCAAGCTCAACGGCTTTAGCGGCTGCCCCGGCGATGGTCCGAACGCAACAAACCCGAACTGGGTGACCTGCGCTTGGCCGGACGAGTTTCGCGACATTTTGGATTGGCAGTGGAACCAATCCGTCATGCCGTACTGGTCCGAGCAGGCGAAGCTCCTCGCTCAGCACGAGGTGGAGTTCGGCATCGAAATGCATCCCGGTTTTGTGGTCTACAACAACGACACGCTGTTGAAGCTGCGCCGCGGGCTCGGCGACAATGGCCGCTGGATCGGCGCGAACTTCGACCCCAGCCACCTGTGGTGGCAAGGCGTGGACCCGCTACTCGCGGTGCGCGAATTGCTGGAAGAGCGAGCCGTCTTCCACGTTCACGCCAAGGACCTAACCATTGATCCGCTGAATTCCGGTCGCAACGGCAACCTCGACACCAAATCGTATGGTGCCATCCATGCGCGTTCGTGGGTGTTCCGCTCGTGCGGATTCGGGCATGGCGTGGAGTGGTGGCGCAGTTTTGTGAGCACGCTTCGCACGTTTGGCTACGACCACGTGCTGAGCATTGAGCACGAAGACGGGCTGATGAGCACGATGGAAGGCCTCCGCGCCGCGATCGGCACGCTCAAGCAAGCCGTGATCACCGAATCCGCCGGACCGATGTTTTGGGCTCGCGACTAAGCGAGCCTACTTTCCGTCGGCGCGCGTAAAGAGCAGCAGGCTGCCGATCATCGAGCCTTCCGGAGCGATGAGGGTGAGCTTCTTGTTGTCGTCGCTCGGCTTAAGCTGAAGTCCCTCTAGCGAGCCGCGCATCTGCTCGTTCTTGCCGGACGAAACCTTCAGCTCCAGGTTGCCGCTCGGCAAGGTGCTCCACGTGCCGGCGACTTCGCCGACTACCGGCAGGTTCAGGGTGAACGTTTTGTCGGTCCGCAACTCCATGTTCAGGCGCACGGTGGGCAGCTGGGTTTTTAGAGCCGCGCGCAGCATAAACGGCACACTCTCGTTGGCGTCGAGGATCGCTTCCCACTTGCCGACAAACGGCGAGGAGTTGAACGCGCATCCGGTGAGGAGTACGAGCGGCAGGAGTCGGCGCAGCATAGGTCACATTCGGAAACGAAATTGGCCGGTCAAAAGTTTCGATTCGGGTACCCTTAGGGGCGAACTTCCTATGGCAATTGATACCAGCGACTTCAAAAATGGCTTAGCGATCTACATCGATGGCGACGTGTACCAGATCATTGAGTTTCAGCATGTCAAGCCAGGCAAGGGCGGCGCATTTGTCCGCACCAAGCTCCGCCGGTTGAAGAACGATTCGACGATCGAAAAGACTTTCCGCTCCGGCGAAAAGTTTGACTCGGCGTACCTGGAGAAGAAGAAGTTTCAGTACCTCTACAAGGCCGGCGACGAAGTGACGCTGATGGACATGGACACCTACGAGCAGGTCGCCGTGGATGCCACCGCGCTCGGCTCGGGCATGAAGTTCCTCAAAGAAGAAGCGGAAGTCACGGGCATGCTGGTGGACGACGTCGCGATCGGCTACGAAGTGCCGAACTTTGTCGAGCTGGAAATCACCAGCTGCGACCCCGGCTACAAGGGCGACACGGTGAGCGGCAGCAGCATGAAGAACGCGGTGCTGGAAACCGGCGCCAACATCCAGGTGCCGTATCACATCAAGGAAGGCGATGTGATTAAGGTGGACACGCGCAGCGAGTCGTACCTGGAACGCGTCAACCGTAAGTAATTCGAGGGCTGGGCCAGCGGCGTGAGGTATACTCACGCTTCTGTCGCCTAAGCTTCCCTCTAGTGCGACCTTTATAGGATCACAACGATGGCAAAGAAAGTCACAAGCATTATCAAGTTGAATATCGCGGCTGGGAAGGGAACCCCCGCTCCCCCGGTTGGACCCGCACTCGGTCAAGCCGGGATCAACATGATGGAATTTCTCAAGAAGTTCAACGAAATGACCGCCCCGCAAATGGGCTACACGGTTCCCGTTGAAATCACGGTTTTCGAAGACCGAAGCTACTCCTTCATCGTCAAGGCCCCGCTTTCGAGCGACCTCATTAAGCGAGCCGCCGGCATCGACAAGGGCGCCAGCAACCCGCTGACCGACAAGGCCGGAACCCTCAGCAAGGACAAACTCCGCGAAGTCGCCAAGGTCAAAATGCGAGACTTCAACACCGACGACGAAGAAATGGCCATGCGCATTCTCGCCGGTACCGCCCGTTCCATGGGCGTCAAAATCGAAGACTAATCGGTCTTTCCGAAGGGGAACGTGGAACTAGGTCCATGTTCCCCTTTTTTGAACCCAAAAGTTTCTTTGGAATTCCAATAAACGGGGATGACTCATTCGACGAGTTCACCCGTCTATACAATGAAAAACGTGCGATCACTTTTGCTCCTGGCAACCTGTCTTGGTGGGTTCGGATTGGCTTATGCCGACCCGGATAAGGAAGCGCACGGCCCCTCGCAAGACATCGCCGACCTCATTCGTGAGGCCGCCGGAGCCGAAGCCGCCATCATCGCGGCCGGAATGATCAAGGAGGGCCAGAGCAGCGACCTCGCCACGTTTCTCCGCTATCCGACCGACGAAATCGCGGTCGTCGAACTCAAGGGTTCACAGATTCGCCAAGCCTTGGCCAAGTCCGTGTCGCTGTATCCAAGTCCGTACGATAGCTTTTTGCAGCTGAGCAACATGGACGCGAGCTTCAAAAAGTCGGCGTCGCCGGACGCTCGGCTGGAATTCGCCAACTTGGGCGGCCAGCGCCTCGACGATAAGCGTAGCTACCAAGTTGCGATGCCGGCCACACTCGCACGCGGGGGCCTCGGCTTCTTCCGCATCTGGGATAAGAACCAGATCAAGAAGACGCTCAACGGCATCACGCTCGAATCCGTGGTCAAGGGCAAAGCCGCCGCTGGCTCAGCGCCGCGCTGGCGGATGAGCTAAGGCGTTCAACGCCTGCGCTACCCGCTCCACCATTTGCGTGCCCGAATCGCGTCCGTGCAACTGGAGGTTCGCCTCGTATCCCCCTCGGTCGTAATCCTCCGGGGAAAGCACATAACCGATCCATCCGTTCACATGAGCGACGGGGAGCGTCCAAGTGAATCCAAGCACTCGGCCCTGCCGAGCAATCTGGCGGCCCAGTTCGGCGCTGGGCTCGCCGCCGACGCCAATCACCGCGAGCTTGCCGAGGCGAAATCCGGTGATTCGGCCTTGCGGCGGCGCGAAGCGGTTCACCACCGTTTGCGCCAGCTCCGGCGTCACGCCGTACTCTTTCGCAAAGTTCTTGTGAGGCTGCGGTTTGGCGCAGTCGTATGGCTGGTCAAAAATATCAAACTTCAGGTCAAGGGGGGCGCGACTTGCTCGTGCCAGCCCACCGCGGACGTCCCGCCGAAACTGCTGAATCCGAGCTTCGGGAGTAGGGCCTGGCATTGCCGGTGAGACATCGCCGAGCGCGCCCTGCGAGATAATCTGAGCGTCTACCGCGCTGGGCCAATCGCGCCGAGTTTGCAACTCGGTCGGGTCGTAGTTCACCGGATGAGCGGCGTAGTTGAACCAGATGTTGCGGCCATTCAGCTGAATCATGGTCGCCAGGGTGTCGGGCTGGGCAAACTTGCGGCGACCCCGATTCCGCGCCATCCGCCACGTCAACACCTCGGCCGACCGAACGGGCTGCCACCCTTTGTCGGCGGCCAGAATCGAGGCCGCAATCCGCTCGGCGTACCACGTCATCCAGCGCTTTCGGAACGTCGCGATGCCGGGAATCGGGATCGTCATCCGATCGTTTAGCATCTGCGAATCTGGCGCGCAGTGAGTATGCGTCGCGTGGAGAAACAGCGTGGTGCCAGCGGGGAGGCGCTCAGCCACCGCCGCCCGCAACGACTCGGGGATGGTGAGCAAATCGCACGAGGCGACAAACATGGTTCGACCTTGCCGCAAGCCGAGAACGCGCACGCCCAACTCTTCGCCGCCGGGCTGCAGGTTTGCGCCCTTTCGTTCGGTGTAGCCGCCCAGGGGCAGCGGCTCGGGCGGAGTGAGCGCCGCGTAGCCGGTGGTGAACTCCAAATTTGAACCCGCCAAAAGCACCCAAGCGAGTCCAATCATGCTTCGATTGTATCGGAACACCTGGTGAAAATGCTAAAATACTCCCGCATGAGCTTTCGAATCAGCCTGAGCACCGACCACCTCGCGGTCGAACCGGGCAACGCCCAACCGCTCTCGGTGACCGTGAATCACGAGGGCGACGAGGTCGAAAGTTTTGAACTTGCAGTGAAGGGAATTGACTCCACTTGGGTCGCGATTCCCGTGCCAAGTTTCGAGATCGAGCCGACCGGCTCGCGCACCGAACGCCTCCTCTTGCGCATGCCGCGCGAAACCGATTCCCGCGCTGGGCTCTATCCCTTCGTCATCAGTGTGCGCAGCTTGGCGACTGGCGAATCGCGCGAGCAGCAAGGAATTCTCGAGATCAAGCCGTACCACAACATCAACGTGGATGTGAACCCGAAGAAGGCGACGGTCAGCCCGACCCAGCCCAAGGCCAAGTTTGAACTTACGGTGATGAATCTGGGGAACCAGGAAGCCTCAATCCAGCTTTACGCCACGGACGTGGACGATCAGTGCGTGTTCGAATTCGACATGGATCGCGTGACGCTCGCGCCCGGTCAGCAACGCACCGTCGGCATGACCGCCGGATCGGGCAAAAAGAAGCTGGTCACGGCCGCGCGTTTGCACGGGTTTTCGGTCACCGCGCGCAGCACCGAGCTGCCGGGACTCATGGCGAGTTCGCAGGCGCAACTCGAAGAACGGGCCGCTCTCACCCCGGGCACCGTCGTCGGTGGGGTTGCATTGCTGACCCTGGCAGGTGCCTGGCTCTACGCGTTCCCCAAGCCGCCCAAGGTGCTCGATCTCGTTGTGGATTCGCAGATCACGGCCGGAGCATCGCTTCGCGTGGATTGGCGGTCAGAACATGCGACCGCATTCGAGGTCCTGATCAACGGCAAAGTTGTTAAGCGAAGCCTGGACGGCACCGGTTTCGTGCTGATTCCGATGGCCGATCCCGGGACTTACGAAGTCGTGGGCCGGGCGATTGACGGCAAGCAATCCGATGAGCGCCGCCAGCAGCTCGTCGTGAACCCCAAGCCGGAAGCCATCGCGCCCGAAATCCTTGAGTTCTCGGCCAGCCCCGAGCGTTGCCCCAAGGGCGGCACCGTGACCATCACGTACAAACTCGGCCCGAACGTGTCGCGCGCGACCCTCGCGCCCCTCGGCCAAATTCTGGATCCGAAACGCGAGTCCATCCAGGTCACGGCCACGCAAGAAGGCGAGATCGAATACACGCTGGTGGCCGAATCGTCGGATGGCCTCACCCAGAGCAAGGTCGCCAAAATCACGGTGTTCAAAGAAACTTTGGCCAAGCTCATCGCCTTCAAAATCGACAAGAAGGAGATCAATCTTGGCGAGTCCATTACGCTCGATTGGCAGAGCACGGGCACCGTCCGCGCCGAACTCAGCGATGGCAAGGAGACCAAAACCGTGAGCGCGACCGGCACCATGGTGCTTTCGCCCTCGGAGAACACCACCATCACGCTCACCCTCTTCGACTCCGAGGGCAACAAGGTGGTCGAGACAACCCGCGTCAAGGTCAAAAAGCCGGTGGAACCCAAGCCTACGCCCGATGGCCCGGTCTCGCCCGCCGATGACGACGCGACCAAGCCCAAGACGGCGCCGACTTCCACCCCGATCGAGAAGCCCAAAACCACTGAACCCACCGCATGAGAGCCCTGCTATCCGTTACTGACAAAACCGGTGTCGTCGAGTTCGCTCGCGGCCTCATTGACCATGGCTACGAGATTCTGAGCACTGGCGGAACCGCGCGCGCGCTTCGTGAGGCGGGTCTCACGGTGACCGATGTGGCCGAAGTGACCAACTTCCCCGAGATGCTCGAAGGCCGCGTCAAGACGCTGCACCCGGCGATTCACGGCGGTCTCCTTGGTGACGTCAGCAAGGCCGATCACGTGAGCCAAATGTCGGAAGCCGGGATTCAGCCGATTGACCTTCTCGCCGTGAACCTGTATGCGTTTGAAGCCACGGTGACCCAACCGCACACGCTGGCCGAGGCGGTCGAGAGCATTGACATTGGCGGCCCGGCGATGATCCGCGCGGCCAGCAAGAACTTTCAGCACGTCACCGTCGTGGTGAACCCGAGCGACTACGAGCGCGTGCTCGCGGCCATCGCCGACGGCTCGGTCGCGAAGCTCCGGCCCGAGCTCATGGCGAGTGCGTTTCGGCACACGGCCTACTACGATTCCAAAATCTCGACGTACTTTACGCGGGTGTTCGGTGGCGACACGTTTGCCAGCGAACTGACCACCGGGCTGAAGCTCAAGGAGAGCATGCGCTACGGAGAAAACCCTCACCAAGCGGGAGCGTTCTACGTCGATACGCTCGGCGCTAAGGGGCTCGCGCAAGCCGAGCAATTGTGGGGCAAACCGCTCGGCTACAACAACATCCTTGATGGCGATGCCGCCTGGGAGCTTGTGGCCGACCTGGATCCGGGCGCATGCGCCATCATCAAGCACGGCAACCCGTGCGGCGCGGCGATCATGGGCAACTTCGCCGACAGCTACGCCGAGGCTCGTAAGAGCGATCCGATCAGCGCGTTCGGAGGGATCGCCGCATTTAACGGCGAAATTGACCTTGCCGTCGCTGAGGCGATGACGGCGAAAGGCAACTTCCTGGAGGTCGTCATTGGCACGAGTTTCACGCCAGAAGCGGTGGAGATTTTCAAGAATCGCGCGGGCTGGGGGCAAGACGTTCGTCTGCTCGCCGCGCCGCTCCCCACCAACGAACGCGACCTTACCTACCGCAGCATTCGCGGCGGCATGCTGGTGCAAGAGGCCGACGAAGAGCCAGAAACCCGGTGGGAACTGGTCACCGAAAGCAAGCCAACCGGCGAAGAATGGAACGCGCTTCACCTCATGTGGTGGATCGTCAAGCACGTCAAAAGCAACGCGATTGTCGTCGGTGATGCGCAGCGCCTACTCGGCGTGGGTGCCGGTCAAATGAATCGCGTGCAAAGCGTGCGCCTCGCCATTGAGCAAGCGGGCGATCGGGTTGGGGGCGCGGTGCTTGCGAGCGACGCCTTTTTCCCGTTCCCGGATAGCATCGAGACGGCGGCCGCGGCGGGAATCCGCGCGATTATCCAACCCGGCGGAAGCAAGAAAGATGGCGATGTCATTGCCGCGGCGAACGAAAAAGGGATCGCCATGGTTCTAACTGGATATCGACACTTCCGACACTAAGAATTAGAAGTAGAATAGGAGCAACCGGTAATGAAGAATCAGACTGAATGGATTATCCGCGGTGTTTTCGCTGTCATCGCCATTGGCGTGATTTGCTACAGCATCTTTGGTGCCCGCGAACCGATTTCCCCGCCCGAGCCAGAGAAGCCTCCGCTCGGGAAGGTTGCCCTGCCCACTCCGGCGATCACCTATAAGAATGAACTGCCGGCCGGCGACAGCAACGGCGGTGGTGGCGGTGGTGGCGGAGCGCCATTTGGCGGCGGCGGACCCCCGCTTCCTGGCGGCGCCGGAGCACCCACCCGAGCTGGGAAGTAAGTGCGCGGACTGTTCTCCCGCTTCATTCGGGATATTGGTATTGACCTCGGTACGGCAAACACGCTCGTTCATTTGAACGGGCGTGGCATTATTCTACGTGAACCGAGCGTCGTCGCCATTGAGCGCGATACCGGCGCGGTGTACGCCGTCGGCGAGAACGCCAAGCGGATGCTGGGCCGCACGCCCGCCAACATCATCGCCACTCGTCCGCTCAAGGACGGCGTCATCGCCGACTACGATCAGACGGAGAAGATGCTCAGCGACTTCATCAAGCGCGCCACGCGCGGGGTGCCGAGTTACTTCGTCACCGTGGTCGTCGGCATTCCGAGCGGCGTCACCGAAGTCGAGCGTCTCGCCGTTATTGAAGCCTCGCGCAAGTCGGGTGCCCAACGCGCCTACGTGCTGGAAGAGCCGATGGCCGCGGCGATCGGCGCGGGAATGCCCGTCGAAGAGCCGATCGGCAACATGATCGTTGACATCGGCGGCGGTACCACCGAAGTCGCGATGATCAGTTTGGGCGGCATCGTCACCGCCAACTCCGTGCGCATCGCGGGAGATGAGATCGACGAAGCGATCGCCAACTATGTGCGCCGCGCCTACAACCTTTACATTGGCGAGCGGACGGCCGAACAGATCAAGATTGAGCTGGGCAGCGCTTACCGGTTGCAGCAGGAACTCAGCATGTCGGTGAAGGGCCGCGACATGGTTGCCGGGTTGCCGCGTAGCGCGACGATCAGCAGCGAGGAAATTCGCGCCGCGATCGCCGAACCCATCAATTCCATTATCGAAGCGATCAAGATGACGCTGGAAACGACTCCTCCCGAGTTGGCCGCCGATGCCATGAACAACGGCATTGTGCTGGCGGGTGGCGGCGCGCTCATTCGCGGGCTCGATACTTTGATTACTCAGGAAACGGGGATGCCGGTGCGGATTGCGAACGATCCGCTCGACTGCGTGGTCATTGGCACCGGGCGCATGCTCGAGATGCTGCATGATAATCCCAACATGCGTCGAATGTTGGAACGCTCATCCCAAGGGTAGAACCTCTACGCCGCGTTGATACGCTGGTGCCCATCGTCTGCGTGGCGGTGGCCGTTTTCGTCGGCACTCAGCAGAACCGGGCGCGGAAAAACAGCGCCACCGATCCCGTGACGAGCGTCGTGCGGCAAGTCGTCGCCCCACCAAGTCAGTGGCTGGGCGCGCGACTGGACGGACTCACCGACTTTTGGAGCGGTTTCACCAGCGCAGGGACTCTGCGCGAGGAAGTGCGTCGCCTGCGCGGCGAGAATGCGCACCTTCTTCTGTATTCCGATCGCGAGGCGGAACTGAGTCGCCGCGTGCAGAACCTCGAACAGCTTCTCGGCACCAAGTCCAGCCTCGCCGGGACCAAGGTGTTGGCGCGGGTGAGCGGCTACCACGTGTACGAAGATCGCGCGACCCTCAACGTCGGCAAGGCGCAAGGCATCGTCCCGGGGGCCGCGGTGGTGGGCAACGCCGGGCTCCTTGGCATTGTCCAAACGGTCAGCGCGAAGACCTCGCAAGTGCTTCTGATCTCCTCGTCCAGTTGTCGCCTCGGCGCAAAAATCAACACGTCGCCGCCGGTCGTCGGCCTCATTAAGGGCGAGACGAGTGTGCGGCTCGTGTTCGAAACCAACGTCACCGACCGTCCGATGGCGTCCGGCCAACGCGTCGTGACCAACGGGCTTTCCGACACGATTCCGCCCGGCGTGCTCATTGGTTATGTCGAGCGTAGCGAAAGCTCGCCCGAGTTCGGCGCGTCGCGCGCCAAGGTCGTGCCGGTCGAGAATCTGGCCGATGTCCGTGAGGTCTGGGTGATCTTGCCATGAGCAGTCTCACTCGCTTTCTCATCGCGATTCCGGCCTACTACTTGGCCGCGATCTTGGAAATGAACGCCCACCGCTTCGCGATTTTTGGCGTGGAACCGCAGTTTCTGCTCACCACCGGGCTGGTGTTTGCGCTCTTTGGCAGCCCCGCCGGTGGAGCCACCGCGGGCGCGGCGAGCGGGATTTTGCAGGGTGCCTTGGCGGGGGCGAACATGGTCGCGTACGGGATTTCGCGCACCATCGCGGGGTTCGCGCTCAGCTTTGTGCCGCGCGTCGGTGTGGTGGTTCGGGCCGGAGTTGGGTTCGTGGCCGTGTTTGCGGCGTCGCTTGTCGCCAATCTCGTGCTGATTTTTCTCGCCCCCCGCCCTGACCTAAGTTCTGCGTTGGGTAGTACAATTACGTCAGCGATTTACAATGGCGTGATCGCGACTCCGTTCTGTGCGCTGTTTGGCGTCGCCGGTCGTCAGAGCTCACGCTAAGCAATCTCGGAAAACTGGCCATGAGCGGAAAACTAGTTCTCGATATGGCGCGTGAGCAACTGGGTCACGCCGTCAAACACCTGGACCTCGACGAAGGTCTTCACGCCGTACTCCAACGCCCCAAGCGGGCCCTGATCGTCAACTTCCCGGTCGTCATGGACGACGGGCGAGTGGAAGTGTACGAAGGCTATCGCGTTCAGCACAACACCTCGCGCGGTCCCACCAAGGGCGGCATCCGCTATCACCAAGACGTGGACGTCGAAGAGACGACCGCGTTGGCCATGTGGATGACCTGGAAGTGCGCCGTGGCCAACCTGCCTTACGGCGGGGCCAAAGGCTCGGTCAAGGTGGACACCAAAACGCTTTCTCCGCGTGAACTCGAAAAGCTTACGCGCCGCTTCGCCACCGAAATCAACATCGTCATTGGCGAGCGCGGCGACATTCCCGCCCCGGATATCGGCACCAACGCTCAAGTCATGGCGTGGATCATGGACACTGTTTCCATGCAAGCCGGCTACACCGTCCCGGGCGTCGTCACCGGTAAGCCGGTGGATCTCGGCGGCTCGGAAGGTCGCGTCGAAGCCACGGGCCGCGGCGTGATCGTCGCCGCCAGCGAAGCGTTGAAGGCCCAAAGCAAGCAGTGGGAAGGCACGAAGGTTGTGGTGCAAGGCTTTGGTAACGTTGGCTCGGTCGCCGCGCTCCTTGCCGAACGCGAAGGCGCCACGATCGTGGGAGTTAGCGATGCGCGCGGTGCGATCTACAACGCCAAGGGCCTGCCGATTCGCGAACTCTACGATCGCTACTCCGGCAAGGATGGCGGCATCAAGGAATTCAAGGATTGCGACCAGATTTCGAACGAAGAACTGCTTGAACTGGATTGCGACGTGCTGATTCCGGCGGCAATTGCGCAGCAATTGCACAAGGACAACGCGAATAAGGTGAAGGCAACGATCATCGCCGAAGGCGCGAACGGCCCGACCACCACCGAAGCGGACGCGATCTTCCACGACAAGGGAATTCAGGTGATTCCGGACATTCTCGCCAATGCGGGCGGTGTCATCGTCAGCTACTTCGAGTGGGTGCAAGACCTGCAAAACTTCTTCTGGGAAGAGGAAGAGATCAACAACAAGCTCACCCGCATCATGAAGCGCGCCTACGGTGATGTGGCCCGCACCGCGGCCGAGCACAAGACCGACATGCGCACGGCGGCGCTCATCATCGCGGTTCGTCGCGTGGCCGACGCCACCGTTCGACGCGGCATCTTCCCGTAAGCCAGGCCGAAGACACGAAAAAGACCCGAGGGCAACCGCTCTCGGGTCATTTTTTGTTTTAGCGCAGGTCGCTGAGCGCGAAGCTGAGGACCTCGATGTCCTCTTTCTGCCGCGCGACGATCACGTAAGCGCGTCCATCGCGGATGAGCACATTCGGGTAGCTGTAGTCGCCGGACTTGTGCTTGCCGGGCCAGTTGATGCGGTGCGGTTCGTCCGAGACCACCCAGTGTCGGTCGAACCGGAACCCGTCGCGGCTGGTCGAAAACACGAGCGGATTGCGCTTGCCGACGTTGAGGTCGGGGCAGCCGCAATAGAACCAGCGGCTCTCATCGAGGCGACCAAACTGGAACTTGGCGTCGTTGTCGGTGAAGTCGCTCGCGTGCGGTCGCGACCAGCTGGTGCCGCGGTCGGTGCTCACGCTCTGCCACAAAAATCCGTTGTAGTCTTGGCCCGTCGCGCGGAAGTAGCTGACCAACTGGCCGTCGGCGAGCTCTACCACCGACGCCTCGCAAAGGTCGGCCGCCGACTGCGATTGGCGACGCACTTGCCAAAAGGTCCACGGGTTGTCCTCTTCGGCAAAGCTCGGCGCGATGCTACTCCAGCGCCAACCGGCGAGCCCCGTCGGATCATCGGTAAACGGCATCGCGAAGTTGCCCGCCAAAATCAGTCGTCCGCTGGCCAGGCGCAAGGCGTTTTGATTGCTGCACAGCTTCGGACCCAGCGGCAACGGGCGCGACCAGTGCAGCCCATCTTTGGTGACCTTGGCGTAGAGTTTGGTGTCGGCGACATCCTCGTTGTAGTCGGAATACAACGCCACCAAGCCGTGTGGCGAGACGAAGAATCCGCCCGCCGTCAGCACTCGTTTGCCGAACGGCTCGGCGAGCACCCGCGGCTCGGTCCACTCGGTGCCGTTGCCCGAAGTCGCGACCAGAACCCGTTGCCCGACCTCGTCTTCGTCGCGTTGGCCGTTGGACCACATCGCCACGAACGTGCCTTCCCACTCGGTAATGAACGGGTGATTGTTGTACGTCCAAGTCTGGTGCGGGCGGTAAAGCGTGGTGCGCACCAACGGCAGGCGCGCGTGCGTGCCCTCGCGATACGACCGATTTGAGGCCGTACTTGGCTGCCAAGTGAGCTGAATTGCGGGTTCTGCCATCCGTTGCCGTACCTTGCTTCAAGGGTTTTATGCCATACTTACCGCTCGTCTTCGGACAAATGTGAAACTTATGAGTGAAGAAACCACTACGACGCAGGCTAATCCCGAAGCCGCCTCGATTCCCGGTGGTGAACACGGGAAACGAATCCTGGACAAGGATTCGCTTGGCGCGATCACCGGCGACCGACCTATCCGCAAGCGCGGACGCAAGAAGGTCAGCTACCTGACCATGAACAAGATTCATCACGTCGACTACAAGGACGTGAACTTGCTCAAGCGATTCTTGAACGAGCACGGCAAGATCGTGCCGACGAAGATTAGCGGCAACACGGCCAAGCAGCAACGCATGATCACCATCGCGATCAAGCGCGCTCGCGAAATGGCACTGCTGCCGTTCGTGATCAACGAATTCAACTCCGATCGCTTTACGCGACCGAAGCGCGAAGGCGGACGACGCGACGAAGAAAATTCGCATCGCGACTAATCCACCTCGACAACAAGGATAATAAGAGAGGCATTGCCCGCGCGGTAATGCCTCTTTTCCATTGGCCATGAGCACCCACGTCCCGGTATTGCAAGTCGCGATCGACGCCCGGACGGGTGGCGCCGAGGCGACTTACACCTACCGCGACCCGGGCGGCTACGTGGTGGGTCAGGCGGCGTTGGTGCCGCTCGGCACGCGGCAAGTGGTTGGTTTTGTGGTCGAGCAGCTTTCTCGCCCCGCCGAAGATCTGGAGTTTCCGGTCACGAGTCTGCGCTCACCGGTGGCCGCCATCGCCGACGTCGTGCTTCCTGACCCCGTGATGAAGATGGTGGACTTCATCACCAAGGAGTATCTGTGTTCGACCAGCGCGGCGCTCATCGCGGCGGTGCCGCCGGGCCTCAAAGATCGCCTGGTGACGACTTGGGAACTGGGCGATCTCAACCAGAACACCGCCAAGCTCACGCCCAGCCAAAGCGAAACTCTTCGTGTGATGGTCGCCCAAGGCGGCAAGATTTTGGACCGCAAGTCGGCGCCGCTGACGAGCCCGGTCAAGAAGACGCTGCGCAACTTGCGCGACCTCGGCATGGTTCGCGAAACCCTTTCGCTGGTGCTCGCGGCGGAGAAGCATCGCCTTTCGCAGAAGCTGCAACTGACCCCGGACACCGGCAAAATCGAGGCGTTCCTCGCTGGCTCGGGCAAGCGTCGTCCGGCGCAAGTGCACTTGCTCATGACGATGCAAGGCGCGGAATCCACGACGTTTGAAGCGCACGAAATCAAGACGATGTCGGGGGCGACCGACCAAACAATCAAGGGCTTGATGACCGCCGGACTGCTGGTTGAGGTGGAGGAGTTGGAGCCGATTCCGCCGCCTCCTCCCACGCCAAACCCCCAGCAAGCGATCGCGATTGAAGAGATCATCGGCGCGGTGCGCGAGCATCGCCCGGACACCTATCTGCTGTACGGCGTCACCGGCAGCGGCAAAACCGAGGTGTTTTTGCGCACCGCCAGCGAGGCGATTCGCACCGGACGGCAGGTGCTCTATCTGGTGCCGGAAATCAGCCTGACGCCGCAAGTGATCGGCAAACTGCGCGAGCGATTCGGCAAGTCGGTGGCGGTCATGCACAGCAACATGACGCCGACCGAGCGCCTGCAAAGCTGGTTTCGCGCGCGCAGCGGCGAGGCCGCGGTGGTGCTGGGAGCGCGGAGTGCCCTGTTTGCGCCGCTCGAGAATGTCGGTCTCATTATTCTGGACGAAGAGCACGAGCCGAGCTATAAGCAGGAATCGGCCCCGCGCTACAACACCCGCACGGTGGCGCAGTTTTTGGGGCGGGTTCACCAGTGCCCGGTCGTGCTAGGTTCGGCCACGCCGAGTCTGGAAAGCGCCTACGCGGCCGAAGTCGGCGACTACAAGTTGCTCACGCTGCCATACCGCACCGCTGAAGCCCAGCTTCCGCACGTACAGATTGTCGACTTGACGCTGATGTACGCCGAGAAGAAAGCGGCAGTGTTTAGCGATGAGCTGCAGGAAGAATTGATCGCGACGATGACGCGCGGCGACCAGGCGATTCTCTTCCTGAATCGCCGCGCCTACGCGCCGTTTTTGCAATGCCGGCATTGCGGGCACACGTTCCAGTGCGTTCACTGCTCGGTCTCGCTGAGCTACCACCAGCGGGCGAACTTGCTGAAGTGCCACCACTGCGACTACCGCGAACATGTTCCGGAATCGTGCCCTCAATGCGGCGGGACTAAGGTTGGGCCGTTTGGCATCGGCACCGAACGCGTGGAGGAGGCCGTTCGCGAACTGCTCGGCAACGCGCGAGTCGCGCGGCTCGATCGCGACGTGGTGCAACGCAAGGGAAGCCTGGAGGAGATTCTCGCGAACTTCCGCACCGGCGAAATTGACGTGCTCGTCGGCACGCAAATGGTCGCCAAAGGGCTGGACTTCCCGCGCGTAACTCTGGTGGGCGTGATCGCCGCCGACACTTCGCTGAACATGCCGGACTTCCGCGCGAGCGAACGCACCTTCCAATTGCTCTCGCAAGTGGCGGGTCGGGCGGGGCGTGGCCAGCATCCGGGCCGGGTGATTATCCAAACATTTAGCCCGAACCACCCGGCGATTCAACGCGCGGCGGACCACGACTTTCACGGCCTTTATAAGCAGCTGATCGCCGAGCGCGACGACGCGAACTACCCGCCGTTCTGCGACTTGGTCAACATCACGTTCACCAGCTCCGACCTGAGCGAGGCCAACCTGCTGGCCTCGCGGGTGGTGACGCAGCTTCAAACCTACGTGGATGGCATCGAAGTGAAGGGGCCGGTGGAGTGCGCGCTCGCCAAGCTGCGCGACGTTCACCGGGTTCACGCCTTGGTGAAAATGCCGCGCGAAATGCCCAAGTGGTTCATCACCGATGCGCTCAGCGGGATTGATGTGCCGAGCGGCGCGAGCATCACCATCGATGTCGATCCGTACAGCATGATTTAACGAAACCGCGCCAAAAGGGTAGACGTAGAGTAACATACTCTCATGGCCAGCAGCATCGTTCAATACGACTCTACATTCCAACTGAGCGACGCTTTTGTGCCCAAAGGCGATCAGGAAGGAGCGATTTCTGGATTGCTCGACGGCCTAGATTCGGGATTTCGTTACCAGACTTTGCTGGGTGCCACCGGAACGGGGAAGACGTTTACCATGGCGAGCATGATCGCCCGGAGCAATCGCCCGGCCCTCATCATCGCGCACAACAAAACCCTGGCCGCGCAGCTTTGCCAAGAGTTTCGTTCGTTCTTCCGCGACAACTCGGTTCAGTACTTTATCAGCTATTACGACTACTACCAGCCGGAAGCCTATGTGCCGGGTTCGGACCTTTACATCGAGAAGGATTCGAGCGTGAACGAAGAAATTGAGCGGCTGCGCCACGCGGCGACTCAATCGCTGATGGAGCGGCGCGATGTCGTGATCATCGCCTCGGTTTCGTGCATCTACGGGCTGGGCTCGCCGGATACTTACGCCGAGAACGTGATTACCTTTGAGAAAGGCGCGCAGTTCGACCTCGATGCGGCCTTGCAGCAACTCGTACGGATGTACTTTACGCGCAACGAGATGGTGCTGGAGCGAGGCGCGTTTCGGGTGCGCGGCGACACGCTGGAGATTCAACCGAAGGACGAGGAACTGGTCACGCGGATCGAGTTTTTCGGCGACACCATCGAGCGCATTCGCCTGGTGGATCCGTTGACGCAGCACGTGATTGACGAGCCGACCAAGTGTTCGGTTTTCCCGGCGACCCACTACGTCACGCCGTTTGAGCGCATCGAATCGGTGGTGGCGCAGATTGAGGAGGACGCCCAGCGGCAAGTGGATTTCTTCCGCGCCAACGACAAACTGCTCGAGGCTCAGCGCTTGCGCCAGCGCGTGGATTTTGACCTCGAAATGATTCGCGAGGTGGGTTACTGCAACGGCATTGAGAACTACAGCAGCTACTTCGATGGCCGCGCCCCGGGCACTCCGCCGTACACTTTGCTCGACTTCTTGCCCAGCGATTCGATCGTGTTTATTGATGAATCGCACGTCACGATTCCGCAGATTCGGGCGATGTACAACGGCGACCGCCAACGCAAGTCGGTGCTGGTGGATTACGGATTCCGGCTCCCGAGCGCCTTGGACAATCGTCCGTTGCAGTTCGACGAGTTTCTGGAGCGCGCCCCGCAAATCGTTTTCGTGAGTGCGACTCCCGGCCCGTTTGAGCGCGACAACAGCAGCGCGACGGTGCAGCAGATTATCCGCCCGACCTACCTGCTCGATCCTCCAGTTACCGTGGTGCCGACGAAGGGGCAGATTGACCACTTGCTCAAAGAGATTCAGGCCACGATCGCCAAGGGCGAGCGCGTCTTGGTGACCACGCTGACCAAGCGGATGGCCGAGGATTTGACCCGCTACATGCAGGAAATTGACATCAAAGTCAACTACATCCACTCGGAAGTCCACTCACTGGAGCGGCCTGAAGTACTCCGCGATCTGCGGCTCGGGCGCTACGATGTCGTGGTTGGCGTCAACCTCCTGCGGGAAGGTTTGGACTTGCCGGAGGTGTCGCTCGTGGCGATTCTCGACGCCGACAAGGAAGGCTTCCTGCGTAGCGGAACCTCGCTGATTCAGACCATTGGTCGCGCCGCGCGGAACGTCAACGGTCGGGTGCTGATGTACGCCGACAACATGACCGACTCGATGAAGTTTGCCATCGAAGAAACGGAGCGCCGCCGCGCGATCCAAATGGAATACAACGAGAAAAACGGGGTGGAGCCGACGACCGTGCACAAGAAGGTGCACGAAACAGTGCGCAGTTACGACGCCGTCGCCGAGGTGATTTCGCAGTACGACGAAGAGGCCATGGCCAAGATCGGCGGCGACGATTCGCCAATTCGCGTGGAAGATATTCCGCTCCTCATCGCCTCGCTAGAAAAGGAAATGAAGGACCTCGCTAAGTCCATGGAGTTCGAACGCGCGGCCGGTGTCCGCGACGAGATCGTGCGGCTGCGCGAGATCATCGGGGTGAGCGGCGGCGCGATCGGTCAGGACAAGCGCAAGCGTCCTGACATGGTTAGGAAACGAATGAAGTAAGCGGCTGCCGCAGGCGAAGTTCGCCTTGGTAAACCGTCTGCGCATCGCCCGCTAGGGTTAGTGGGCTATCCCAAGACTCGGCCGAAACGGTCACCGCGCCGCCCGGATTCTCGACCCGCACCGCGCCGCCGCGCCCTTCGCGGCGCAGATAAGCGACCGCCGCCGCGGTTGATCCGGTGCCACAGCCAAGGGTCTCGCCGACGCCGCGCTCCCAAATGCGGATGCGCAGGTGGTCGCCCGCCATGACTTGCGTCCACATCACGCTCGTGCGTTCGGGGAACCATTCGTGGTTTTCGATGATCGGGCTGTAGCGCAAGAATGTCGCGTCGTCCGGCAGCTCGTTGACAAAAATGATCGTGTGCGTGCTGCCAGTGCTGAGCGCGGAGAGCGCGAATTCGCGGTCGTCAACCGTTTGGTTAACATCCCAGACTTCTTCGTCGAGCACGGTTGGCACGTCGCGCGGAGCGAACGAGGCGGCGGGCAACTCCACTTGGATATTGCCAGGCTCGTAGGTGCACCGGACTTGTCGCTCCATTTGTTCCACCACGAACGAGCGGTTACTATCCATATGGTTAACAGCATAGTTCACCGCGCACCGCAGACCGTTGCCGCAGAAGTCCTCGGTGCCGTCGGCGTTGAACATCCGAAGCTGAGCGAAGTTCGGCGTCAACACATCGAGCACGAGCATGCCGTCGGCGCCGATGCCGTATCGGCGCTCGCAGGCTTCAATGGCGAGGGTCGCGAGATCGAAATCTACAACGTCGGCGGCTTGGAATAACACAAAGTCATTCCCAATCGCCTGAACTTTGGCAAAGGGGACGCTCATCGGAGGAATTCAAGAGAGTACTCGGCTCGGGCCATCACCTGCCGGAACCATTCACCATTTGGTGAAACAACGGGGAACCACCAAGCCGAGGGCCGCAGGCTCGCCTGCGTTAGCCCCTTGGTGACAATGCGCGCGTCGCGAATCATGCCAACGCGTTTGATCTCGGCTTCCAGTTCAAGGTTCTGATAAAGGTCTTTCGCCTCACGCACGTCGGCGCTCGCCACCAGGGCGTTTTGCTCGGCGAGCAAGGCTTGCCACTTTGCGGTCAGGTCGCGAATCTCGTCGTCGGTCTTTTTCAGGGATGCGGTGAATTCTTCCCGCCGCGTCCAATCGGCATCGGTGGGTGTGCGCTCGAAAATCTTCTCACGCCAGTGCTCGCCCTTGGCGTGCTCGGTGGCGTTGCGCGTGGCTTTGGCCGTCCGAATCTCGGTCGTCAACTCGCGGCGGCGGGTTCGCAGCCTCTTGATCTCTTCGTGCAAGCGACCCATGTGCCCGCGCGCTTCTTCGTAATCCTGCTCCAAGCGCGCCCATGCGCCGATTCGCTGCGAAGCAAGATATCGGATGAACTCCATGCTGCTCGGACGGCGCGCGATTTCGGCCAAGAGCTCGGTTTGCGCTTGTTGCACGTCGGGCAACCGCGCGGCAAACGAGGCGGCGCACAGTTCATCCACACCAAAGGCGCGGGCCAGGGGGCTCGGCAACCTCAGCCAGGTCGGCACCGCTCCAATCGCCTCCCAAGTCGGATACTTCACGCGCAGGATGGGGTGCAGCGGCACTGTCCAACCCATCTCGCCGAGCGCCTGATGCAGCCGTCGCGAGTGCCGAACGTAGCCGCTCGCGCCCTCGTGGAACATGAACACGAACTCGCTGGCGAGCATGCCAATCAGCGTCACGGCCTTGCCAATGAGCGTGCACTCCTCACCAAATTTGCGCTCAATGAGGGCGGCCAGCTCGGCCACGCTCCGCACCTGGGTTTTGGTCGAGATGAAGAGCGGTTTCGGCGTCATGATGATCACCGCACGGGGGGCGATCCGCAGGGTGCCGCGGCCATGACCGGGAACGGCCAACTCAAAGGGGATCGCCCAGGAGCCGAAGCGCGAAACTGGGTAAATCTCGGTTCCCTGCACCACTTGGTTGTATGCCTGGTTCGCCTCCGGATGGGCCAGGAAGAAGTCGACGAGACTAAATCGGGGAAGTTGTGCGGTCTGGGAGTTGATCCGCAGAAGCTGAGTGGTGCGCGAGACGGTCGCGGTTTGGCGTCCACCCACGTGGCGATGGAGCGCCGGAAGAAGGTTTTCGTAGTAGTCGGCCAGCGTGCGGACCGGCGGCTCGGAGACATCGCAGCTCAGGGCGATCAGGTCGTGGGCCACCGTTTCCGCACGCTCGTTACACTGTCCCGGCAGACACATGAGCGTATCCTCGACCATGCGTTTGAACGTGTTGCGGAGCGGATCGAGCAGCGGCCCGAGCGGAGTTTCGCTGGTAATGGCCTGGTGGTCGTCGGTCGCCACCACGCCGCGCCAGCCGAAAGCTTCGGTGGCTTGGTCCAGCATCGAGGGTCGCGACCGCAAGAGCTTGCCGAGCTTGGCCCCGTGTTGGGTTAAGAACTCCCGCGTGACGACAGTTTCGGAGCCGAACAGGCTGCTGAACTCGCCCGCCGCACTCCAAAGGTCGCGCGTCGTGGTGTCGTTGTGCGGCAACGCGACATAGCGATCGCGGCTCGATTTGGAAGCACCGACCAACTTGGCGAAGTAGTCGGTGTCGTGGACGCCGGCCACGAGCGACCGCGCGAAACCGAGGTCGGCTGCTTGGTCGGCTACGCCGATCTTCAGCGGCTCATCCCAAAATGCGGTTTGCCCGAGGGCAAGGAAGGGAATATCGCTGGGAACCAAGCGCGCGAGTTCGCCCAAAACTGCAGCTTGGGTGTCGCGGTTGGCCATAACAGTGGTTCTACGCCCGCCGACGGGCGATGTGTCTCTAGGACTTTGCTTTTTCCAGGACGGCTTGCGCCACTAGCACGCTGGGGACTTCGGCGTACTGCGAAAGGCGCTCAATGACGCGGGCAAAATTGCGCTCGTCGAGGTCGCTGGTGACCGGATTTTCCTTCAGCGCGGTGACAATCAGGTCCACCGCATCCGAGTAAAAGCGGGCCCGATTTTGCGGCAATGATTTATTTTCGACCTGCGCGTTGCGGCGGGACAGGCCTTCGAACACGCTATCCCACGTGGTTTTGGCTTCGAGTTCAGCGCGAGCCCGAGTGATCGCTTGCTCTTGGAGTTTGCGCGCCTCTTGCTCCTTGCGCTTGGTCATTTCCCAATCGCCTTCGGTGGTGCCATCAATCACGCGGCACTCGATGGGGCGACCCATTTGCTGCGTGAGCATGCGCTCAATCAACAGCTTGGTGGCGTGCATTTTAAGGTGGCCACTCAGGTCGCTAAACCCGTGGGGAAGACCGAGAACAAACTTGTTCTCTTCGAGCGCGACCGGCTCGGCGGCGTTCAGCGCGGTCCAAACCCCCACGCCGGTTACGCCGTTCCGTACTTCGGGAAGGACGGTCTGCCAAATTGTCGCCAAGTCGCTCATTGCGGTTCCCCTATTATGGCCGCAAGCGGCAGGGTCGTGAACCCCATCATGCGGTTGCGGATTGCGAAATTTCTTTGTGTAGGTTTTGGGGCGGGTACCCTTGGTCACAACCTGATGAAAACGATCACCGAGATCATGGAGTACTTGCCCCATCGCTACCCGATGTTGCTGGTGGACCGCATTCTGGAATTCGAGCCGGGCAAGCGGGTCAAGGGCCTCAAAAACGTGACCATGAACGAGGAGTTTTTCCAGGGTCACTACCCTGGGCGCCCCATCATGCCGGGTGTTCTCATTATCGAGGCGATGGCCCAAGCCGGCGCGGTGATTCTGCTCGCCGACCCCACTTATCAGGGCCGAATCCCGGTGATTGGCGCCATTGATAACGTCAAGTTTAAGCGTCAAATCGTACCGGGCGACCAGCTCATCAGCGAAATCGAATTGCTCTGGATCAAAAGCGGCATTGGCCGCATCAAGTGTGAGGGCCGCGTGGATGAGGAACTCGCCGTCAGCCTAGAGCTTACGTTCAAGCTCGTGGAGATTTCGGCTTGACCACGATCCACCCCACCGCCGTGGTGGACCCCAAGGCCGAACTCGGCGAGGGCGTCGTTGTTGGCCCGTTTAGCTATGTCGAGGCGGGGGCGGTGCTCGGCGACGGTTGCCGCTTGGATAGCCACGTCACGGTGAAGCTCAACACCACGCTCGGCGCGCGCAACTTTATGGGGCAGGGCGCGGTCATTGGTGGCGACCCGCAAGATCGTAAGTTCAAAGGCGAGCCCACGTTCCTTAAGATCGGGGACGACAACACGTTCCGCGAGTTCGTGACGATTCACCGCGCGACCGGCGAGGGCAACACCACGATCGTCGGCAACAACTGCTTTCTCATGGCGTTCTGCCACCTGGGCCACAACTGTGTGCTGCACGACGACGTGACGATGGCCAACAACGCCGGCTGTTCGGGGCACGTGACGGTCGAGCGGCTCGTGACGATCGGCGGAATGACCGGCGTGCACCAATTCGTCCGCATTGGCCAAGTCGCGATGGTCGGCGGAATGAGCCGGATTGTAAAGGATGTGCCTCCGTTTATGATCGTGAAAGGCGACAACGAGGTGCAAGACATCAATGCGGTGGGCTTGCGCCGCATCGGCATCACGAGCGAATCGCGGATGGCGCTGCACAAGGCGGCCAAGTTCATTTTCAAGTCCCAACTCGGACTGACGCACGCGTTGGAAGTCGTGCGTCGCGAGGTCAAAAACACCGACGAAGTAGAAACGCTCATCGCGTTTATGGAGCGGCTTTTTAAGGGCAAGAACGGTCGCGGCGACCAGCCGTGAGCCGGTTTTTGTTCAGCGCCGGTGAGGCGAGCGGCGACGCTTATGCCGCCGCGCTGGCCGAACGCATTCTCGCCGCCGACCCTTCGGCGAAAATCGCCGGTATGGGCGGACGTCGGCTCGGAGCGGTGGGTCGGTTGGTGGCCGATTCCTCGCGTTATGGCGCCATGGGCATCATCGAGGCCGCGCTGGTCGCGCCGCGGGTGATTCGCGGTCGCAACGCCATGCTGCGCGAACTCAAGTCGGGCGAGCCCGGCGTTTTCGTTCCGATTGACTTTGGTTTTGTGAACGTCAAACTAACCGCGGCCGCCAAGGCGCGGGGTTGGCGCGTGCTTTACTTTGTGCCGCCCGGAAGTTGGCGACGTCGCGACCCGAATCCGCAACTCGGGCAAGTGAGCCACGAGATTGTGACGCCGTTCCCGTGGTCGGCCGAAGCGTTTGCTCGCCAAGGCGTGAGCGCGCACTGGTTTGGGCATCCGCTTGTCGAGATGCTCGCCCAAACTCCGACTCCACCCGAGCGCGCCGGAATCGCCCTTTTGCCGGGCAGCCGCGAACATGAACTCGCCTACAATCTGCCGATCTTGGCTCGGGTCGTGCGCGAGGTAGGCATGCCCGCCGAGATCGCGGTCGCCAGCAGCCTCGACCCCAAAGTTGTGCAACAGATTTGGCGACAAGCGGTCGGCGATCATCCGGTGACTCTGACCCAAAACGACACGAGTGGCGTCCTCAAGCGGGCGGTCGCGGCCCTGGTGTGTAGCGGCACCGCGACCCTGGAGGCGGCGCTCTGCGACACGCCCTGCGTGGTGGTGTATCGCGGATCCAAGCTCATGGAGATTGAGTACAGAATCCGCAAACCCAAGTTCGACTTCATCAGCCTGCCCAACATCTTGTTGCAGCGCGGTCTGCTGCCGGAACTCATTCAGCACGCCGCGACCGAGGAGCGGATTCTCCAGGAGCTGCGAGACATCGTGCCCGGCGGCAACCAGCGCGCCGCGCAACTGGCGGGTTTTGCCGAGCTTCGCGAGGCGTGCGGACCGCCGAATGCGATCACAAAAACCGCCGAACTTGCGCTCCAGATGGCGCGGAAGGTATCCTCCTAGCATCATGATTTAAGGAGGTCTAGTTTCTTGACGAACATGTTCTCGCTTCGCGAGGGCTCGTCAACAACTCCTGTCTGGACCTTCTTGGGCAACTCCGCTTGCCCGAATTTCCCGACCTTGACGTACCTTACTAGGAGGATTTTCTATGCCTGGACAACAGGAAAAAGTTGAAGACAAGGTGTTTCTTGTCTATGTAAATGAGGATGCCGCGGACGACGAAATCGTCGAAGCGGAGTTAGAGGGCCTTTGCGAGAGCGCGAACCTGAAGGTTGTGGGTTCCATGCGTCAGCGCGTGGATCGCCCGACCACGGCGACGTACCTCGGCTCGGGCAAGGTGATTGAACTCGCCGCGCACGTCGCCGACGCCAAGCCCGACCTCGTGATTTTTGATTGCGAGCTCAGCGGGGTGCAGGGCCGTAATGTGCAAGAGGGCATCAAATGCCCGCTCGTGGATCGCACTCAGCTGATTCTCGACATCTTCGCTCGTCGCGCCCGCACCAAAGAAGGGATGCTCCAGGTGGAACTGGCTCAGCTCAGCTATCTGAAGCCGCGCCTGATGAGCGTCTACACCAAGTTCGAACGGCAAAAGGGCGGCATTGGGATGCGCGGCCCGGGGGAAACCAAGTTGGAATCCGACCGCCGAATGGTGGACGACAAGATCGCTCGCCTGAAGCGCGACATCGAGGAAGTGCGCAAGCAGCGCGCCAGCCAACGGTTGCAGCGGCGGAAATATCCGTTCCCGTTCGCCACGATCGTCGGCTATACGAGTGCGGGGAAGTCCACTTTGATGAACCGCTTGTGTGGCACCGAGCTGCTCGCCGACGCGATGCCGTTTGCCACGCTCGACCCGACGACTCGCAAGGTGGAGTTGCCGGACGGCTACTCGCTGTTCCTCACCGATACGGTCGGGTTTATTCGGAACCTGCCGACGCACTTGGTCGCGGCGTTCCGCGCCACCTTGGAGGAAATCGCCTACTCGGACATTCTCCTCCACGTGATCGACCTGAGCGCCGAAGATTGGGAAGTTCAGCGCGACGCGGTGGACGAAACCTTGGCCATGATCGGCATCGAAGATCAACCAATTCTGATGGTGTTCAACAAGATTGACGCGCTGCCGGACCGAGCCGAACTCAGCATGTTGGTGGCGAGCTATCCGAACAGCGTGGCGCTTTCGGCGAAAACCGGCGAAGGCGTGACCGACCTGATGGCGACGCTCAAGAAGATGGTGCAGGATCACCTCGGCTGGGTCCGCGCGCTGGTGCCGTACGACAAGAGCAGCCTCATCGATCAGTGCTATCAATATGGCCGTGTGCATCAGGTGGACTATCGCGACGACGGCATCTTTGTGATGGCCGAATTGGTGCGCGAAATGCGCGGTTTGCTGGCGCCCTACACAATTAATGTGGAGACAAACGCCGGAGTTGCCGAGTAGAAATAGTTGGAACCAATGGAGGAGTTCGGGTATTACCGTACTTGAGGGACTCCTCCTAGAAACCTAGGTGAAACATATGAAGAAGATTCTTGCTCCGACTTTGATTGCCGGCTTGGCCATGGCTGCCTTTGCTGGTGTGAACTCCGGCCTCGCGAAGGGCGAAAGCGTTTCCGCTTTCCACCCCTACCACGTGAGCGGACCGCTGGCCAACAGCAGCAGCTGCTTCCCCTGCACCTTCAAGAACCGTCCGCAGGTTCAAGTTTGGGTGAATGGCGACGACATGGGTAACGTGGCGACCATCGCCAAGACCCTGGAAGCCGCCGTTTCCAATAACAGCAAGGCCGAATTCAAGGCCATGGTTGTTTTCGTGACCAGCGACGTGGACGCCACCAAGAAGACCGTGGCCGAAATCGCCAAGAAGACCGGTTACAAGAACATCGCCATGTCGGTTCTCAGCAAGGACGACAGCGCGGTGAAGGCGTACAAGTTCAACGTCAGCAGCGACGTGAAGAACACCGTTTTCGCCTACAAGAATTGGAAGGTCGAAAACAAGATGGTCAATCTGAAGGCCGACAAGGCGGGCATCAGCGCCCTCTCGACCGCCATCAGCGACCTCGTTAAGTAAGGTTCGTTCTTACGAACTTCAACCCGCTCCTCGGCCACTCGTCGAGGAGCTTTTCTTATCTTAGGTTCAGGACTTTCGGCAAGTAGTGCATCCCGGTGTATACTTGGCGCGTTAACCGCTTGGTTCAAACAACAATATGAAGCGCTTTTTTCGATGGCTAAAGGCCCTTTTCAACCGGGGCATGGACAAACTGGAAGATCCAGAAATCATGCTCGATCAGGCCAAACGCGACATGCAAGAGGCGCTGATTCAGAACCGCGAAAAGGCGGTGCAGGCGATCGCCCAGCGCAACCGCTTGCAGGCAATGTACGACGAGCAGGTCCGCAAGGCCGCGCAACTGGAGAATCAGGCTGCCGCTGCGCTGAAGCAAGGCAACCGCGATTTGGCCCGCAACTTTATTCGCGAAAAGGCAACCACGGATGCCTCGCTTGAATCGCTGAAGCCGACGCTCGCCGCCGCCACCGAAACGGTGGAGCAGGTGAAGATCGCCATTAAGCGCCAAGAGGAAGAAATCCGCAAGAAGGTTGCTGAGGCGCTTGCGCTCAAGGCCCAGTGGAAGACCGCGCAGATTCAGTCGAGCATCACCAAGGCGCTCGACGGCCTGACGTTCGAAAACGAGTACGAAGGCTCCTTTGCCGCGGCGCGCGATCGCATTAAGGATAAGCAGGCGGAGGCGTCTGCCCGTCAGGAAATGTTTGGCCAAAGCGTGCAAGGCAAGATCATGGCGATGGAAGACGCCGCCATGGACCTGACCGCCGACGCCGAACTCGCCAAGCTGGAAGAGCGACTCGGGCTCGCCACTCCGGCGGCCGCCACGACCGAAGTTCCGGCGGCGACCACCGACGTGGATTCGCAACTGGACGAGCTCGAAAAGCGACTAAACCAGGGTCAATAATTAGCGCCGCCGCAGTTTCACCTGCAGCGCGGTGTAACCATCAATCTCGAAATGCTCGATGCGCAAGGTCTTCTTGCCATCGAGCTTGATTGTTTTGCGGAAGTTGGTCGGGCCCTGATAGCGCCACTCGTCCATGATCATGTCGTCGTCGAGCCACACCCGCACACCGTCGTCCGCGGTCACGCTGAGCTCCACCTCGCCGCCGATTTTGCTGACATCGGCGGTGGCGACGGTCGCGAAGTAGTCGCTGGGAACGCCCTCGGTCGGAGCGCCGTTGGTGCCTAGCCAGAGCCGATCAAGCTTTACGGTCTTGAGCGGGGTTGCGCCTAGGACGCGGCGGAATGCAGCGGTCGCCGTTCGCGGATCGCTATCCTTATCCCAGCGGAAAAACTGCACATCCCAGGGCAGCGCGACTGAGCCTTCGCGGAAGCGCACTTCGGCTTCTTCCGTACGAATCGTGAAGTCCATTTTCGCCCACTGGTCTTCGGTCGCGGAAAACTTGATTAACTCGGGCTTGTTGCCGGCGGCTTTCACGGGCGGTCCACCAGCCTGGCGCACGAGGTTCCACGGCGCGGCGTTGCCCAGCAGTTCGATAGTGTGCTGCGCGCCGCGCTTGGGGCGGGCGACGATCGTGGTCGCGCTGGTGGCCACCGGCCCCCACTCGCCCACCACCATCACTCGGCGCCCGCGCGGCCCCGCGAGTTTGGGCACCTCGGCCTTCACCTTGAGCTTGGTCGCGAGGTCCTTCGCTTCCGGCGAGGCGAGCAGCGTCCGGAACTCGGCAAGGGGACGATCCCATCGACGGTCGTACACCTTGCGCTCTTCCCAACTCATGCCGAGGGGGTCGAGGTCGGTTCCGTTTTTGTCGGAGTAGGCAAGAATCGGCAGCGAACTCGTTTGCCAATCGTTGGTGCCGCCCGGCAGATTCTGGATGCTCTCGGTGGGCAAGCCGCGCCCGGCGTTGCCGCGCATGGTTGAGCTGGAATCCGCCGTGGCTTTGAGGACTTGCCCAGCGCTGGCGAACTGGTTCTGCAGAATCTGCGCGCCGGTGGTGAGGCTCAACGATAGCGCGGCCCCGGCGATCTCTTCAAACCGGTTCGTCGCAATGTTGGCGTCGCGGCTGCGGCAGTCGCGCTTTTTGGCGTATCCCCAATCGGCGGGCAAGGCCGCTTTCGCCCACAGGACCACGCCTTCGGCGTCGCGCCAAAAGCTGTTGCCGGCAATGCGGTTGTCCTGTCCGTGTTCAATCGCGATGGCCTGCCCGTTGTACGCGAAAATGTTGCCGGAGATCAGGCTGTCGTAGCTAAACCCGCCCCACACGCCATGCCAGCACTCCATCACCAAGTTGCCGACAAACTGGTTGCGGCTGAACGTGGCTTCGATTCCGTTGGTCGGCGCGTGGCTAAAGTCGTTGTAGGCAAAGATGTTGTCGTTGCAGCCGCCTTCGCCCGAATCCATGGTCGTTTGGCCAGCCCAAAGGAACAGCCCGTCGCCGCTGTGCGTGACCGAGTTGAACGCCACGGTGTTCTCGTTGCACTGCTCAAACAAGAGAATGCCCGCACTATCCTGACCGCGATTGTAGATGCCATGCGAGTAGCCGCGCAGGTTGAAATCCACCCGATTGTTGGCGATGACCGACTCCGAAGTTCGGTACAAAGCGATGCCGACGCCGCTGTTGCGGGAGAAGTCGGAACCCGTGACCCGAGCTTGCCGCACACGCGAGAGCATCAGTCCGTTCAGTGATTCCGTGACGGAGCACCCCTCAATCGTCACATTGTCGGCGGTGTCGATGACGACCCCCGCCCCCTTTTCGAGCCATTCCCCCTTTTCGTTTTGGTGGTAGCTCATCCAATCGCTCAGGTCCTCCGCCTCGGGCGTGCTCAGCAGGCGCGGCTTGTAGAGGTCGGTGAGGTGGCAGTTGATCAGCTTTAGCCCGGGCGCGTTCTTGGCGAGCAAACCGACCCGATACCCCGAGAGCTTGAGGTTCTTAATGGTCACGTTCTTGCCGATCACCTCAATTCCAAGCCCCGTGGCTTGCTCTTTTTCGAGCCCGCTGGTGAGTGACTGGCCGCCGAAGTCGATCGACAAGTTATTGCCGCGAATGCGAATGGCCGGTTTGTCCACGCTGGAGCTCACTAGCTTGCCTTCGGGGAGTTTCACCCGTTGCGAGGTGGTGATCTCGATGGTTTGGGCAGCCGCGAGGGCGGGCAACACGAGAAGCGCAGAAACGGCGCGGAGCATAGGTACTACTATAACGTCTGGCCGAGCGCGCCGACCATCGCGTGCCACGGCAAGGTGACGCATTTGACGCGCATGGGATATTGACGAATGTCCAGCAGGTCGTTCAAATCACCCAGGTCAGCGGGCTCGGGGCTGGTCATCGCATCGCGGATCGTAGCCGCCAACTCAATCGCCTGCTCGGTGGAGAGGTGCAGAATTCGGGTCGCCATAATCGAGGCACTCGCCGTGCAGATGGCGCAGGCCTCGCCGTCGGTCCGGCAATCTTGAATCACCCCCTCTTTTATTGACAAGTCAACCGTCACCGTGTCCTGGCATAGCGGGTTGGTCACCGTCATGGTGTGGGCCGGGTGGGGAAGTCGCCCGCGAAGACGCGGTGAGCGACCGTGATCAACCAAAAGGTTAAGATCGGGGTCCATCACTCCGTCCAGCTGAAGGCGCAACCGCTGGTGAGGCGTTCGGGAGCCTTATCCCAGTTCAACCGGGGTGCCGAGAACTCGCCGATTTCGCCCAGGCGCGCCACGGTTTGCGCCATCACGTCGGCGCTCACACCCGGTTCAATCTTCGATATTGAACCATTTGGTGAAATCACGGCGAAGTACACACCGTTGCGTATTTTCAGAGCCCGCATGAGGGTTTGCAGGGGGTCGGCCAGCACCGGGTAGCCCGTTTCGTTCGCCTTCACCCACTTCTTGGCTTTGTCCAGCGGACCGTCGGCCACGCCGATGACGCGGATGGGCATCCCCGCCTTCGCCAAGTCACGAAACAGGGGGTTCGAATCCACGCAGCAGGGGCACTCCAGGTTCACGAAGTAGAGGACCGTGGGAATTTTGACGAGATCAGCGTTGGTTACCACCGTTCCGTCGGTGGATCGCAAGCGAAACTCCGGCAGCTTCTTCGCGGACATCGCCTCGGCTTCCGCGCTCATTTCGCGCGTCACGGGGTGTATCTTGCTCGGGTCGATCTTGGCGTTTGCCGGGTCTAAACTAGGGTGGATCGGCGGCGGCGGGGCCTGACAGCCCGCGAGCAGGGTCAGGGGAAAAATCGCGGCTAGCCAAGGGCGACGCGCCATGCCAAAAGCGTACCTGGAACCGACCTTTTCCGTTCGCCGTTGAACCGTGTAGCGGACCAACTCCGTAGTAACAACATGAGCGAGAACTACCAATTTTTGCGCCAGATCGTGGACCCGCGCGATCTTAAGAAGTTCAGCGATAAAGAATTGCTCGAAGTCGCTCAGGAAGTGAGGCAGGGAATCATCGAGCGGGTGAGCCAAACCGGTGGCCACTTTAGCTCGAATCTCGGCACCGTTGAACTCACGGTCGCCATGTACGCGGCGTACGACGTGCCTCCCGACAAGGTCGTTTGGGACACCGGCCACCAGGCATATCCGCACAAAATGCTGACCGGCCGCTTCGATCGATTTGACACCCTGCGCAAGCATCGCGGCTTGAGCGGATTCTTGAAGCGCGACGAGCACGAGTGCGACGTGTTCGGGGCCGGACACGCCGGCACGGCCATCTCCGCGGCTCTCGGTTTTGCCGTCGCTCGCGATCAGCTAGGTAGTCAAGAGCGCGTGATCGCGGTAACCGGCGACGCCGCGATTGTCAGTGGCATGAGCTGGGAAGCGTTGAACCACGCCGGCGACCTCGGCACCGATCTCTGCGTGGTGCTGAACGATAACCGCATGAGCATTGCGCCGAACGTCGGCGCGCTTACCAACTACTTTACGCGGCTTCGCTCGCGCCCCATGGTGCAGGATTTTGCGCAGCGGGCCAAGCGCGTGGTGGAGCGCATGCCCAGCCCCATGACGCGGTTCGCCGCGGGCGTTCGCCACGGCATCACCCACTACTTTGCGCCCGAAGAAACTGGCACGATTTTTGAGGAGTTTGGCTTCGAATACATCGGTCCGGTTGACGGTCACGATTTGCCGACTCTGCTCGAGATTTTCCGCAACGTCCGCGAACTCAAAGGGCCGCTGTTTGTGCATGCTCTCACGGTCAAGGGTAAGGGCTACGAGGTGGCGGAGGAGGACGCCCGCAAATGGCACGGCGTCACCCCGTTTGATGCCGTGAGCGCCGAGATGGTGAAGCCGAGCGGGCCTGTCACCTTCACTCAGGCGTTCGGCGAGGCGGCCTGCGAGCTCGCTGCCGAAGACGAAAAGATCGTCGCGATCACCGCGGCCATGCCCGATGGAACCGGCCTTACCGGATTCGGGAAGCAGTTTCCCGAACGGTATTACGACACCGGCATTGCCGAGCAACACGCGGTCACCTTTGCCGCCGCCTTGGCGGCGGGCGGTCTCAAGCCGTTCTGCGCAATTTATTCGACCTTTTTGCAGCGCGGTTTCGACCAAGTCCTCCACGACGTTTGCATCCAAAATCTGCCGGTGCGCTTCTTCTTGGATCGCGCGGGACTGGTCGGCGACGACGGCCCGACTCACCATGGCGCGTTCGATTTGAGTTTCCTCTCGTGCATTCCGAACCTGGTGATCGCGGCGCCGCGCGACACCACCGAGCTTCGCGAGATGATGCGTTACTGCGCCAACTATGACCAGCATCCGATTGCCGTGCGCTACCCAAGAGGCGCGAGCGACGACCGCCTGCCGGAGAGCCGCACGCCGATTCAGCATGGCCGCGCGGAGGTGCTGGGCTCGCCATCCAATCGCACACCTCAGGTGACGTTGGTCGCCATTGGTAGCATGGTCGAAGTGGCTTGGGAAGCCGCGAATCGGGCCGCCGAGCTCGGAATCGGGGTCGAGGTCATCAACGCTCGCTTCGTCCGACCGCTGGACTCCGCCACGATTCTGCAGCATGGGCGCGTCACGGGTCGCATCATCACGCTCGAAGAGAATGTTCGCACGGGCGGCTTCGGGCAGCAGGTGCTGGACGCCGTTCACGCCGCCGAACCGCGGATTGCGGTGGAGATCATCTCGCTTCCGGACGAGTTTATCGAGCACGGGACGCAGCCGATCATTCGGCATGGAGCCGGGATCAGCGCCGAAGCGGTACTGAGCCGTATTCAGGGCATGCTCGCAACTCGGCTTGGGTAGGCTTTCGAGCATGATCCATGCTCCACTCGCCCGGCCCGGCCAGCAACTGCGCGACCTCATGGCGCAGGGCATTGTCGTGATGCCCGGGGCGTTCTCCGCGCTTTCGGCTCTGGCCGCCGCCAAGCAGGGTGCGCAAGCGGTTTACCTGAGCGGGGGCGCGATCACCAATAACCTTCTGGGCCTGCCCGATATCGCCCTGACCACGCTCAACGAAATGGCAGGCGTGGCGGCGCAGGCGTGCCAAGCCGCGCCGGTGCCCATGATCTGCGATGCCGATACCGGTTTCGGTGAGACGTGGAACGTGGTTCGCACGGTGATTGAGATGGAGCGGGCGGGCCTCGCCGGCATCCATTTGGAAGACCAAGTCAGCCCCAAGCGGTGTGGCCACCTCGATGGCAAGGATGTGATTGCGCGGGATGCCATGGTCAGCAAAGTGCGCGCGGCGGTGGAAGCGAAGCGCGACTCAAGTTTCTTAATCATCGCCCGGACGGACGCCCGGAATGTCGAGGGATTGGAGGCCGCGGTTGATCGTGCAAACGCTTACGCAGATGCGGGCGCCGACGCCATTTTCCCCGAAGGCCTCCACGACGAAGCCGAGTTTGCCGCGTTTCGCGAGCGGGTCAAAGTGCCCCTGCTGGCCAACATGACCGAGTTCGGCAAGACCCCGCTGATTCCCGCCGCGCGGTTTGGTGAGCTCGGCTACAACATGGTGATCTTCCCGGTCACCGCGCTGCGCGTGATGCTCAAGGCGATCGAGGAGTTTTACGCGGATCTGCTCGCGACCGGCACGCAGGCGGGTTGGATTGATCAGATGCGGACCCGCAAAGAGCTTTACGCCACGATTGACTATGCCGAATATGAGTCCACCGACGCCGCGTGGGCTAAACTTGCGGACAAATGATCTTTCCCATTGCCTTTGTCGAACCCGTGCTGGAGGTGAAGAGTCTCCAACTGCTCTACTTCATTGCGCCAACCGACCGCAAGGTGCTTCCGAACGAAGAAAGCGATAAGCTTCAGTCTGAACACTTGAACAATTTGCAGCGGCTTTGGGGCGAGCGGAAGGTCCTGGTGTGCGGTCCATTTGGCGATAACGCGGCCATCCGCGGCCTCTGCATCATGGATGTTGGATCGGCCAAAAACGCCGAAAAGATTATGGAGGCCGACGCTTGGGTCGGCAAAGGTCAGCTGCTTGCGCAAGCGGTTGCGCTGGAAGGAAATGCCGCCGAGTTCGTGAAGGTTGATGGCCTTTTCGAGATGCGCGAGTATTGGTTCGTCACCGCCAAGCCAGCCAAGAAAAAGCCGAGTGACCGCGATCAAGCGGTGGCCGATCGATTGCGCCTCAGTTGGGCGGCCCGCGGCGACCTGCTGTTCTGGGGCAAGACCAAGGGCCGCGACGCTCGCACCGTGCTGATCTTCCGCAAGATGCCGCAGGAAGAAGTTGCGCAAGCGGTTGCGCAACTGCCATTGGGCGAGGCCGAGTTCCGTCCGTGGTGGACGGCCAAGGGCCAGTTCCGCAGCGAAACGCGTTAAGCCTTGGTCCGCTCGATAAACGCGTAGGCGTTGTGGGCGTGGATCGATTCGTGGTTCTCCACCTCGATGGAGTACTTCGAAATCCGCGCATCGGCATCAAACCTAAGTGCAACTTCCCGGACCATGTCTTCTACAAATCGGGGGTTGTCGTAGGCTTGCTCGGTCACAAACTTCTCGTCCGGCCGCTTCAGCACCGGATACAGTGGGGCCGACCCGGCTTCCTCAATCATTTCGATAATCTCTTCCAGCCAAACGTGGTCGTGAGTGCCGACCACCACTCGAACGTAGCCGCGCTGGTTGTGCGCGCCATACTCGGCGATCTCCTTGCTGCACGGGCAGAGCGTGGTGACCGGAACTTCCAGCACCATCTCGAAATCGGTTGAGCCGTTTTGCGTGGCGCGGAAGCCGCAGTTGTACTGCATCATGCCGGCCTGACCCGTCACTGGCGCCTTCTTTTCCATAAAGAACGGGAAGGAAACTTCCATGTGGGCCGAGGCGGCGTTCAGCCGCTCGCGCAGAGTTTGCAGCATCGCCGGAATCGCCTTCACGGAAATCTCGTGCGAGTACTCGTTGAGCACCAGCAGAAAGCGGCTCATGTGGGTGCCTTTAAACTCCTTGGGTAGGTCCACCGTCAGCTGGAAATTGCCAACGCTTCGTTGGGTTCCGGCGGCTCGATCGAGCACCGAAATGGGATACATCACGTTGCGCACGCCAACTTTGTCGATGGCGATGTTCCGCTCGTCGGCGGAGTTCTGCATGTCGGGCAGCGTCGAAGTCGTTTCCATGGAAGGTCCAGTCATTGTCCCTTGTTCTACGCGATTTCGCCCCGCCCTGATTGAAAAACAGAAAAATGCGACCGGCCCAAGGGGGCCGATCGCATTCTCGTCAGGAGCTCGAAAGGAGCTACGCGGGGGCTAGCGCCGTGTTGGTGAACGCTTCTTGCAGGTTACGGCAGTCTTCCACCGTAAACTCGCCCGATTCGACAAAGGGCTGCAGGTCGGTCACGATCTGGGCGGCGTTATTGGCGTCCCAGGTGCCTAGGCCATGGCCGGGTGTGTCGAGCGTAAACAGGCTCAGGCGGATGGGGCAGGGACCGTTGGCCAAGCCTTTCCCCATCAGGTCAACGAAACTAGTGTAAACGCCGTTCACCGAGCTTCCTTCCTCACAGAGTGATTCGGTTACCCAGTACAGCTTGCGAAACTTCATTGTCATCGCTTCAATGTTCCTCAGAGTGGGCTGTTCCATGCAAAGCTGGTCGAATCCCACCGTACGCCTAATAGACTGGCACAAAGACCGGTTGCGTTCGATCGGTGGGCCTTTTGACTTTTCGGTGGTCGCTGAGGTATTCTTCTCGCTCGGTCGGATGATCTTGACGTCCGTTGTATTGAGTCCCCCCAGGGAGATTCATTAGAGCGGTCGCCGAACTTGTCTGACTTGAGCCGCCATGGCTCAAATGTATCACCGAGGCCAAAACAAAACCATGCCACTCGATCAAAAGGTTAAGACAGAAGCGGTTGTGAAGTACGCAACCAAAGACGGCGACACGGGATCTGCGGAAGTGCAGATCGCCATTCTTCAAGCTCGAATTTCTCAAATCACCGAGCACCTGAAGACGCACAAGAAGGACAACCACAGCCGACGCGGGCTCTTGATGCTCGTCGGTAAGCGCCGCCGCCTGGAAGGCTATCTGCGAAATCGCGACGTTGAGCGATATCGAACCCTGATCAAGAGTCTCGGCATCCGCGAAGTTAAGCCTCGCTAAACGAGAAAAACAATGATCCATACACACACATTTGAAGTTGGTGGGAAGACCATCAGCCTAGAATCGGGACGCGTCGCCAAACAAGCTGGCGGCGCTGTTCTTTTAGGGTGCGGCGAAACCGTCATCCTCTGCTCCGCGACGATGTCGAAGGCACCGCGCCCGGGCATCGACTTCCTCCCCCTCACCTGCGATCTCGAAGAGCGCAAGTATGCGGTGGGCAAAATCCCTGGCGGCTTCCTCAAGCGAGGCGGACGCCCGTCGGACCGCGCCATCCTGACCTCGCGTCTGATGGACCGCCCGTTGCGCCCGTTGTTCCCCAAGGGTCTGCGCAATGACGTTCAAGTCATCGCCATGCCGTTTGCGGTGGACCAAGACAACCCCGCCGACGTGCTGGCCATCACCGCCGCCGGTGCCGCGCTCGCCATCTCCGACGTGCCGTTCAACGGTCCGGTTGCAGGCGTTCGCGTGGGTAAGGTCGACGGCAAGTTCGTTCTCTATCCGACTCAAGCCGAAATCAACACCGGCGACCTCGACCTTTGCGTCGCGGGTCACAAGAACGCGATCAGCATGGTGGAAGCCGGCGCGAGCGAAATCACCGAAGAAGAAATGGTGAAGGCGCTCAAGTTTGCGCACGACGCCATCAAGGTCATCTGCGGCGAAATCGAAAAGTTCGTCAAGATGGCGGGCAAGAAGAAGCGCGAAGTTGACCTCAAGCTCATCGACGAAGACCTGATCAAGGCGATCACGACGGGTTCGCAAAAGAACATCGCCAAGACGCTGCAGAATCCGGACAAAATGAGCCGCGAATCGGGCCTCGACGAACTCGTCAAGGAGATCATCGCCGAATACGCCACCAAGTACGAAGGCCAAGACGCGCTCCTGGCGCAGTTGCCGGAAGCCGTGGACTCGGTGGTCAAGAAGACCGTTCGCAAGCTGATTATCGAAGAAGACAAGCGCCCCGACGGCCGCGCCCTCGACCAAATTCGCCCGCTGGAAGCAGTGGCCGGTTTGCTGCCGAAGGTACACGGTTCGGGCCTCTTCACCCGCGGTCAAACGCAGGTGATGACGGTGGTGACCATGGGTATGCCCGGCGACGCGCAAACCATGGACGGCATTGAAGACGTGGAGGACAAGCGCTACATGCACTTCTACAACTTCCCGCCCTACTCGGTTGGCGAAACCCGCCCGTTGCGTGGTGCCGGTCGCCGCGAAATCGGCCACGGTGCTCTCGCCGAGCGCGCGCTGAAGTCGGTCATCCCGTTTGACAATCCCAACTTCCCGTACACGCTGCTGCTGATCTCCGAATGTCTCGAGTCGAACGGTTCGACCTCGATGGCTTCGGTCTGCGGTTCGACCCTCGCGCTGATGGATGCCGGGGTGCCGATTAAGGCTCCCGTCGCCGGCATCGCCATGGGCCTCATGTCCGACGGGAAGACCTTCAAGGTTCTCACCGACATCCAAGGCATGGAAGACTTCTGCGGCGACATGGACTTTAAGGTTGCGGGAACCCGCGATGGCATCACCGCCCTGCAACTCGACACGAAGCTCGACGGGATTCCCGAAAAGGTTCTGGCCGACGCCCTGGCGCAAGCCAAGCGCGCGCGCATGGAGCTGCTCGACGTCATCGAAGCTGAAATTCCGGCTTACCGCTCGGAAATCAATCCGAACGCTCCGCGCGTCACGACGATCAACATCGACCCGGCCAAGATCGGTGCCCTCATCGGCCCCGGTGGCGCGACGATCCGTCGCCTGACCTCGGAATGCGGCGTCGAAATCGACGTTCAACAAGACGGTCGCGTGCTCATCGCGAGCAACAATGGTCACGCCGTGGCCAACGCCATCGAGCAGATTCGTGGCCTCACGATGACCGCCGAAATTGGCATGGAATTCACCGGCAAGGTGACCCGCTTGATGGGTCGCGGCGCGATGGTGGAGTACATGCCGGGCAAGGAAGGCCTGGTGCCGACCGAGCTCTTGGCCGCTCAAGACCTGCGCCGTCCCGACGACGTGGTGACCGAAGGCGATGTGCTGAACGTGAAGGTGTACGAAGTCGACTCGCAAGGTCGCGTGAACCTGACCGCGCTTGGCATTAAGCAAGACATCCCGGCTCTCGCTGATAACGAAAACGCCCCGCAAAAGGCGGTTGTTAGCCGAGGCCCGAGCCGTGGCGGCGACCGAGACCGAGGACGCGGCGGCGATCGAGATCGTGGCCGAGGCGGCGATCGAGGCGGGTTCCGTGGGGATCGCGACCGCGATCGCGGTCCGCGCCGAACCGAAGAAGGTTCGGGCTCCAGCGCGCCGTCGTCCGGTGACGGCGACGAAGTGAGCAGCAAGTTCCGTCCGCGACGCTAAGCGTCGGTGGATTGGAATCCGGCGGGGCGAGCTTCGGCTCGCCCCGCTCTGGTTTTGGGGGTGCCAAAATAGAGGAATGGCGCTCACCATTCCCGTTGCCCACGACTTCATCTGTCCGTGGTGCTGGATTATGGTGTCGCAGATTCGGCGGCTGCGGATGGAATTCGATGTTCGCTTCGAGTTCCTCGCCTACGAGCTGTTCCCCGAGGAACTGCCGTGGCCAGAGCCCGCGCCCAAGCCGGTGCCGAGCAAACGCCCCAAGACTCCTAGCCGGTTTGCCCTGGCGGTAGCCGCCGAGGGCGTGCCCTACCCGACCTCGCGCCGCCCCGAAAACATGCGCACTCACAATGCGCACCTGGCCGTGCTCCATGCCAAGGCGGTGACAGGCGACGATTGGCCGCTGATGGAGAGACTCTACGAGGCATATTGGCTGCGCGGGGAGGAGATCAATGACCTTGAGGTCATCCTCCGGCTGGCCGAGGGACTGGTGCCGAGCCTCAACGACTTGCGCCGCGCCATCGAGAACCGCCGCAACGCCGATCAGATTGTCGGCTTTGATGATGCCGCGTATGCGAGCGGCGTGTACAACGTGCCGACCTACTTTATCGAGGGCGAGCGGCTGGCCGAGCAACCCTACACCACTCTGCAGAAGGCGGTGGCAAAGGCCATTTCTCACCAAACGGTTTACAACGATCTTCGGCTGCCGAAGCCGACCGACTCGCGCCCCGCGATCGTGATGAACATGATCACCTCGATTGATGGCAAGATCATCTCGGGCGATCGCAATGAACCTGTGATGGACCTCGGCTCGCCGCTGGATCATCAGACGTTGCGGCAAATTGAGGGCGCAGTGGACGCGGTGATCATTGGAGCGGGCACGCTCCGCGCTACACCCAAGATTGCCTTTTCCCACCATTTGGTGAGAATCGTCGCAACGGAATCGGGCGACCTCGATTTCGGGCACAAATTCTTCACTGATCCTGGCTCGGTGGCCGTGCTTTCGCCGAAGCGCCCGGGACAATGTCCGCCCGAAGTCGCGTGGATAGACAGCAGCAACGGGTTGGCCAGTGCCCTAGCGCAGCTCAAAGTCGAGCGAGCCGTGCTGGAAGGGGGTTCCGAACTCAACGCCCAGTTTCTGCGGGAAGATTTAGTGGACGAGATTTTCTGGACGATCGCGCCCAAGGTGAAGCTGGGTCGCGAAACCCCGACCATGGCTGGCGGGGAACCGCTCGCCCGCGCCGACTTGTTGAACTTCGAGTTGGTGAGCAGCAAGGCGGTCGGCGACGAGGTGTTTCTGCGCTACCGCCGTGCGACGAAGCCCGACTCCGCCACGTAGACTCGAACGTTCATGCCGCTCAAGCCCGCTTCCGCCCGCCGCCCCCTCTCCGCGGCCACCTTTTTGCGGCGCAATCTGCGGCGGACTTTTCCGGTGGCGGTCGTCATCACCGTGGCGGTCATGCTCATCGTCGGCATCGTCGCGTTGATGAACTCAATTCCGCTGTCGGTGCGCACGATCTAAAAGTATCTGGAGTTACAGACCGTCATCACGGCCAGGGTGAATCCGCTTGTCGGGCCGCAGATTCGCAGCGCGATTGAGGCCGAAACGCCGGTGCCGCTCGAACGGGTGATTACGGCCCGCGGAATTGAAAGCAAGATCAACAGCTTGGTCGGTGAATGGCCGTTCGCGGTGATCGCGATGGACAAACCGGACCGCGAGTATTTCCGCCTCAAAATGCGGGGAGGCGGGATCAAGGGGCGCGACGTGGTGGACGGCATGCCCGAAGCGGTGATCAGCGACCCGGTGGCGCGCAGCCTCAAAAAGGGCCTTGGCGACAACCTGCTGCAGCCGTCGTGGGACGGACGCTTCTCGCCAAAACCGGTGAAAATCGTCGGCATTGTGCCGTCGGATGTGTTTTTCGCGTATGTCTCGCTCGACTATCATCGCGCCTACCACTCGCCGCCGATTGACCTCAATCTCTGCTTTACGAAGGACCCCGCGCGACAAAAAGAGTTTGATGCGTGGGCCCTGCAGCGCTTCACCACCATTGACGCAAAGGTGTTTTCGTACACGTATATCCTCGCGCAGAGCGATCAGATGTTCGAGATTCTCTATCGCATTCTCAACATCGTCATCTGTGTGCTGGTGGTCGTGATCACGTTCATGATGGCGCTGCTGATGAACATCCACCAGACGCAGCGCCTGCAGGAATATGCGTTGCTTCAGGCGCTCGGCTACACGAAGCAGCAACTCGTAACGCGCTCACTGCTGGAAATGTCGATCCTCATCGTCGGAGGCTGGGTCGCGGGTTGCTTTATGGCGTATGGCTTGCTCAGCGTCGTGAATGCCGTGCTCATGTATCCCCGCGCCTTCGCTTTGGACCTGCTCGATCGGCAGGCGTACCTCTCGACTTTGCCGGTTCCGATTGCAATTCTTGCGACAGCATCCTATACAATTCTCCGGAATTTCCGTAAATTCGACCCCATCGGAATTCTGGAACGGAGGACGGCATGATTCGGCTAGATCAGGCGAGTTTGGTGTACCGCGAGCAAGCCAAGGAGGTAGTCGCCTGCGCGCCGACGAGCCTGGAATTTTTGCCGGGACAGTTCTACGGCATCCTCGGGCCGAGCGGCTCGGGCAAGTCGTCGCTCCTCTATCTTGCCAGCGGGCTCAAGGCGCCCAGTAGCGGCAACGTGACGTACCGCGACCAACCGCTGGGCAAGCTGGACGACCTGGCCAGCGCGCAGCTTCGCCAACGCAGCTTCGGGTTTGTCTTCCAGTTTCCGTATCTGCTCGGCTACCTGAGCCTCCATGAAAACGTTTGCGCAGGCCGATCTGGGGCGGATTTTAGCGGGGAAGCCGCCCAATTGTTAAGCGAGCTTGGGCTCGCGGATAAGATGCACCGATTCCCGCACGAGGTGAGCGGCGGCGAGCGTCAACGCACCTGCGTCGCGCGGGCTTTGCTGGGTCGGCCGGAGGTTATTTTCGCCGACGAGCCCACCGCCAGCCTCGACCACACGGCGGGCCACGCGGTAGTCGAGTTGCTGCAGCGACTGCGTGGCGAAGGCACCTTGATCATGGTCACGCACGACCCGACCATGATCGACCAGGCCGATCACGTGATCGAGATTGTGGATGGCGAGGTCACCGGCCAGCGGTCGAGAAGCGCATCCGCAAGAGCGAGCGAATCTGAACCAGCGTGAACCCAACCAGGATGATGCCCATGATCCAGGCTGCCGCCGTGGCGTAGCCGAAGTTCAGAAACATGAACGCCTGACTCCAAATCTCGTAGCCGATGGTGTGGGTCGAGTACAGCGGGCCGCCACCGGTGAGCAACAACACGCTTTCCATGGATTTGAACCCGGCGACAAACACGCCGAGCAAGTTGATGAGCATGAGCGCGCGCAACCCAGGCAAGGTGATAAACCGAAGCTTATGCCGCCAGCTCGCGCCATCCAAATCGGCGGCTTCGTAGCGCTCCTCCGGGATGTTTTTGAGCGCGGCCAGATACAGCATCGAGCCGGGTCCGGCGGCGGCCCAGATTCCTGGGATGACGATGGCGAGCATGGCCCACTTCGGGTCGCCCAACCAATCCACCGGCCCGATGGTTTGGCCGGTCGCCCGGCCATAGAGATCGAAGAACGGACGGGTGAATATGTTCAAGATTCCCTTGTCAGTCTTATCGTAAAGTTGCCGCCAGAGCAATGCGACGACGACCGAGGAGGTCATGGCCGGGAGGTAGAACAGCGTGCGGAAGAACACCTTGAACCGAGGGATTTCGTTGAGCATCAACGCCAGGAAAATCGGCACGAAGAAGCCGATCACAATCGTCAGCGCAACGTACAAGAAAGTGTTGCCCAGGCTTTTGTAGAACAGTGGTTGCGAGAACACCTGCACGAAGTTGTCCAGCCCCACCCAGCGAACGCCTTTCGCGATGCGATAGTCCTGAAACGCGATAAGCAACCCGCGCGCGATGGGATAGTACGCCCACAGCATGATGGTGCCGACCGCGGGCAATAGGCACCATGCCATGAACGCGCGAACCCGGCGAGGGCTGGTGCCGGCGGGAAGCTTCTCCACCCACTTGTCGCGGACCGGGCGCACGCGGCGCGCCCCCCAAATGAATCCGCCGATCAGCGCGATGCTCAGCCCGATGAGAACTCCAAGCGCCACCGCGCGGCGGTGGGCGAGAACCTTCGGCTCGACGTATCCGAGGAGGACTTTGTCCATCTCCTGGGAGACTCCGGCGAGGATTTCGCGGCTCGGCGTGTTGGGTTCCAATCGAGCTCGATCGAGCGCCGAATCCAGAACCCGATACACCTGTTGGCAGTTGCGGCCATAAGGCTCGGGGTGACCCGATTTAAACAGGTCTTCGCTCGCCTTGACATAGGCCGGATCGACCTGAGCGGCGAGCTCGGGATAGCCAAACTTCTTGAGCCAAACCGGGTTGATCAGGTTCGCCAGGCCCAGCTCGACGAAACGCTCGGTGTTGATGCGCGCGGCATGGTCGCCGGCGAAATAGCGAATGAATCGCCAACAGGCTTCGAGCTTGCGCGGATCCTTGATGCGGGCATTGATCGCCCACATTCCGGCGTTAATCTCGTTGGCGCGTCCGGCCGGACCGGCCGGAAGCGCGGCGACCCCCACCAGCGACGGCGAAAGATCGTTCATTGAGGCGACGACGACATCGTTGGTGTAGGCAAACCACATGCTGATTTTGCCGGTGCGAATGTCGCCGTTCAGGTCGGCGGTGACGGTCGCGGCGGGGCCGATCGTCTTGCCGTTGTGCTGCCACTTTTGGGTTGTGACCGTGCGGAAAAAATCGAGCGCCTGAGCGGCTTGTGGCGAATCAATGGCCGACTTCCAGCGGCCTTCTTCTGCCGGGACGACAACCTCGCCGCCGGCTTGCCAAAGGAAGTTCACCCAGAAATAACTGGGGCCGGCGAATCCGAAGCCAAATCGGCCCTGATCGGCCTGCACCAATCGCCGGCACACCTCGTTGAATTCTTCCCACGTGCGGGGCGGTCGGTTGGGGTCGAGGCCCGCCTGGGCGAAGTGGTCGCGCCGGTAATAGAGCCCTTGCGCCACTTGAAACCAGGGCACGCCATAAAGCTTGCCATCGTAGCTGCGCAGAACCTCGAGAACCTTGGGGTTGGCGCGATCGAGAATCTCCGGGTTCTTCGCGACGAGGTCATCGAGCGGGCGGCAAAACCCTTGGTCAATGTAGTTGTAGTACTGCCGGAAGTTGACGTAGAACACGTCCGGCGCGTTGTCGCCGGCCATGGACATGAGGAACATGGACTCGGCGCGGTCGCCCACCATTTCGAGGCCGCCTGCGTTCACCACTTCGATGTCGGGGTTCTTGGCGCGGAAATCGTCGAACACGGCGCGACGCGCTTGGGAGCGCGGATTCGTATCTTCTTTCGGCGGAATGCCCATGCTGGGTCCCGCCATCATGCGAACCTGAACGGGCTGGGCAACCGCGATTGCCGCCGCGAAACAAGCGGCAAGCCCCAAAAGCCAAGTTCGCATAGGGCTATATTGTCGCACTTTCCCGGGACCGGGTAAACCTAGTAATTATACGGTGGTCATTCCCCAGACCAGGAAACTAGAATGGTATACATACGACAACTGGTTTGACGATTATGAGAACGCCTAACACGAATAACAATGCCGATCGAGAACGCGCCCTTGAGAACGCGCTGAGTCAGATTGAAAAGCAATATGGGAAGGGGTCCATCATGCGCATGGGCTCGCAGAACAAGGAGCAGATTCCGGCGATCTCCACCGGTTCCCTGAGCCTGGATATCTGTCTGGGTATTGGCGGTTTGCCGCGTGGCCGGATCACCGAAATTTACGGCGGGGAATCGAGCGGGAAAACGACCATTGCCCTGCACACCGTGGCCGAAGCCCAGCGAAAAGGCGGAATCGCACTTTATGTAGACGCCGAGCACGCGCTTGATCCGGAATATGCGCGCAACCTTGGCGTGGATATCGACAAGCTGTATATCTCGCAGCCCAGCAACGGCGAAGAAGCGCTGGAGATTATGGACGGCATCATCAGCTCGGGCGCGGTGGATATCGTCGTTCTCGACTCGGTGGCCGCGTTGGTTCCGAAGGCGGAAATCGAAGGCGAAATGGGCGACTCTTTCGTGGGTCTGCAAGCTCGCATGATGAGCCAAGCCTTGCGGAAGCTCGGCGGCAGCATCAACAAGTCCAACACGAGCGCAATTTTCATCAACCAGCTTCGCGAAAAGATCGGTGTGATGTACGGCAACCCGGAGACGACTCCCGGCGGTCGCGCGCTGAAGTTCTGGGCGTCGGTCCGATTAGAAGTTCGTCGCGGCGAGGCGATCAAGAACGGCACCGAGCAGATCGGTTCGCGAACGAAGGTGAAGGTGGTGAAGAACAAGGTGGCGCCGCCGTTCCGCGTGGCTGAGTTCGACATGATCTACGGCGAAGGCATTTCCAAGTCCGGCGATCTGCTCGACATGGCTTTGGCGCAAGCCGTCATTAGCCGCGCTGGCACGTACTACAACTACGGCGACACTCGCCTGGGTCAGGGCCGCGATAACGCGCGTAACTTCCTGGATGAAAATCCGGAAATCTTTGCTGAGATTGACACCAAGGTGCGGGCGCTCTTTAAGAACGACACGGTGGCCGTGGTCGAAATGCCGAAGGACCTTACTCCGGCTGAGTGAGTCAGTCACCCGACCCTGAAGTGTTGGCTGAGGCGATTCGTCGCCTCAGCCAACGCAGTTTAAGTGAGCACGAACTTCGCGCGAAACTCGCTAAGCACGGAGCGCTTGTTGAAGCGGTGGTTAACCATTTGGTGAGCAAGGGCTTGTTGAATGATAACCGCGTGGCCGAGGCAATCTCGCGACAAGCGAACGAGGGTGGTCGCAGCGATGCGTGGGTTTCTCACCAATTGGTTGAGAAAGGTTTGGAGCAAGCGTCCGGTTTGAACAGTGAGTTCGACCGCGCGCGCCGGGCCATCGAGCGCAAGCGACCTAAGCATGTCGGGCGGTTTCTCGCCGGACGCGGATTCGCGGAGGACACGATTGCGTCAATAATAGAGGAAGCCAATGACGTTTGAGCAGATTCTGTTGCCCGGGCTGGGCGCCGCCGTTGGCGGCGTTGTCGTTTGGGCGACTCTGCGCGGTCGGATTCGGGAGTTGCACCTCGAAAAGCAACTCGCCGACCAACAGGGCGCAATTCGTGCGCACAAGGAGCTCTCCGATCTGCAAGCGAAGCTGCATGACAGCGAGCGCGAGGTGGCCGAACAGTCGCGAGTGTGGCAACAGCGCATTGAAGCGTTGTCCAAACTGACGGTTGACGAGGCTCGCGAGCAGATGCGCCAGGCCGTCGCCGCGGAAGCCGAGGAGGCTCGCCGCGAAGCACTGCGCGAGGCGAAACTCGACGCCGACAACCAGGCGCGCAAGCTCATCCTCAGTTCTATTGAGCGATCCCATGTGCCGATCGTCAACGAGGCAACCGCGGCCGCGGTGCTATTGCCTTCAGAAGAAATGAAGGGCCGAATTATCGGCCGCGAGGGACGTAATATTCGCGCCTTTGAACAGGCCGCGGGCGTGGACTTGGTCATTGACGAACGACCCGAGACGGTCGTGATCTCGTCGTTCGATCCGGTTCGTCGGGAGGTCGCGCGGATCGCGCTCATGAACCTAATGTTCGATGGCCGCATCCATCCGGCCAGTATTGAGGAGGCGGTGGAAGCCGCCAACCACGAGTTGGAACGCGTCGCCCGAGAATCGGGCGAGCAGGCGGCCGAGATGGCCAAGGTGCCGGGCCTGCCGCCGGAAGTGTTGCTCGCGCTCGGCAACCTAAGATTCCGCACGAGTCTCGGTCAAAACGTTCTTAACCATTCGGTTGAAACCGCTGAAATCGGCGCGCGACTCGCGCACGAGTTGCGACTAAGTGTCCCGATCGTTCGCGCGGCGGGGCTGTTACATGATATCGGCAAGTCGCTCAGCGCACCTTATGATGGGCCTCACGCCCTTGCCGGCATGAAGTTTTTGGAAGACCACGGCCTGCCGCCGGCGATCTGCCTCGCGGTTGGTGCCCACCACGAAGAGATTCCGCAGGACACCAACGAAGCCAAGCTGGTGGCCATCGCCGACTCGATCAGCGCGGCCCGGCGAGGAGCGCGACGAGAGAACCTCGATACCTACCTGCAGCGCATTAAGGACCTCGAACTCATCGCGGGTCGTCACCCCGGTGTGGATCGCACTTACGCCCTGCAAGCGGGGCGCGAAATCCGCGTCTTCGTCCGTCCGGATTCGATCAGCGATAAGGCTGCGCAAACGCTTGCACACGACCTTGCCAAGCAAATCGAAAAGGAACTCAACTATCCCGGACAGATTAAGGTGACCATCATTCGCGAAAGCCGATATAGCGAGGTCGCGACATAGAAACTTATCGAATTCTCTTTCTCGGCGATGTTGTCGGGAAGCCCGGCCGCAAGGCGGTCAGCGAAGGTTTGCCGAAGCTCGTGAAAGAGCACGCCCCGCTGTTCGTCATCATCAACGGCGAGAACTCCGCCGGTGGAGTCGGCATCACACCCGATATCGCGGAAGAGTTTTTCCGGCTGGGCGCCGACGCCATTACGCTGGGCAACCACGCGTTCAACAAGCGGGAGATCATCCCGTACCTGGATAGCGGCAAGCCGATTGTGCGCCCGGGGAATATGCCCGTGGGAACCCCCGGCGTGGGGATCACGCACCTTCCCGAAAAGCAGGGTGTCCGACTGAGTGTCGCCAACCTCTGTGGACGGGTTTTCATGGACTCCTACGACGACCCGTTTGCCGCGGCCGACGCTTGCGCAACCGCTTGCGCAGGGCGACATTTGTTCCTGGATTTTCACTGCGAAGCCACCAGCGAGAAGATCGGAATGGGCCTCCACATGGATGGCCGCGCCGTCGCCGTGGTCGGCACTCACACCCACGTGACCACCGCCGACGAACAGATTCTGGAAGGCGGCACCGCCTACATTACGGATGTCGGCATGTGCGGACCTGTGCGTAGCGTGCTGGGAATGCGCCGCGACATCATTCTCACGCGATTTCGCACCACGCTACCGCAACGATTTGAAGTCGCGGATGAACCTGGTGTAATCTCTGGCGTAGTCATAGACGTCTTAAAAGAAACGGGGCGGGCAACCGCCATTCAACGAATTCGACATCCGGAACCAACAGACTGAACCGAAAGACTGATGAACATGAAGACCACGGCAATCCTCCTCGGCCTCGCCACGCAAATGGCGTTTGGCGCGGGCACCATTTTGTACACTCCTACTCGCACCACCTCCGACCAGGGCATTGCGCTGAAGTCGTGGGGAAGCGGCACCGTTTCCGAGACCGATGAAGTGGTGTTCGAAGGCACGAAGTCCATTCGCATTTCCAGCCGCAACTACTTCCAAGGCGGTCGCGTCATTCTCAACCAATCCAAGGCGTTGGCCAACGAGTTTGAAAGCGCCGACAACTTGCTGCTCATTCAGTTTCGAGCCGCCGGAACCGGCACCATGAACGGTGGGGCAGGCGGCGGACGCGTTGGCGATGGCGGCGCGGGCGACATGGGTGGCCCGGGTCTTCCTGGCGGCGCCGGGGGCGGAAACCTCGGTCGCGGCGGACGCGGTGGTGGCGCGGGTGCCGGTGCGGCAGCGGCTCCGGCCACGCTCAAGCGAGTTCGCCTGGTTGTGACGACTTCGGACGGCCTCAAGAGCGAAATCTACGTTGACGTACCGCGCGGTTCGGATGCGGCTTGGAAGCCGCTTGGAGTGCCCCTCAAGGCCATCAGCGGGTTCGGCCGCACGAACAAGGAAATCGTCGAAATCGCCATGAGCGGCGACGCCGTGAGCTCGTTCTATCTGGGCGATATCCGCGTGAGCAACGACTCCTCGCCGGTTTCGGGCGACCTCAACCATAGCGAACTCAACCTCGCCCTCAACGATGAAATCGAATTCATCGCCAACGGCTACGGCGGCGCAACTCCGCTCAAGTACACGTGGGACTTTGACAAGACGGACGGCATCCAAGTGGACGCCGAAGGCAGCAGCATCAAGCGACGCTTCCGCAAGCCGGGCAAGTTCACGGTCACGGTGACCATTCAAGATCTGTACGGCCTCAAGAAGGCCTACACGCGCACCTGCGAAGTCACGGTCAACCCGTAATTTAGCAAAGAAAAAGGGTGGGATGCCAGCCGGCACCCCACCCCCTTTTTGCGTGGGCCTACTGCATTTCGTAGCCGATCCAGAACGTCACGCGGCCATCTTCTAATTGGCGGATGTTGGTGATGTGCACCGGCGCGCCGCCGCCAAACTTGCTTCGGCTTGAGGGCGTGGTGAACGGCGTAAACGAGGTGTTGCTGCCCGAGGGGAACGGCACCGAATTAAGATATACGCGCGGGCCGCTGGGGCCTTCCACGCCGTGCGATTCAATAAGCGTCGGCGTATTGCCGGCGACATGCCAAATCAGCATTCCTTCCGAGGAGAGCGAGGTGTCAAATCCGGTCTTGCGGCGATTCTCCAGCAGCAGATATTCCGCGCCATCGGGTCGCAGGAGCACCTTGTAGCATTCGGTTTTCGAACCATTCACCGGGCTGAGAATCAGCTTTTGCGGCACGCTCGGATCAATCACCACGGGGTCGAGCCAGCCTTGCTGAATCTTGCACCAAGCGCTGGGATGCTGCGGACGACCGGCGCCGGTTTGGTTGCTCATCAGGCACCAGGTGCCGAGCCCTTCGGAACCCGGATTTTCGGGTCGCGCATAGAGGTCGGGCCAGCCGATCATGTGGCCAAACTCGTGCGCCATCACGCTGATGTCGGTCATGCGCTGACCGCCTTCTTGAATGATGAAGTACGGCCAAGTCTTATTCTTGTAGCGGTGGCTGCTGCGGTGCGGCCAGTAGACGCTTCCGCGCGAGGTTTGCACGCGTCCGCCGCTGAACAGAAAGAAGATGCCGTCGTAGCCATCGAGCGCGGTCTCCCCATCCCGCTTGATCACCGCATCCAGCGTCTCGTTAAAGAGCATCTGGCGGCTGCGGTTTCCGGTGCCGTTGCCCTCCTGGTAGTCCATCCGATTCTTGGTGAGCAGCACCGGTTCGAACACCTTGCCTTCGACGCGGAGCGACTTCACCGAGACTTCCTGATAGAAGTCGTTAAGCGAGCCGTAGACCTTTTCGCCGGTGGCTGATTCGCCGGTGTAGGTTCCTGTACTAAAGAGCGAATCCGCCCACGCCTCGCGGCTGATCTTGTCGTTGTGCTTCACGTCGGCGTAATCCATGCCGATGATCGCGAGCTTATAAACGTCCTTCTTCCACACGTTGCGGGGTGAAAACGTTTGCGCACCGCCGGTGGTTTGGGGCGGCTCGCCAAGGGTCACCTTGGCTTCGCCGGTTTTGCCTTCGCGAAGGTAGGTCACGGTCACCACTTGGCCCGGAGCCTTCTCGTCTAAAAATGCCTCCAGTCTCGCCGGGTCCACTAGGGCCGTGCCGTCGAGTTTGGTCACGATGTCGGAGGTTTTCAGCCCGCCTTTGTCGGCGGGCGAGTCGGGAGTGACCCTTCGCACGGCCACGCCTTCGGGGGTCGCATCGCCCAGGAGCACGCCCATCACGGGGCGCTCATCACTGAGCAGCTTGGGCCGGCTGGTCGAACCCACCTTCACGTCCTTCTTCTGCTTCTTGCCGCCGCGCAGAATTTCCACGCTGAGCGTCGAATCGGGTTCCAGCCCTTGAATGTGGTTGCGGAACGCGGATTGGTCCTTCGCCTTGTAGCCGCCCAGGTTCAGCACGACGTCGCCGACCTCGATTCCCGCCGCCGCCGCCGGGCCCGCTTCATCGAGTTCCTCCACGACATAGGTCGCCTTATCTTGCTCGACAAACATGCCGAGGTAACCCACCCGCAGTGTAGTGCGCTGCACCTTGGTGGCGACTTGAGCGCGGGTCGCGGTGGCCGTTGTCTTGTAACCGGCCAGGTTCGGTATCTCCCAGGGCAGGTGGGCAAAGGCGGCACCGGCGCAGGCGAGCGAGAGAGCGCAAAGCGAAGATCGTGCGATCATATGGGCAGAATACGACCGACGGACCCAAAAGTGCAACCGTATGGTACAATTTGAAGGTTCTGAGGTGGCGGCTCGCACGCGCTGAGCTGGGAATTCGGAACCAAAGAAGGAAAAAATTATGCGTGTACGTATCCGGCTTCGTGCCTATGATCACCGTCTCATCGACCAATCGGCCGATAAAATTGTCGAAACCGCCAAGCGCTCCGGCGCAAAAATTTGCGGTCCCGTGCCCCTTCCGACGCACACTCGCCGATTCTGTATCATCCGCGGTCCGCACATCGACAAGGAATCGATGGAGCACTTCGAAATCCGCACCCACAACCGACTGATCGACATTCACGAGCCGAACAACAAGACGATTGACGCTCTGATGCGCTTGGACCTGCCGAGCGGCGTCGACATTCAAATCAAGCTCTAACCTCAGGTTAAGCAAATCGAAACGGGAGTCCAGACGGGACTCCCGTTTTTTGTTGAACTCGGTAACATAGCGCGCATGAAGCTTGGCGTCAGCATGTGGTCGTACGTTCATCCGTGGCGGGAGGGGAAGTTGAGCATCGCCGACTTCATCCGCGAGGCCAAGCGCATTGGCGCGGACGGGGTGGAGCTTCTCGACTTCTTCTATCGCGACGCCGAGGTGGATCGGGCGGCCGCCATGCGTGCGCTCGAAGAAACCGGTTTGCCGTGCGCGGTGTTTAGCGTCGCTCAGAACTTCGCCAAGGCTGATCCCGCCGAGCGGGCCGCCGAATTGACCAAGATTCGCTTTGGCGTGGACGAAGCAGTGCAGTACGGTGCCAAAGTCGTGCGCGTGTTCGCGGGGGATGTGGCCGCCGATGGACCGAGCCTGGAGCAGGCCCGCGAGTGGATCGTTGATGGCCTGGTGGCCGCCGCCAACTACGCGCAAACCAAGGGCGTAGTGCTCGCGCTGGAAAACCATGGCAAACTCGCCGGCCGCGGCGATCAGGTGCGCGGCCTCATCACCGATGTGCGTGCAAAATGCGGCCACGACACGCTAGGCGCAAACCCGGATACCGGCAACTTCATCTTGGTGGGTCAGCCGAGCGAGGCCGCGATTCGCGAAATCGCAGCTTGGGCCAACATGGTGCACTTTAAAGACTTCGCGCCCGCTCCGGCGGGACACACGGGCTTCGCCTACGAATCGCTTGCAGGCGAAAAGTTTGTCGGCACCGCAGTCGGCGAGGGGGCGGTGGACCTGCCCGCCTGCATCCGCGAGCTGAAAGCCGCCGGTTTCGACGGCTGGATGAACGTCGAGTATGAGGCGGAGGAAGACCCATTTACGGGTGTGACTCGCAGCATGGAGAACGCTCGCCGCCTGATTTCCTAACATGTCGCGCCGAGCCCTTTGGATCTGGCTGGCGATCTACTTTGCTTGCGCGTGCTTTGTCGTCGCGCATCGCAGCGCCCATGGCGGGCTGCTCACCGATTCCGATACGGTCGGGATTTTCAAGGGCATCCGCGAAAATCCGCATCCGTGGTCGTGGTTCGTGCGCGACTGGCCGCTCGGCAACCACTTTTATCGTCCGGTCAGCACGCTCACCTTTGTTGTGGACGGCGCGAATGCCAGTGCCGCGAGGGTTGGCTTAACCAACGCGGTCCTCGCCGCGCTTAGCGTGCTAGGCTTGGGCGGGTTGACGCTGGCTCTGCGGCGATGGTTGAACCTGGACTGGGTACTGGCCGCGCCCATTGTGTTCACCGCGTGGTGCCTCGATCAAGGTTTCCCCGTGTTTGTCGCGGCGTCGGTGGCAGCTGTTGGTCTTGCGTTGTGGCAACGCCGCTGGTTTACGTTGGGCATGGTGTTAGCGGCAGTCCCGACGTTCTACATGGAGGTCGGCGAGGCGATCAAGCTTTACTACCGGATGCTCGCCTGGGTGCCGGGGCGTACGGCCAGCACCATGACCGTCTTCGTGTTACCGGCGATGTTCGGTGCGGTGCTGTATTGGCGACGCGGTCATTGGGGGTGGCTCGCATTGAGCGGAGTCTGCACTTGGCTCGCGCTGGCCTCCTACGAACAGGCGGTGATGGTGCTGCCGGTGATGTTCACCATATGGTTAGCTCGCCGCGAATCGAAGCCAAAACCCTGGGCCTGGATTTTAGTACTCGGCGCGGTGACCGTGGCGTACTTCCTCATTCGCATGCAGGTGGTGAGCCTGAGCCCCAGCGGATATCAGCGGCAGCAGTGGCGGACCGGCGGCGGCGGATTCCTGGAAATTTATCACTTCGCGGTACCCGCCTTTGCCGCCATCACCTACGTGTGGGCACTCATTTCGACCAGCCTGTTCGCGCTGCTGTTGCCCGACTTCTACATCTCGTTGGTTGTCGCGGCCAGCCCCATCGCGTTGGTCTGCTTGCTCTGGCGCAACCCGAACGCACGAACCTTGGTGTGGATGTTTGTCGCCGGAATCGTCGCCTACGCGCCGATGGCGTTTTTCCACTACTTTGAGCACTACTTTTTCTGGCCGATGGCGATTCGCGCGGTAACAATTTGTGCTTTGGCGCAAGTAGTGTGGGAACATGGTCACCAGCTTCGTCCCCTACCTGCACGTCCGGAACGTGGCGGAGAGTCGCTGGTTCTATAGCCTGCTCGGTCTCGCCCAGCACTCCAGCCACGGCGACGAACCGAATCCGTTTTGGGCTCGATTGAAAGCACCGAACTGCGACCTCATGCTCGCCCAAGCGAGCGGAGAGATTGACCCAACGGTGCAAGCGGCGCTCATTTATCTCCACGCGCCGGATGTGGCCGCGCTCCGCGAGCACTTGCTAGCGAACGGCGTGACCGATGGCGGATCGTTCAATGGCGGTGCCGAATCATTGCCGCGCAATAGTACGGCGTTTGCGATCTCGCACCCGTTTTACATGCCGGATGGCGAACTCCGGGTTCACGACCCCGATGGGTACGTGCTGCTTATCGGTCAGTTGGGGTGAGCTTTCCCCCGACCGGCTTGGTCCGGAGATTCAGGATAAACCAGACCCCGTAGACGGCTAACGCCACCAGGAGTACCCGCGCCCACAGGAAGTGAATGCGGAACAGGCTGCCGGCGGTGGAGAGCGTGATGATGCTCACCACCAGCACCTTGATGCGGGCGGGCATCCAGCGATTTTCGTCCCAGTCGCGGAGGGTCGGGCCCACCAATCGGTGATTGAGCAGCCACTTTTCCAGGCGCGGATTGCCCACTTTGAAGCAAGCGAGCGCCCAGATAAGGAAGATGGTGCCGGGCAGGCCGGGGATCACGTAGCCGGCAATGCCGATCCCGGTAAGGATCAACCCGAGCCCGGTAGCGGCGGCGGATCGCAACGTCATCCCCTCTATTGTGCGGCCCCTGCCACATGCAATTTGGCGTTTTTATGACTGTGCTGACGATTTGCACATTCACTCGCCTGGAATGATTCGTCCTTGCCTCAATGGCGTCGCGGATTTCGCTCACTTACGACGGCGGTTTTGTCAGTCATCGCGAATTGGTGTTGCCGCGTCTGCACGAGCCACGCATCCCGGCGACGTTCTTTATCGACCCGGTGAGCTTGGTCGAGCACTCCCAAACTTGGCATCAGGCCCGCCAAGATGGCCACGAAATCGGCAACGGCAGTCTGGTGACGGCGGCGCTGCCATCGGGTTTGCTGCCGGGTTGGAACCACGACATGGTGCTGGGCGAGATCGTCGAGTCGCAGGAGGCATTTCTTGAGCTCATGGGGAGCGAGCCGGAAGCGTTCGCCTACCCGTGGGGGTTGCCGGAAGTAGAACAGGGCGGCGACTACCGACCCATCGTGCGGCCGCGATTTATGTGGGCGCGGTCCGGCCAGGAGTTTTGGAACGACGAACAGACGCTCGATCCGCAGTACTTGGGTTGCCTGCGCGTGGAAGGCACCGACACGCAACTGGCGTTGACCTACTTGGACAAGGCGGTTGAGCGCGGCGCTTGGGCCATCCTCTCGTTTGCCGGAGTTGGCGATGGCGAGCTTTCGTGCGATGCTCGCGTTCACGAGGGCGTGTTGCAACACCTTGTCACCGAGCTCGCAGTGGTGCCGGTGGTCACCATTTCGCAGGGTGTTCGGTCGTTGGCCACCCGAGAGAACGTGCTAAGATTCTAGGATTCTGAAGCGCTCAACGGAGAGCGCGATTTGCCATGATGAGTTTCCTCGCCGAAGTGCCGACCCGGGCCGAATTCATGCACCAGGGTCCGATCGCGAAAGCGATCTTCTACGCGCTGATGCTCGGCAGCATGGCCTATGCCGCCAGCGTGTTTTGGCGTCGAAAAGCGCTGTGGAGTAAAGGCAAGCCGATCACTTGGCGAACCAACTGGATCAAGAATGTCCTGACGTACATTCTCGCCCAAAAGAAGGTGCGGAGCAGCCGCCCGCGCTCGGGCGCGCCGATGCACTTGTTCATTTTCTTCGGCTTCATGGCGTTGCTCTTGGCGACGACGTTGCTCGGCATCAACACCTACTCGCCGTTCAAGTTTCACCAGGGGCAGTACTACCTGCTGTACGAAGCCACGTTCGATACGCTCGGTCTGTTGCTTCTCGCGGGGCTACTTTGGGCGATTGGTCGGCGCACGGGGTTCCGCCCGAAAGTGCTCAGCCACAATTGGCGCGACAACTGGGCGCTCGTGTTGCTGCTCACACTCACGCTGACCGGCTACTTGCTCGAAGGCGCGCGCATTGCGGTGGAGCGCAAGCCTTGGGATCATTGGTCGTGGGTCGGCTCGGGCGTTGCGAACTTGCTGGGCAACCTCCAGCCGAGCGGCTACGTCGGCATTTGGTGGTTCCACTCCGTGCTCGTGGCGGTGTTCATCTGCACGCTGCCGCACATGAAGCTCAAGCACATCGTGATGGCGGTCGCGACCTCAGTCAAGGCGCCCGAGTGGCCGATGGGGCAGTTGCAGCCGCTCAGCATGGAAGAGGTGGAGCAGACCGGCAAGATCGGCGCCGAGATGCCGGCCGACTACTCGCGTTGGCACCTGATGTCGCTCGATGCCTGCATGGAGTGCGGTCGCTGCACCGAGGTTTGCCCGGCTAACGGCGTCGGCAAAATTTTGAACCCCAAGGAAATCGCGCAAGGCGTGCGCACCGCCCTGATGACCGATACGCCGATCGCGCAAGCGGTGAGCGAAGAAGCGCTGTGGCAGTGCACCACCTGCAACGCGTGCGTGGAGGCGTGCCCGGTGCTGATTCGACACGTAGATTTGATCGTGGACGCGCGGCGCAACCTCGTGGCCGAAGGCAAGCTCAGTGGGTCGGCGGCGACGATGCTTCGGCAAACGGCCTCGACCATGAACGCCTGGGGCGCGACGCCCGAGAGCCGCGAGGAGTGGATGCGCGATCGCGACATTCCGCTGGCCCGCAACAAAAAGGAGTTCGATGTTCTGTTTTGGGTGGGTTGCGCGGGCGCGACCGATCCGGGTGCGGTGAAGACCACGCAGGCCACGGCTGAGCTCATGAAAAAGGCTGGTATTGACTTTGCTTGTCTGGGCCGTGAGGAGCTATGCACCGGCGATTCGGCGCGGCGTGTGGGCGACGAGTTCATGTTCCAGGAAATGGCGAACATGAACATCGGCACGTTCAAGCAGTACCAATTCAAGCGCATTGTGACGCCGTGCCCGCACTGCTTCAACACGCTGGCCAACGAGTACCCCGAGTTTGGCGGCACCTTCGAGGTCTTCCACCACACGCAGTTCCTGCAACAACTGGTCAGCGAGGGCAAGCTGCAATCGGCGAACAACGGCGACATGACCTACCACGACCCGTGCTACCTGGGCCGCGTGAACGACGAGTCGGTCGCGCCTCGTGCGCTTATCGGTCGCAAGGAGCTGCTTCGCGAACCCGAGCATCATGGCAAAAAGACGCTCTGTTGCGGAGCCGGAGGCGGGCGCATGTGGATGGAAGAAGCCCCCGACGAGCGGCCGGGTGTGCGTCGCGCCGAAGAACTGCTGGCCACCGGAGCCAAGACCGTCGCGCTCGGCTGCCCGTTCTGCCGTATCATGCTCGATGCCAGCATCAAACAGGTGACCGAAGAGGAGATTCGATTGGTGGACTTGGCCGAAATGCTGGCGGAGTCGAATCGGTGACCGAAGCCTGGCAAGATGAACTTGCCGCGACCACCCTGGCCGAATGCTGGCGACGCTTTCCGCTGCGCCGATCCGTGAGCCTTGAGTGGCGCGCGTACCGCACCACGGCGGGCATGGCCGACTTGCGCCGCAACGTCGTGCTCCTCGGCCCGAAGGTGCTCAACACGCCCGAAAAACTGGTCGCGACGCTCCGTCACGAGTACGCGCACCTGATGGCGGTGGATCGTCATGGGCTACGCGGTCGAGGTCATGGTGCGGCGTGGACTCAGGCGATGGCCGACCTCGGCGAGCCGTGCGAGGTTTATCACCGCTACGAGTGTCAGCGAAACCAGGCTCGCCGCGTGATCATTTATCACTGCGCCAAGTGCGGCCTGCAGTTTCAGCGGCGGCGACAGCTTCCGCGGCGGGGCAAATATCTGCATCGCGGGTGCGGCGGGCTCATCCGTCTGCAAGAAATCGTGCCGGTCGCGGTTTCTGCCGAGTAATCCAGGTGGTCAATTGCGTCCCTAAGTTCGTGAAATTGAAGTTCGCCCTTTTCTTGGGCTTGGCGGGCGTGTGCGGATCGGTGGCATCGGCGCAAAAGGTCAACATCATGTTCGAAGGCGAGGGCACCCGCGTGCTGTGGATCGCCGCGAAGCCCGGGGCACCGCCCGCAAACGCGATTTCGACCAACGAAAAGGAAATTGACTTTGACTTTGGCGGGGCAAAAGACAGCGACCATATTTACATTCTTAACAAGGCGACGAACAACATCTCCACCGAAATGGTGGAGGCGATTCTCCAGGAGAAGGCGTGGGCGGTTTCCAGCTCCAGCGAGACCTTGATCGGCGAGGTTCGGGTTCAACTGCAGCACGGCGGCGAGCCCTTGGCGGCCGGCTCGATCACCGCGATTTACGGCAAAGAGCGGCGCGAACTCATGCTGACCCCGTCGGCCAACGGCACTGTCAGTGTGTTTGGCATCTTGCCGGGCACGTTCAAGGTTGTGCCGAAAGTGCCAGTCAACGGCTCGCCGAAGGCGTATCCGGCGCAAAGCTGGGACCTCACGCTCGTGCGCACGCAGCCGATTCCCATTCTTACGGTGGTGATTCCCGACGAAGTGGAGACCGTGGCCGCGGCGACTCCGCCGAAGACGCCGGGCACCGCGAAAAAGGTTCCCGCGGCGCCAGGTCAAAAATCCGCTGACAAGACGACGGAAGCTAAGTCGGGCTCACGGACGGAGGAGCCGCTGGTTCCGCCGAGTGACCCGATGCCCGCCGCTGAGCCGCGGGGCTTCCCGTTTCTCTCCACTTTCTTTGCGCTCGCCGTGCTGGTCGGGCTCGGGTTTTTGGTCCGTTACCTCATGACCAACAAGAGCGATCAGGTCGCGGCCGGTCTGAAAAAGCTTGGCGTTCCGGTGCCCGACGATGTCGCCGCCGTGGATGACCTTCCTCCACCCGCTCCGCGCGCGCCGGAGCCGATTCCGCAGATTCTCCTGGACTCGGCTGACCCCGATCCCGTGAGCCAGGTGCCGAGTCCGATTGTGCTGGGCGTGGCCGCGCTCAGTCGGTTGGTGGATCAATCGGGGCAGGTTTTTGCGATCGCCGAGGGCGAGGCGATCATCGGCCGCGACGCGGCTTGCGACCTCGCGTTGGTGGGCCAGGATTCGGTATCGCGGCAGCACGCCAAAATCACTCGGCGAGGCGATGAGGTAACGGTGGAAGATCTCGGCAGCACGAACGGAACGTTTGTCAGCGGCAAGAAAGTCAATCCCGGCGAGGTGGTGAGCCTCGCGCCGGGGCAGACCTTGCAGTTGGGGACCACGATGTTGCGAGGCGAATAACCCGTGAAGCGCGCGTTTCTCTATCTGCTGGTCGGGGCCGTGGCGGGCATCGTGACGTTTGTCATCACGGAACCAACCGCGGCGCGCGGCATGAATACTGATGCCGAAGCCGCGCGCCACGGCACGGTGCTCGCCTTTACGATCGGGACTTTGCTGATCGGCCTCCTTGGATTGCTGTCGGGCTTCCTGCAAGGCTCGCGAACTCACGTGCTGAAGGGCCTTTTCGCTGGCATCTTCGTGGGTCTGTTTTGCGGCCCGCTGGCCCTGAGTATCGGCAACACTGTGTTTGGCGTGTTGGGCGGGCAAAACGCTTCTATCTTCTCTCGTGTGCCCGGCTGGGCGTTCTTTGGGATGGTTCTCGGCTGCGGCGTCGCCCTGACCGAGGCGACGATTGTGCGATCGGCCTCGCGTACTTACTCCGCTATTCTCGGCGGGCTCGCGGGCGGTGCGCTTGGCGGATTCTTGTTTGAGGGTGCCGCCGCAATGTTCGGGCAAAGCATCGCCCAATCGCAAGGATCGGGCGATGTAGGCGGCCCTTCGCGGGCGGTTGGATTCTTTAGTCTGTGCGCCGTCATTGGCTTGTTTATCGGCGTGGCGCAGGCACTGTCCACCCGTGCGAAACTGCGGCTCGTATTTGGCCGAAACGAGTTCAAAGAGTGGCCCGTTGACGGCTCGCAGACGACGATCGGGCGGGCGGAGAACGCGAGCATTCCGGTGTTCGCCGACCCCAACTTGGCTCCCCTCCACGCCACGATCGTCCGGTACCAGGGCCGCTTCATCATTCACGACGCGGGGACGTCGGTCGGGGTCGGCGTCAACGGCGCCCGGGTTCAGCAAGCCGAGTTGCGGCATGGCGATACGATCCAAATGGCGTCGCTGACCTTCCAGTTTCTGTTGGCCGGAATGGCAAGTGTGGCCGCGCCCACGCCTCAGCGGGCACCCGAACCCAGGCCGCAAACGCATGCCCCCGCCGAGCCGCAAGTTCCTACCATGACGACGGCGATGCCGGCCGTGAGCGCGGTGATGGCGCGGGTGGTGATGATGAACGGGCCGCTGGCGGGGAACATGTTCCCGATTCAGGGACCGACCGAGATTGGGCGAGAGGGCATTGGCATCCGCGTGGATCACGACTCCGCGATTTCCCGCCGCCACGCGCTGCTGGAACCAGCGCCGCATGGTCTGGTTTTGCACGATTTGCAGAGCCGAAATGGCGTCTCCGTGAACGGAACGCGCATCAACCAGCCGACACTCTTACATGTTGGCGACCAATTTCAGATCGGGAGCACAATTTTCCGCGTCGAATAGTGAGAACGCATTGATGGACAAAACGCAGCATATCGACCCCAACCGCACGCTCATGTCGGGCGACATGAATCGCACCATGGCCGTGCCGGGCCTGGATTTGAACCGGACCATGGCGGTGACGGTGAACCCAAGCACGCCCGGAATTGCGGTCAACGTGACGCCCGGTCGCGAGGCCACCATGGCGAACGGTCCGGCCAGCGAAAGCTTTTTGCTCGAGATCGCGGCGGGTCAAGAATCCGGCGGTCTGCCCGGAATGGCGGTCAGCGGGGCTCGAACGCCCCTCAATCTTTGTCTTTGTATCGACCGAAGCGGCTCGATGGAAGGGGCTCCGCTGGAGTACGTCAAGCAGGCGTGCGCCCACGTGGTGGACATGCTCTCGGGCAACGACGTCCTGAGCATCGTCACGTTCGAAGAGGTCGTGGAGGTTCTGATGCCGCCTCAGCGCGTGACCAATCGCCAAGCTGTCAAGGATGGCATCGCGCGGATTCAACCCGGCAACACGACCAACATTTACGACGCGCTGAATATGAGCCTCCAGCAGCTGCGCAGCCACGTCGAAGGTCAACGCGCCACGCGCATGGTGGTGCTCTCCGATGGCGACCCCACCGCGGGCGTGAAGGACTACTCGGCGCTCACCGAACTAGCCGGCCAGATTAAGGACGAAGGCATCACGATCACGTTCCTCGGGTTCGGTCCGGATTACAACGAAGAACTATTGGCGGGGATGGCGAAGCGCGCCAGCGGCAACTATTACTACATCGAACAGCCGCAACTGATCCCGGAAATCTTCCGTGTCGAACTCGAAAAGCTGCTGAGCGTTGCCGCGCAAAACCTGACGCTTGAGGTCGAAATGGCCCGCTGGGTGTCGCTCCGACGCGCCAGTGGTGTCAGCAGTGTGCCGACCGGGAGCAAAGTCACGATTCCGCTCACCGACTTGGAGCGCGGAATGACGATGCAGCAGGTGCTGGCGTTTGATTTTCAAAATCACCCGCTGGGTTGGTACCGCGTAGCCGCGGCTCGATTGCACTTTGACAATGTGCAAACCGGTCAGCGCGATACCCGCGAGTTCGACCTGATCATGGAGTTCACGGCGGATGCGGCGAAATATTCCGCGCCGGTCAACCCGATGGTCCAACAAGCCGACTCGATCGCCGCCGCTTCGCGCGTGGTCGAGAAGACCATCATGGGCCTCAAGACCGGCCAAATCACGGTCATGGGCGCGCTGGACGAACTTCAGAAAACGCAGATGATGCTGGTGAACCAGGGTCGCGCCGACGAAGCGCGCGAGGTGACCGTGGCGATGAACGCCTTGAAGTCGGGCAACACCGGCGGGGCCGAGAAAACGCTGATGGGAACCATGGTCAATTTGGACCAAGGCAAGACCAGCAAATAAACCGGGCTCAGGGAAAAGTTCAATACGCCTTTCGCGGCAACTGCGTTCCGCTAGCGGGTAAAACTTTGAGTTGTGGTAGAGCAGTGGCTTCTGAGCTTGCACCCGGCCTTGTTGGCACTCATCCGAGTGCTCTTGTTCGTGGTACCCGTTCTGTTAATTGTCCCCGCGTTTATCTGGCTTGAGCGCCGGTTGCTTTCGTGGATGCAGGACCGCCACGGTCCGAACCGAGTGGCCACGTTTAAGTTCAAAAACGGGTTCAAAATCTCGCTCCAAGGCCTGCTGCAGCCCATTGCCGACGGCGTCAAGCTCTTTCTAAAGGAAGACATTACGCCGGTCGCCGTGGACCGCGCGATCTACTTTATCGCCCCCGCCATCGCGCTCTTCCCGGCGTTTGCCATCGGTGCGACATTGCCCTGGGGTCCGAGCTACGGCGTGTACGGCCTGCTGACGCCGATTGCGAATGTTGACATTGGCATCCTCTATGTGCTGGCGATTAGCTCGCTCGGCGTGTACGGCGTGGTACTCGCGGGTTACAGCTCCAACAACAAGTATTCACTGCTGGGTGGTCTGCGGGCCTCGGCTCAGTTGATCTCCTACGAACTCGCGATGGGCATGTCGCTCGCGGCGGTCATCCTGGCGACCGGTTCGCTCCGCATGAGCGACATCATCGGTGAGCAGATGCAGCCGCTGGCCGGTCAGTTCAGTTGGTTCCAGAACTGGTTTATCTTCACGCCGTGGGGGTTTGTCTCCGCAATCGTGTTCCTCATCTGCATCATTGCCGAGACCAACCGCGCGCCCTTTGACCTTCCCGAAGCGGAAAACGAGATCATCGCGGGCTACCACACGGAGTACAGCTCGATGAAATTCGCCGTGTTCTTCATGGGCGAATACGCGGCCATGTTCATGCTCAGCGCGGTGTTCTTCACCGTGTTCCTGGGCGGCTGGAACCCGCTTCCGATCAACTGGGAAGCCATTGGCACCGATGTGGCCGGGCTCAAATCCGTGGCCGACTTCTTTGGCGGGATCTCCTATTGGGCGGCGCCGCTCACGTTCGTGGTCAAGGGTTTCATTGGCATCGCCTTCTACATCTGGGTTCGGGCGACGTTGCCGCGACTCCGCTACGACCAGCTCATGCACTTGGGTTGGAAAGTCCTGCTGCCGATCTCGGTGGCGAACTTCATCGTGGTGATGATCTGGATCATGGCGAAAAGCAAGTTCTCCTCGACGCTTGGCGCGGCGGCTTACGTGGTGGCCATGGGACTCGTCGCCATCATTTATCTGACTTACATGAAGAACAAGACTTCCACTAGCCTGGAGAGCCGTTCGGCGGAATTGACGAATGGCACCGAGGGCGTGCTGACCATGGAGGGTCGCAACTAAGCATGGAATTGATTCCGCTGCCGCCCGGCGTGCCGTTTACACTCAACTGGAACCAGTTGAGCTTCCTCATTCTCGCGGGAGTCGCGGCGCTGTTTGCGATCGGCGTCGTGGCGATGAAGAACCCGGTTCGCTCGGCCATGTGCCTGGTGGTCAACTTCCTCATCCTGGCGATTGTCTACTTCACGCTCAACTCGCAACTGCTCGGCATCACGCAAATCATGGTGTACGCCGGCGCGATTATGGTGCTTTTCTTGTTCGTCATGATGCTGCTGAACCTGCGCGCGAAGACCACGCTTTCGGAAAAGATCGATCCGCGAATGTTCCTGGCGGTTCCCATGGGGCTCGCGCTCCTCGCCGGAATCGCCTACCAAGTCTTCTGGCCGCTCCGCGAGTTCGTGATGCCCAAGGCGCACGACAGCTACGGCTCGCCGCAAGCCATCGGCATTACGCTCTTCACCGATTACGCCTACCCGTTTGAGGTCACGTCCGTCCTGCTCCTTGTGGGTGTGGTTGGATCGGTGTTGCTCGCGAAGAGGAGAGTTTAAGAAACATGGCTGGCGTTCCTCTTTACTGGTATCTGCTTCTCGGGGCATTTATGTTCACGACCGGCGCGGTTGGCGTCATCATTCGCCGCAACCCGGTGGTCGTGTTCATGTGCATTGAGCTGATGCTCAACGCGGTCAACCTCACTTTCCTTTCGTTCTCTCGATACAGTCCTACGTTGCTCCCCGCCGATCGGATGGCGAGCGACCACTGGATGACCGGTCAGATGGCGGTGATTTTTGTGATGGCGGTGGCGGCGGCGGAAGTCGCGGTCGGCCTCGGCATTATCATGGCGATCTTCCGGCTTCGTGAAGAAGTGGACCTCGACGAAATGAGCGAGTTGCAAGGGTAATTCATGGCGGAAAACACTAAGACACTTATTCTTCTGGTCCTGCTGTTGCCGCTGCTCGGCTTCCTCGTGCAGTCGCTGCTCGGCGGGCGCATTGTCAAAAGTGGCAACGACGCCGCGGGCAAGCGAATCGCCGGGTTCCTAGCGGTGCTCCCGATTGCAGCTTCGTTTGTGATCGGTGCGATCATCACGGCGGGGCTGGTCAAGGCTCCAGCGGGCGCGCACTACACCTACTTCAATTGGATCGAAATCCAGTCGCTCGTGGTTCCGTTCGAACTCCGCGTGGACCAACTCAGCATGACGATGGTGCTGATTATCACCGGGCTGGGGTCGCTGATTCACCTGTTCGCGACTGGTTACATGGCCGAGGAAAAGGAGTACACCCGCTTCTTTACGTACCTCAACCTCTTCATCGCGTTCATGCTCATCCTCGTGCTGGGCAACAACTTGGCGATGCTGTTTATCGGCTGGGAAGGCGTGGGCCTTTGCTCGTACCTACTCATCGGCTTTTGGTACAAGGACCTCAACAACTCGCGCGCGGCCAACAAGGCGTTTATCGTCAACCGCATCGGCGACTGGGGTCTCACGCTCGGATTGTTCATGGCCGCGGCCCTGCTCATGGCGAACCTCAGCCAACTCGGAGACATCGGCGGCCGATTCCTGAGTTACGACGTGCTCCTCTCGGAGGCGTCGCTCAACGTCTTTAAGTCGAATCCGGAGATGACGACCGTCATCGCCCTGCTGCTGTTTGTCGGCGCGATGGGCAAATCGGCGCAGTTCCCGCTGTATATCTGGCTCCCGGACGCGATGGCCGGTCCGACGCCGGTTTCGGCGCTCATCCACGCGGCGACGATGGTCACCTCGGGCATCGTTCTGCTCAACCGCATGGCGCCGATCTTTGCGATGTCGCCCACCGCGAGCGGCGTGGTCATGATTGTCGGGGCGTTCACGGCGCTGTTCGCCGCGCTCATCGCCTTCGGGCAGCGAGATATCAAGAAGGTGCTCGCGTACTCGACGGTTTCGCAACTCGGCTATATGTTTATTGCCTGCGGCGCGGGCGCGTATTGGGTGGGCATGTTCCACGTCATCACGCACGCGTTCTTCAAGGCGCTGCTGTTCTTGGGTTCGGGCGCGGTCATCCACGCGATGGCTCACGAACAGGACATGCGCTGGTACGGCAACCTCAAGAAGTACATTCCGATTACGACGATGGTCATGACCATCGGGTGGCTGGCCATCGCCGGATTCCCGTTTATGGCGGGGGCGTTTAGCAAGGAAAGCATTCTCGGCGCGGCCTTCGGCAACCATTTGGCGGAGATCAATGGCGTCCAGGTTGGCGCGATCGCCGGTTGGATTGCGGTCGGCGTGGCTCTGCTCACCGCGGCCTACATGACCCGCATGACCATGCTCACGTTTTACGGCGGAGAAGAGCGGTGGCGCGAACTTGGCTTGCACTCCGAGGCCCATCACGATCACGATCACGATCACCACGAGCATCACGCCCATGCGCACGCCCACGAGGATCATGGTCCGGACACGCACGGATTCTTCTACACCGACGAGGAGATGGCGGCTCAGCACGAAGAGCACGAGCACCATCACCACCTTGACGCCGAGTACACGCCGCACGAGGTGTCGCCCAGCATGTGGGTGCCGCTCGCGATTTTGGCCGTGCTCAGCGTGATTGGCGGCGCGATTTTCTACAACGTTTGGAACCTCGAAAAATGGCTCTACCCCAACGGCGTGCCGATGCTCGACCCCGAACTGGCGCACGGACACCCGGCGAGCGGGTTCTTGGCGCAACACTTTGGCCCCACGATTCTGGGCGTCCACATCAACGGACTGTTCCTGGTGGCCACCGGCGCGGGCGTGCTCGGCATGCTGATCGGCTACATCATCTATCGCAAAGGCATGCCGAAGCGCGAAAAGGACGAGGCGACGATGCTTTCGATCCAGCGCGCGGCGGGCAACCAGTTTGGCTACGACAGCCTGATGGTCAACGCCAGCGTCGAAGGCGGCGAAGCCCTCGCCGACAAGTTCTTCTTCCGATTCCTGGATAGCAAGGTCGTGGACGGCATCGTGAACGGCGTGGGTGTGCTCAGCACCAAACTCGGCTCGATCCTTAAGATATTCCAGACTGGCTACGTGCGCAGCTACGCGCTGCTCATGATGGTCGGCGTGCTCGGACTCCTCGTTTCAATGGTCATTCAAATGATGAACGGAGGCGCACACTAATGGGCATTCTTAGTCTCCTCACCTTCTTGCCGCTCATCGGCGCGCTGCTCCTGATGTTCCTCCCGGACAAGGACAACAAGCTGATCCGCAACGTGGCGCTCGCCATGACGGTGATCACGTTTGGTGTCAGCCTGGTGGTGTTTAGCCGCTTCCAAGGCGGCACCTACCACTTCCAAATGGTGGAGATGGTCAAATGGATTCCGCAGATTGGGCTGAGTTACAAGCTCGGCGTAGACGGCATCAGCATTTGGCTGCTCGTACTGACCACGTTCCTGATGGTCATCGCGACCTGGTTCAGTTTCTACGTGGACAAGCGGGTCAAGTCGTACATGATCTACCTGCTGATCTTGGAAACGGCGATGCTCGGCGTGTTCCTGTCGCTCGACCTGATCCTGTTCTACACGTTCTTTGAAGCCAGCCTCATCCCGATGTACTTCCTCATCAATATCTGGGGCGGTGCGCGCCGACAGTACGCGGCGGCGAAGTTCTTTATCTACACCTTCGCGGGTTCAATCTTCATGCTGATCGGCATCATCACGATGCATCAGCTTTACGCGAAGGCGACCGGAAACGCGGGCACCTTTGACTACACGATGATCCAGTCGGAGGTCGCCAGCGGCCGCTTCTGGGTTAGTGCCATGCAATTGCAACCCATTCTCTTCTGGAGTTTCGCGGTCGCGTTCATGGTCAAATGCCCGATGTTCCCGTTCCATACGTGGTTGCCCGATGCGCACGTCGAAGCGCCCACGGCCGGGTCGGTGATTCTGGCCGGCGTGTTGCTGAAAATGGGCACCTACGGGTTCCTGCGCTTCTGCTTGCCGCTCTTCCCCGAAGCCGTGCAGTCGCAGCTCATTTGGATAGTGGTGCTGGCCCTGGTCGGCATCATCTATGGCGCGATTGTGGCCGCCGTGCAGCCCGACGTAAAGAAACTCGTCGCGTATTCATCGGTCGCGCACATGGGGTTTGTCGTCATCGGCATCTTCTCCCTCACCCACGAGGGTCTGGTCGGCGGCGCGATGCAGCAGCTCAACCACGGCGTGAGCACCGGCGCGCTCTTCTTGCTCATTGGCTTGCTTTACGAGCGACGTCACACACGCATGTTTAAGGATTACGGCGGGCTCAAAAAGCAGATGCCGATTTTCTCGTTGCTGTTCCTCATCGTGATGCTCAGCAGCGTGGGCTTGCCGAGTCTCAACGGATTTGTCGGTGAATTCCTAGCCATGTTCGGCTTGTTCCAGGCCAGCTATGCCGGGGCGTTTAACTTGAATCTGGGCCTTGCGATTGTCGCCGGGTTTGGCGTCGTGCTCGCCGCGGTTTACCTGCTGGTCATGTTCATGAAGGTCTTCTACGGCCCGAACGACAACCCCGACAACCAGCGGCTCAAGGATATTAAGGGCTGGGAAATCGCGATGGTGATGAGCCTCGTGGTGCTTATTTTCTGGGGCGGAATGTATCCCAACACCTTCCTCAAGCCGATGGAGGCTTCGCTCGGCGCGGTTCGCCAGATGGCGATTAACCCGGCGGGGCAGCGTCCAAGCTACCAAAACCCGCTGCTGGACATCAGTCCGACCGGCGATTTGGTGCAAGTGGAGGCGCGCGAACCGGGCAACTACAAGCAAGAAAACCCCAAGGTATTGGTGCCGGCGAACTTCTACTTCCCGCAGCGCATGCAGCCGCAAAAGGAAGCTCGCCTCATCCAACCCGCAACCAAGGAGAAGGTGGAATCTTGACGCTCGCTTGGCCACACTCGGATGGCATTGAGGCCGATATCGCGGTGAGCCCGTCCGGGCACGTCGCGGCCGGTCAATGGGCCGAGGTGCTCAACCCCTTTGGCCGGGCCCACGCCGCGGGCACGGACCTCAACCAGGCCATCGAATCGGACCCGGCGCAAGGCGCGGAGCTCCTCGCCTCACTCATCGCCGACACCAAGCGAGAAATCGCCCTGGCCATCGCGCAAGGCGCGATCGGCATCGCGTACCGTCTTGTCGGGGCCGCGCCGGCCCACTGCACGCCGATGCAGTTTGGCGGTCACTACCTCGAAGAAGAGCGCGAGTTGCTCGCCGAAGTCGGCGTGCCGGTTCTCGTCTTTGTCGAGGGTGAAGACATCTATTTTGAATTCGTTTCCGACCTGCCCAGCGCCTACATGGGCTGGGATGTCACCCGCAATCAGCTGACCCTAGCCGAGGCGCGCACCTATCGCGAAGGCGCGTTTGCGCTGGCCGCCGACGATGCCGACCTCAAGATCGTGGGTGAGGCCGCCTAGAACTCATGCAAAACATCCTCCAGCTCTATAACGTGACCCCGCCCAGCATCGATTGGCTGATGCTGATGCCGGTGCTGTTCATGATCGGGACGGGCTTGCTCTCGCTCATCGTGATGTCCGCGCAAAAGTCGCGCGATACGATGCCGCTGTGGTTCATCACGATCGTCGGCTCCATTTGCTCCGGCTATTCGGCCATCGCGCAGCTCAACTTGCCGGTTGGAACCTCGTTTAGCAACATGGTGATGCGCGACAAAATGGCCGTGATTCTCCAGCTTGCGATCGCGGTGATCACGCTTGTCGTCGCGCTGTTCAGCGATGCTTACCTGAAGCAAAAGCGCATTGCGTTTCGCGAGTTCTATCCGCTGGTGGCGTGGGCCGCGGCGGGCGCCATGATCATGGTGAGCACCACCAATCTTTTGATGCTGTTCATCGGTCTGGAAGTACTCTCGATCGCGCTGTATGTAATGGTCGCGATGAGCCGCTATGAGCTTAAGTCGGAAGAAAGCGCGATCAAATACTTCTTGCTCGGCGCGTTCGCCAGCGCATTTTTGCTCTACGGAATCGCGTTCATCTACGGCGCGACCGGTTCGGTGCAGATCGAAAAAATTAACCTCGCTTGGGGCATCGCGCCCAACGGCCTGGTCGCGGTGGGCGTTGGTCTCATGCTCGTGGGCGTGCTGTTTAAGGCCGCACTGGTGCCGTTCCACCAGTGGACTCCCGACGTGTACCAAGGCGCGCCGACCAACGTGACGGCGTTTATGGCCGCGGCCAGCAAGGTCGCCGCTATCGGGGCGCTGTACCGCATTCTCGATGCCTCCGACGCGCTCAAGCACCTGTATATGCCGGCGCTTTATTGGATCGCGATCCTCACGATGGTCATCCCGAACCTGCTGGCGCTCGTGCAGACCGACGTCAAGCGAGTGCTCGGGTACTCGAGCATTGCCAACGCCGGCTACGTTCTGGTCGGGCTGCTGGCCGCGATTCAGATGAAGCAAGGTCCCGGCACGGCGATCATCTACTTGGTGGGTTATAGCCTCATGACCGTCGGGGCGTTTGCGGTGATTTCGCTGGCGGCCAACGGCGGTAAGGAAAGCACCACGTTCGACGACCTGCGTGGTCTTTGGCGACGCTCGCCGATTGCGGCGGGACTGCTGACGGTGTTCGTGGTCTCGCTCATCGGCATCCCGCCGACGGCCGGGTTCTGGGGCAAGCTCCTGATCTTCCAAGATGCGGTGCGCGCCGATATGGTGTCGCTGGCGATTGTGTTGGCGGTCTCGTCGCTCATTAGTCTTTACTACTACTTGCGCATTCTGCTCGCGGCGGTGGTCAGCGAAGAGGAATCCGAAAACCCGCTGTCGGTTCCCAAGAGTGGTCATGCGGCGGCGCTGGTAACCTGCGCGGTCGGCGTGATCGGCCTGATGTTTGCCATCGGCCCGCTCAGCACGCTCATCAACGGCTGATCATAAGCGTTCTCGGTGGTTGCAGAGTAGGGCAGCCACCGGGTATACTCCCTTCTTGCCGCAAGGCACGAGCGGATTCCAGCTCGTCTCGCTCACGTCCCATCCTCCTTGTTTGGGCAACGATGACCGCGAGACACGCACATGAATCTGCATCTTACAGGAGGAAATCAAGAACACATGCTTCCGGGAATACTCGGGATTAAGGTGGGCATGACCCAGGTCTACGACAACGAAGGCCGCGTCATTCCCGTTACGGTCATCCAGGCCGGTCCCGTCATTGTTACCCAGCTGAAAACGCTGGAAAAGGATCAGTACACTGCCGTGCAAGTTGGCTTTGGCGAACAAAGCGACAAGCACCTCACGTTCCCCAAGTTTGGTCACCTTAAGAAGGCTGGCCTGACCAAGAACGTACGACACATGCGCGAGTTCCGCGTCGAAAAGGTGGACGGCTTCGAGCTCGGCCAAGAGATCGATGCGAGCATCTTCGAAGCTGGCCAAGAGGTGACCGTGACCGGCACCAGCAAGGGCCGCGGCTTCGCGGGTGGCGTCAAGCGCTACGGATTTAAGGGTCAGCACATGACCCACGGTTACATGACCCACCGCCGCCCGCTCTCGAGCGGTGCGACCGGTCCGCAACGCGTGTTTAAGGGCACGCGCAAGCCGGGCCACATGGGTACGGATACCGTCACGCAAAAGGGCCTCAAGGTCGTTAAGGTCGATGCCGAGCGCAACCTCATTCTGGTTGACGGCAGCGTCCCCGGCGCCAACGGTGGCCTGGTGACCATCAACATGGTGGTGAAGAACTAATGGCAACCATTGAAATTAAGGACGCCAAGGGCAAAGTTGTCGGCAAGCACGACGTCAGCAAGACAGTTGGCGAAGTCGCGCCGTTGATGTCGGTCCTCCACCGCGCGGTGGTGACTGAGCAAAACAACTCTCGCCAAGGCACACAATCGGCCCGAACCCGCAGCGAAACTCGCGGCGGCGGTCGCAAGCCGTACAAGCAAAAGAAGACCGGTAACGCCCGCCAAGGGACGATCCGTGCTCCGCACTACGCGCATGGTGGGATGGCCTTCGCCGTCAAGCCGCGCGATTACAGCCAAAAGCTGAACAAGAAGGAGCGACGACTGGCGCTGATGGGTGCGATGAACGCCCAAGTGACCGCCGGTAACGTCGTGATCGCCGAAACGATTGCTTTTGCCGCGCCGAAGACCAAGGATGCAATTGCATTCCTGCAAGCAATGGGCGTCGCCGATGCCAAGCGCGTGCTGATCATTCTGCCCGAGGTCGATGGCAACACCCACAAGTCGTTCCGCAACTTGCAGAACGTCGTGGTGCGCACCGCCCCGGCCGCCGATGGCAGCGTGAAGACGGCAACGTTCTCCACCCGCGACGTTCTGGTTGCCCACAAGATCGTGGTCGCCAAGGACGCCATGGCAAAGATTGAGGAGGTTTGGTCGTAATGAAAAACGCTTATGATGTCATTCTCCGCCCCCGCATTACCGAGCGCTCGGTGAAGCTGAGCTACGGCGACGCCCGCAAGGAAGCCGAAGCCGTGCAACGCCAGTACACCTTTGAAGTGCACGTGGATGCGAACAAGATCGAGATTGCGCAAGCCATCGAAGCTATCTACAACATCGGCCGCAAGGACGGTGAAAAGGTAAGCGTCGAGAAGGTCCGCACAATCCGCATGAAGGGCAAGACCAAGCGCGTGGGCCAGCGAAAGCCGGGCGTACGCCCCCAATGGAAGAAGGCCATCGTTACCCTCGGTAACGGCCAGATTCTGGAGGACTTCGGAGTTTAACCATGCCGACAAAACGACTTAAACCCACATCCCCGGGGCGACGCCACCAGATCGTCGCGACCTACTCGGAACTGACCAAGGGCAAGCCCGAAAAGAGCCTGCTCGGCAAGGTCAAGAAAACCGGCGGTCGCAACCACTTTGGTCGCGTCACCTCGTTCAACACCGGGGGCGGCAACAAGCGCCGCTACCGAATCATTGACTTTAAGCGCCTGAAGGACGAGTTCTCGGCCAAGGTCGCGGCGATCGAATACGATCCGAACCGCACCTGCCGCATCGCGTTGCTTTACTACACGGACGGTTCGAAGAGCTACATTCTGGCTCCGAAGGGTCTGGCCGTAGGTAGCACCGTGCAAAGCGGCGCCGGCGCCGACATTCTGCCGGGCAACTGCCTTGAGCTCAAGAACATCCCGCTTGGTACGCTGGTCCACAACGTGGAACTGCAACCGGGTCGCGGGGGCCAGATGGTCCGCGCCGCGGGTGCCGCCGCTCAGGTCATGGCGAAGGAAGGCGATTACGCTACCCTCCGCTTGCCGTCGGGCGAAATGCGCAAGGTTCGCAGCAGTTGCCGCGCCACCGTTGGTGAAGTTGGTAACGCCGAACACGAAAACGAGCAGATTGGGAAGGCGGGTAAGAACCGCGGTCTCGGTCGCAAGCCGCACGTTCGTGGCGTTGTCAAGTCGCCGCGAGACCACCCTCATGGTGGTGGTGAAGCGAAGTCGCCGGTCGGACGCAAGAAGGGTCCGGTCGACCGCTGGGGCAACAAGGCCATTGGCCAACGCACCCGCAGCAACAAGCGCACCGACAAGTTCATTGTTCGCCGCCGCAACGCCTAGTCGCTTCGGTTGCAATGAACTCAAAAAGCCTCGTCCAACCGGACGGGGCTTTCTTTGTTTCTGGTAAATGTACGGGCAGGGTTTCGCCAACTTTTTGCCCGTTCAGACTTACTCTATTGTAGTGATGAAAAAGGTCTGCCTCTCTCTTCTTGCCTTAAGTCTTGTTGTCGTGAGCGCTGCGCAAACGGTCTCGCCGGCCTATACGGGTCTTGCTCGTCCGGTGGTCGTGGCCTACGCTCCCAACGACTCGCGCATGTTTATCGTCGAGCAACGCTCCAGCACGGTTGGCCGCATTCGGGTGGTGGTGAACGGGTCGCTGCAGGCCACCCCCTATCTGTCCATCAACGGAGTCGCAACGGGAAGCGAGCAGGGTTTGCTGGGCGTGTGCTTTGACCCCAACTTTGCGACGAACGGTTTTCTGTACGTCAACTATACGCAGGCCGACGGCACCACGCGCATTGTGCGATACAAGCAATCCGTGGCTTCGCCCAACACGGCGGATCCGGCTTCGGCCTTTAACATCATGCAATTGGCCCAGCCGTTCAGCAACCACAATTCCGGTTCGCTCAAGTTTGGGTCCGACGGGTTTATGTGGATCCCCACTGGCGACGGCGGGTCGGGCAACGACCCTGGCGACCGGGCCCAAACCAAGACGAATCTACTTGGCAAAATCCTGCGCATTGACGTGAGCGGGGACGACTACCCGGCGGACACAACCAAGAATTACAGGATTCCCGCGGGCAACGCGGGCGCGGGCTTCGCGCCGGAAGTATGGTCCTATGGCTGGCGCAACCCTTGGCAGTTTGACTTTGACCGCGTGGAACGCGGCGGCTTCGGCGGCCTGTTTGTCGCCGACGTCGGACAGAACGCTTGGGAAGAAATTAGCTTTGAGCGCGCCGGAGCCCCCGCGGGCCTGAACTACGGCTGGCGCATTCGCGAAGGCATGCACAATACTGGCCTGGGCGGGGTCGGGGTGGCTCCGTTCGTGGATCCGATTTACGAGTACGACCACGGAATGGGCCTCAGCATTTCGGGCGGTAGCCTGTATCGCGGCGTCAAGATGGGTCCGGCCAACTGGAGCCGCTACTTCTTTGCGGACTACATTACGGCTGAGTTGTGGTCGGTTAAGATCACGTTTGACGCCAACCTGAACGCAACGGCGAGCGATTTTATGAACCATGGCACCGCCGGCAACATGACTTCAATCATGCCGGATGGCAACGCAGAACTCTTTGCTGGGACGGTGTCGGGCAGCGTGCTTGCGCTCAGCGGGTCAGGTCGTGGCGTGAGTGGCGTGGTGACCCTTGGCGACCTCAGTGTGGCCGGGCAAAAGGCGCGCCGGGTTACATTCCAAGTGAAGGACATGACCACCGGCACCACGTATCCGATTGACTACAACTTGCCAGCCAGCGGCGCGTTCCGAATTCCGGCGACGGAAAACATGACCGAAGTGAGCCTCAAGGTGAGCCACTGGCTCAACAAGAAGATTGTCATTATGCCCGGCACAGCTAACCTGACGGGGCAAGACATGACCCTGCTGAACGGTGACGTCAACACGACGGACAACCTGGTGGATATTGCCGACTACTCGATTCTTGCCGGCGCTTTTGATGCCGCCGTTGGTGACCCCGGGTATGTCGCGAACGCGGATCTGAACGAGGACGGCATCATTGACATTGCCGACTATACGATCCTGGCGACGAACTTCGACGTGGTTGGCGACTAAGCCAGCAGGTCGTCTTTCGGCGTAAAACTCGTCCCGCAACCACAACTGCGGGACGCGTTGGGATTCTCGATGGTCAGGGCGTTGTTGAGCAGGTTCTTGGTGGACTTGACGACCGCGCCCTGCAAGTATTTGGCTGAGCGCGAATCGCTCACCACCGGCACGCCATCGAGCTCAACGCGGATATCGAACTTGCTGGGCTTGTTGTCCACCTTGATCACGTACTCAAAGCCGCTGCATCCGCCGCCCTTCACGCCGATGCGGATGAACGCCTCGGGGTCGCCCTTGCGGTCGAGCATGCGGCGCAGTTGAACAAGCGCCGAATCTTCAATGGAAACGGGGAAATCGGTGGTCATTGGGGTCGGGGGCTGGCGAGCGAGGTTGCGCGGACCATGGGTTCCGGCGCGGGCAAAATGTGGGCGAGGCTCACGCCGTCGAGCGCGCGATCAATGGCACCTTGCACCTTTTCGTACACGCCGTGCAGCAGGCAATGTCCGCGGTGGACGCAGGCTTGGTCGTTGATCGTAAATCGGTCGCAGAATTCGTCCGAGTAGAGGCGTCCGCCAAGCTCCGCCATGACGGCGCCCAGCATGATTTCGGTGGCTGGCCGCGCCAAGATGTATCCGCCCAGCTGACCGCGCGTGCTCTTGATGTAGCCAAGCTTGCGCAGGCAGGTAAGCGTCTTGGCCGCGAGCGGTTGGCTGATGCCTTCGCGCACGGCGAACTCGGGGATGGTCATCGAGCGGCCCTCGGGCAGACTTCCCAGCGCCAGCAAGCAGCGGAGACCGTACTCTTCTTGCGCGGAAAGCTTCATGGTTTACAAAAATCCTAGCTCAAGCTGGATGTGTTCCGGAATGCGGTCGATGGAAAACGGCGGATCCCACACCAGTTCGAGCTTCGTGTGCGTGACGCCGGGAGTCTTGGCCGCGGCTTCTTGCACTTCCATCGGAAGCGTTTCGGCGACCGGACAGTTCGGGCTGGTCAGCGTCATCTTGATGGCCACCTCGGCGTCCTCGTTCACCACGAGGTCGTAGATGAGGCCGAGATCGTAGACGTTGACCGGGATCTCCGGATCGAAGACGGTGCGGATCGACTCGATGACTTCACCGGCCAGCAGATTTTGCTGAATGATGTTGAGCTTGCTGGGCAAGGGAATCGGTTCCGGCATCCGTCCAGAGTATTCCACAAAGCGGCCGCCTTACGACGACATTTGAGTTCGGCGCGGCTTGAGGTTTTGTACAACTTCGCCGAGACTGACCTTGGGCTTTGGTGCCTCCAGCAGTTGCTGGAGGCGTCGGTGCGTGCGGTGCAGTCGGCTGCGAACAGTGCCTACGGGAATGTCAAACATGACCGCGATGTCGTCGTAGGGCACTTGCTCCACGTCGGCGAGCATAATCAGCGCGCGTTGGTCGGGCTTTAATTGCTTGAGAGCCGCTTCCAGATCTTCCGAGAAATGTCGCGAGAGCAGACTTTCTTCGGGGTTGGGGCCATCATCGGCGGCTTGAGCCATCACCATGTCGTCGGCACCGTCGGCGAGGATCGGGGCGTCGTAGCTGTGCGTCATTACGCGGCGCTTGCGGGCTCGCTTCATGTCCAAGAACAGGCGGGTGACGATGCGGAAAATCCAGTTCTCAAACGGGCGATCGCCCTGGTATCCGGTGAAACCGCGATAAGCGCGGAAGAACGCTTCTTGGGTCAGGTCTTCGGCGTCGCTGCGGTCGCCGCTCAGACGGAAGGCCAAGTTATACACCTTCTTATAGGTGGCGCTCATCAGCTCACGAAAGTCAGCCTCTTCGCGCGGGGTGAGGGTTGTCGTTGTAATTGCGTTGCTACTCATTTGACTGCACCTCCATGGAGGATCTACACTCGGTAACGCCACGACCCGGAGTTGGGTTCCATCAATATATATGAAAAAGTATAGATTTCCTCAGCGGGTGGTGGCAGGCGGTAAAATGAACGGTAATGAAGGTCCTCGTACCAGTCAAGCGAGTGATCGATCCCTATGCGAAAGTGCGTCCTTTGTCGGACGGCAGCGGGATTGACACGAGCGGCGTGAAGTTCGACATCAACCCCTTTGACGAGATTGCGGTCGAGGAGGCCGTGCGGATGAAGGAGTCCAATCCGGCGGTCGAGATTATCGTGATCTCGATTGGTGGGGCCGAAAGCGAGGAGCAGCTTCGCAAGGCTCTGGCGATGGGGGCCGACCGTGCGATTTTGGTGGAGTCCGCTCGCGAGCACGATAGCCTTACCATCGCCACCGAGTTGGCGGCGCACGTGGCGGAAATCCAGCCGAACCTGGTGCTGATGGGCAAGCAGTCCACCGACGGCGACAACAATCAAACGGGGCAAATGCTCGCCGCGAAGCTCGGCTGGCCGCAAGCTACGTTTGCCAGCAAGATTGAGTTGTTCGATGGCGCTGCTTTGGTGACCCGCGAAACCGACAACGGCGAGGAAATGCTCCAACTGCCGTTGCCTAGCGTGGTGACGACCGACCTTCGCCTCAACGAGCCGCGCTACATCGCCATGATGGGCATCATCAAGGCGCGCAGCAAGCCGCTGGACAAGGTCGCCGAAAAGACCACGGCGCAGCCAAAGGTTAAGTATCTGAAGTTTGAAGCGCCCGCACCGCGGGCGGCGGGCCGCAAGGTGGGCAGCGTGGACGAACTCGTCAGCGCGCTCAAGGCTCAAGGGGTGGCGCTGTGAGTCACCTGATCATTGCGTTTGACGCGAGCGATCTCTCGCAGGTCGCGGGTTTTGGTCAAGCGATTGGCGGCGGTTTCGACGTGCTGCTGCTGAGCGGATCGAGCGTTCCGGTGGGCGCGGCCAACGTGCATGTCGCCGGGCTGAACTCGGTGCCGCCCGCCGAAGGATTGGCTGAAGCCGTCCAACTCATCGCCGGAAATTACGAACTCATTTCGCTGGTCAGCAGCATGCGGGCCAAGGACTTGGCCGCCCGCCTTGGCGGGTTGCTCGACGCGGCCATGGTCACCGACGTCATCGGCGTGGATTCAAAAACCGTATTCCGCCGACCGCTCGTCGCGGGCTCGATCATCGCCACCGTGGAGGCCATCGGTTCGCCGACCATTGTCACGTTCCGGCCCTCCGCGTTTCCTGGTGAAGGCGGCGCAAACGGCTCGGAAGCCAGCGTGAGCCTTAACATTAATGGCCGCACGGAATGCAAGAAGGAAGCCCAGAAGTCGGGCGGACGTCCGGACCTCGGCCAGGCCAAGATCGTGATCACGGGTGGTCGTCCGCTCAAGGATAAGGAGACCTTCGAAAAGGTGATCGGCGGGACCGCCGATGCTCTGGGCGCGGCGGTTGGCGCAACTCGCGCCGCCGTGGACAGCGGCATCGCCGCGAACGACCTGCAAGTGGGGCAGACTGGCAAGATCGTGGCACCGGACCTTTACATTGCCGCCGGTGTGAGTGGCTCGACCCAGCACATGGCCGGCATCAAAGACAGCAAGGTTATCGTCGCGATTAACACCGACCCCGATGCACCGATCTTTGAGGTCGCTGACTTTGGGTTGGTGATGGACCTGTATCAGGCACTGCCCGAGCTTCAAGAAAAGCTGAAAGGGTGATGGAAAATGCCCGCTGGGAAACGTTTCTCAGCGGGCCTCAACTACCAAGGGGAGAGCAACGTAGCCTCGGCCCGCCGAAAATTGCTGGCACTAATGGTCAGCTATTTAGACTATGCCACTCTACAAACAATAGTTGCGCCCGAAAACGAACAATTATAAGAATTCTTTTATATTCTTCTTTTCGGTTAGACTGAGGGCATGAAGTCCCTCGCCTTCGTTCTCCTGGCTGCTGGCGTTGTCGCCCACGCTCAAACTGAGCAAAAGTTCTGGGAATGGATCCCCGACCAAACGCCGATCGCCAAGCACAAGGAGCGCCGCGACCGATTGCGCAGCATGTTGCCGGCGGGCGGGTATGCGGTGATCTTCACCAACCCCGAGCAGGTGCGGAACAACGACGTGGACTTTCAGTTCCGCGCGGACTCAAACTTTCTCTACCTCACGGGCATGAAGGAGCCGGATTCGGTGGTGTTTTTGGCCAAAGATGGCATCGAGTTCCAGGGCAAGATGGTCAAGGAGATCTTGTTCTGCAACGGGCGAGACGCCGGCAGCGAGCGCTGGCTCGGCTACCGGTTCGGTCCGGAACGCGCGAAGGATGTGTTGCAGTTTGAGGCCACCGCGAGCAATCGCGAATGGAACGCGTTTGTCAATGCGCTTCCGATTACGCCCGAAAAGCGTACGATTTTGGCTCCTCAACCCGAGCTTGCGGGCCGAACTCTGGGCAGCATGATTGGGGCTTGGAACGCCTGGACCACCAAGAATCAGGCGTCCCTGACGCTAGAAAGGCGCGAGGCTCGCACGCTCGGGACCATGCGCTACATCAAGGATGCCGAGGAGATTCGGTTGCTGAAGCAGGCCTGCTCCATCTCCGCGCGGAGCCACAACGAAGTGATGCGCCAATGTCGCCCAAATATGCCGGAATACGCGATGAGCGCGCTGATGGAATACGGGTTCAAAAAGCATGGCTGCGAGTACCTGGGTTACGGCAACATCGTGGGCAGCGGCCCCAACACGTGCATCTTGCACTACATGCAAAATGAGCGCCCCATGAAAGGCGGCGAGCTGTTGCTCATGGATTGCGGTGGCGAATATCATGGCTACACCGCCGACGTGACGCGCACGATCCCGATTAACGGCAAGTTCACCGAGCCGCAGCGGCAGATTTATCAGCTGGTTTTGGATGCTCAAGAAGCGGGCATCAAGGCCTGCGTTGATGGCGCGGCTTTCGGTGCGGGCCACCGCGCGGCCAGCGACGTGATGGCGGCGGGGCTCGTGAAACTGGGTGTGATCAAAGCCCCTAACGAGCTGGGTCGCTACTTTATGCACGGCACCAGCCACAGCCTTGGCCTGGATGTCCACGACGCGATGCCGACGGATTCGACGCTGCGGCCCGGTGCGGTGCTCACCGTCGAGCCGGGCATCTATATCAGCGAGGGCAGCCCCTGCGATCCGAAGTGGTGGAACATTGGCGTGCGCATTGAAGACGACATTTTGGTGACCGCCAAGGGGCCGGTGAACCTGAGCGCCGAAGCTCCGCGGACCATCAAGGATGTCGAGGCGATGATGCGGTCGGGCCGAAAGTAGGTATCCTGTGGGGGCGTCGGGGCATGGCGCAGTTTGGTAGCGCGCTTGCCTGGGGGGCAAGAGGTCGTGGGTTCAAATCCCGCTGCCCCGACCATATCCCCGTAAATCTACGTGATTTCCCTCGGGATTCAAAAACACTGTGCAATACTAAGATATCGGTTTTTGCCGGTCTTGCATCTGTTCCGCATGTTGAGTGCGGCAGGCAGGGAAAAGGAGATCATGAAATTACGCGCAATTGGGCTCATCGCCCTTCTTGGCGCTGGCATCGTCGCCAGCGCAGCTCCGGATGCACCGCAGTTCCGGCAACTTCGACGCATCGAACTCTCGTCCAACTTTGACGGCGGCGTAGCCAGCCACGGTTCAGTCGCTAGCGGCGTGGCTTCCGATGGTACCAACGTCTATATCAGCGGTTGGACTTCGGGGGCAAACCAAACGCAAGGCGTTTATCGCATTACCAACCTGCTTGCAAACCTGGCGAATCCGTCGGTCGCAATCTCGGGTGGTTCGTTCCACACGCAAACCGTGGCTCGTGGCGGCAGCCGCCAAACCAAGCTCGAATGGGGAAACAACCAGCTTTACTGGGGCTTCGGCATGGGCAGCGATGGTGCGAGCGCCGGTGAAACCGGTTCGGCCTCGGGCATCAAGTCGCTTTCTTCGACGGGCGCCGAGAATTGGTACAAGCGACCCTGGGAACTGCTCGGTCTGAGCACCGCCACCGGTAGCCGCCGCGCGGATGCCTTTACGGTTGATCCGGCCACAGGCAAGCTCGTTGTTCTCAACTTCTTCAACACCCCGTTTGGTAGCGCCGTGGACGCCAACGGAAACTTCTTGACCAACATGACCGTGACAGGCGCTCAGTCGTCGTTCCGCGATGCTGCTGCTCTTTCGGGTGGTCGCATCATCACCAAGCGAGCGACAACTTCGGCGGTGGCTGGTGCGGTCGGCCTTCAAACTCGCGTGTTTGATGGCACGGGCACGTTGCTCGCTCCGAGTGACGTTGCTGCTCTGCCGCTCACGTCCTCCACGAACGCTGAAGAGCACGTGGAAGCCGGCGAAGCCTACAACGCCGGCTGGGTGAACAGCCATGCCTACGTGGCGTCGTCGTTTAAGAACAGCACGCCGGCGGCAGACGGTTCGAAGATTTCGATCCACGGTCTTAATCCGTCGGACTTCGCGAGCTACCTGCTCGACGGGACCGAAAACGGCTTCGCCCGCTTCGGCACGGTTTCTAATGGCGCAACGTTGCAAACGTTCCTGAACATGCAAGACGTGACGATGGGCGGCAACCGCTACATGCTCGTGACGGAATCGTTCGGAACCCGCGACTACCTGCGCGTGTACCAACTGGTGCCCGAGCCGGGTTCGGCGCTGGCCATCGGTCTGGGCGCGGCGCTGATGCTCCGCCGCCGCAAGAAGTAAGGCTCACGCCCGACGAAACAGTAAGTCGCCCGACGCGAAAGCGCCGGGCGACTTTGTTTTTGAAAAACCTGGTGATGCCAGTAGCGATTGGCTTGCGGCGAGGGGAGGCGTTGAGGTATTCTCCTCCATTGCGCCGAAGGCTCTCCAGCCTTTGGATAGGGAAGTACTCCCCGCTTAACTTGCGCCTATGCCGTTACTGGTGTAGACGTTAACAACGGAGTAAAAATGGCAAGAAGTCTTAAAAAGGGATACTTTGTCGACGATCACCTGGTGAAAAAGGTGGCCGCGATGAACGATTCCACAAACAAATCCGTGATCAAGACCTGGTCGCGGCGATCCACCATTATTCCGGACTTTATCGGTCACACGATTGCAGTCCACGACGGTCGAAAGCACATCCCGGTGTTCGTCACCGAGAACATGATTGGCCACAAGCTGGGCGAGTTCGCGCCGACCCGGACCTACAAGGGTCACGGCGGCTCACTTCCCGATCGGGGGGCTCGTCTGCGGTAACGCGTGAGAACAACTATGGAAGCGAAAGCAATAGCAAAATATGTCCGCGTTCAACCGCGTAAGGTGCGCATCGTCGCCGCCGAGGTGAAGGGCAAGTCCGCCATCGCCGTGGCCAACACGCTGCAGTTCCACCCCAGCAAGGGTGCCTATTACCTGCGCAAGGTCGTCGTCAGCGCCATCGCCAATGCCGAGACGAATCTCGGTCTTCCCGGCAACACGCTGAAGATCGCCCGCATCCAAGTGGATGAAGGTCCCAAGCTCAAGCGCGTGACGCAAAAGGCTATGGGCCGTGGCGCCCGCATCGTCAAGAAGACCAGCCACATCACGGTCTTTGTGAGCGAGCAAGAAGCCGCGAAGGAAGTCAAGCCGCACGGTACCAAGGCTAAGGATCGCCCCAAGTTTGAGGCTCCGAAGAAGGCCAAGGCCGCCAAGAAGGACGAAGTGAAGGCCGAAGCCGCCGAAGAAGCCACTCCGGTGGCCGAAGAAGTGGTGGAAGCACCCGCAGCCGAAGCAGAAGCTCCGGCGGAAACCGCGGAAAAGACGGAGGAAACGAACTAATGGGTCAGAAAATTCACCCAGTTGGCTTCCGCATCGGCGTCATTCGCGGATGGGACAGCCACTGGTACTACGATAAGAAGGGTTATGCGGCCGCACTGAAGAGCGACTTTGACATTCGCGAAGTGGTCAAGGCCCGTGTCGGTTCCGGCAACGTCTCGCGCATCGAAATCGAGCGTGCTGCTCAACGCGTCAAGGTGAACGTATTCACCCCGCGTCCCGGCGCGGTCATCGGTCGCGGCGGCAAGGGCATTGACGAACTCACCAACCAACTGAACGCGATGGTCCGCAAGATGGACAAGACCGCTTCGGTTCAAGTCAACGTCACCGAAATCCGCCAGCCGGAAGTGGACGCTCAACTGGTCGCCGAGAATATCGCTCAGCAACTCGAAAAGCGAATTAGCCACCGCCGCGCCATGCGCCAATCCATGACTCGGGCCACGCGCATGAACTGCCGCGGCATGAAGATCATGGTGGGTGGACGTTTGAACGGATCGGAAATCGCCCGCAGCGAAATGGATCGAATCGGCAAGGTGCCGCTCCACACGCTCCGCGCAGATATCGATTACGGCACCGCCACCGCCCGCACGATCTACGGATCGGTCGGCGTGAAGGTGTGGATCTACAAGGGCGAAGTGCTTCCCGAGAAGCAGCGCCTGGCCATGGCCGAGCCGGTTCGCGAACCGCGCCGTCCGCGCCGCCGACCCGAAGACGGAGCTGCTCCGGTGGCTGAAGCCCCCGCCGCCGCACCTGCCGCACCCGCGGCCGAAGAAGGAGGAACGAACTAATGTTAATGCCCAAGCGCGTGAAGCACCGCAAGATGCACCGCGGTCGTATGAGTGGACTCGCCACCCGTGGTAACCACATCGACTTCGGCGACTTTGCGATGATGTCGCTCGAATGTGGCTGGATCACCAGCCGACAGATCGAAGCCGCTCGTATCGCCATGACCCGCCACATTAAGCGTGGCGGTAAGGTCTGGATCCGCATCTTCCCGGACAAGTCGTACACCAAGAAGCCCTTGGAACAACGGATGGGTAAGGGTAAGGCCAGCGTCGAAGGCTGGGTAGCCGTCGTCAAGCCGGGCCGCATCATGTTCGAAATGGACGGGGTGCCGGAAGACGTGGCGAAGGAAGCTATGCGACTGGCACGCATGAAAATGCCGATCCGAACCAAGTTCGTCACCAAAGCCGATTTTGCTAACGGCGCTCCGCTGGAATCGGGCAAAGAGCACGCAATCCAGACCGTCAAGCGCAAGAAGCACCTGAACCCGGACGCCTCCGCCGAACCTGCCGCTGCTCCCGCAGCCGCCACGGAGGAATCAACCGCAGAATGAAAGACATCAAATGCGCCGATCTTCGGGACAAGAGTGTGCCCGAGCTGGAAGAAATGTTGGCCCGCGAAAAGGCCGACCTCTTCAAGGCTCGCCGCGACCTCGTGTTCCGCCAAATGACCGACACGGCTAGCCTTAAGGTCCGACGCCATAACATCGCTCGAATCCTGACTTTGATCAGCGAAAAGAAGCGAGGGAGTGAAAAGTGAGCGAACAAGTAGCTGAAGTCCGAGGCCGACGTAAAGTCCGCCAAGGCGTCGTCAGCTCCAATAAAATGGAGAAGACGGTGGTCATCAAGCTGGTCCGCCGCGTGCGTCACCCGCTGTACGGCAAAACGGTTTTGAAGACTGAAAAGTTCAAGGCCCACGACGAATTGGGATGCGATATCGGCGACCGAGTCGAAATCATGGAGACCCGTCCGCTAAGCAAAGAAAAGCGATGGCGCGTCACCCGCATCCTTGAGAAGGTGAAGTAAGGATGATTCAACAGTTTTCTCGACTTAAGGTCGCCGATAACTCGGGCGCTCGCGAAGTCATGTGCATCCGCGTGCTCAAGGGCTCGCAACCCCGCTACGGCGGGGTCGGTGACGTGATTGTTTGTAGCGTCAAGGCCGCAACGCCGAACATGCCGATTAAGAAGGGCGATGTGGTGAAGGCCGTCATCGTTCGCACCCGAAAGGCGGTTCGCCGCGTGGATGGCAGCATGCTGCGCTTCGACGACAACGCTTGCGTTGTGATCAACCCGAACAACGGCGAGCCGCGAGGCACCCGTATCTTCGGCCCGGTCGCTCGCGAACTCCGCGATTCGAACTACATGAAGATCGTTTCGCTGGCTCCGGAGGTGCTGTAATGCCTACTAAAGCTGAAATTAAAAAGCTGAATACCAAGATCAAGCTCAAGCTGCGAACTGGCGACCAAGTCGTCATCATCGCCGGCAAGGACAAGGGTCAAAAGGGATTCATCGCCGCCGTCTCGCCGAAGGAAGGCAAGATCATCGTTCTCCAGAACAATCCGGAAAACGAAGAGCAGCCGCTTCCGTTGAACGCCGTGATCAAGCACCGTAAGGCCAAGATGCAAGGCGAACGCTCGGCTCGCATCAAGCTGCCGGCTCCGCTGCACATCTCGAACGTGATGCTCCTCGACCCCAAGTCGGGCGACGCCACTCGCGTTGGTCGCCGCAAGGAAGGCGGGCGCCTGGTGCGCTACGCCAAGAAGAGCGACACGACGATCAAGGATCCGACGAGCGGTGCTAAGGGCGACGAGCCCAAGGGCAAAAAGAAGAAGTAAACGCTGGGGGATTTCCCCCAGCCCTGAACCCCAAGAACTCGCCGGTCACAGTCGGTGAGGGAGGACAAAACCATGGCAAAGAAAAAAGAAGAAGCCGCCGCTACGGGTGCCGCTCCGGCCCCACGCTTGCGCAAGATTTATAAGGAAAAGGTTTCGCCGAAACTGAACGAAGCTTTCAAGTACAAGTCGTCGATGCAAATCCCGCGCTTGGACAAGATCGTGATCAACATGGGCACCGGCGCCACCGACGAAAAGCACCTCGAAAACTCGGTTCGCGACATGCAACTGATCTCGGGTCAAAAGCCGATCGTCACCCGCGCCCGCAAGGCCGTCTCGAACTTTAAGCTTCGCGAAGGCATGAAGATTGGATGCAAGGTCACCCTCCGCGGCGACCGTGCCTACCACTTCCTGGATAAGCTCGCCACCGTGGTTCTGCCGCGACTGCGCGACTTCCAAGGCCTTTCGCCGAACTCGTTCGACGGTCGTGGCAACTACGCCCTCGGCCTCAAGGAGCAGCTGGTCTTCCCGGAAATCTCGTACGATACGTTCGATCGAATCCGCGGGATGGACATCATCATCTGCACCACCGCCAGCACCGACGAAGAAGCACGCATGTTCCTGAAGGAAATGGGCATGCCGATTCGCGACAAGTAAGGCGCAGAGTCTTCGCAAAGAAAGTGGTCGGGTCCGCAGGGATCCGGCCACTTTTGCTTCAAACCGGCGAGTTTTCTGCCGATAATCAAGGCGTTCACCCGCAAACTTGCGGGTAGAGTTAGTCCGAGCCATGCTGTTCACCGCGCCCGAATTCGCCGCATTTTTGCTCATCACGTTCGGGCTCTATTACGTCCCCGCTTTTCGCCGATTCCAAGTTCAGATATTGGTCGGCGCGAGCATGGTTTTCTACTCGTGGACGCAGCCGATCCTGTTGCTTTTGCTTGTCACGAGCGTGGTGCTCAACTCGGTCATCAGCTACCGAACCTACTTTGCGAAAGATGCGGGCAGTCAATTGCGGTGGGCGATCAGCGGGGTGGTCGTCAATCTCGCGATTCTTGGCTTCTTTAAGTACGGCAACCTGATTTTTCATCTCGTCAAATCGGCGTTTGACTCGCCCGGTGTATCCGGCGTGCAGCATACGCTGGGCATAGCGCTGCCCATCGGGATTAGCTTCTACACGTTCGAGGGCATCAGTCTGCTGGTCGACGTGATCCGCTCAAAGCAAGGCGACACCAAGGTGCTCGGCACCGGCCGCATCGTGGACGACAATTTCTGGCAGCACATGCTCAACACGTCGCTGTTCGTGACGTTCTTCCCGCACCTTATCGCCGGCCCCATCCTCAAGGCGCGGCATTACTTCCCGCAAATCAAGCAAAAGTTGTTCGGCGAGATTCCGTGGGATGTGGCGTACCGAACGCTGGTCATGGGCTTCTTCCTCAAGATGGTGGTGGCCGACAATATCAGCGCCTACACCAACTTTATCAAGTTCCCCGAGTACCAAACCCTCAGCACGGCGACGGGGCTTTCGCTGCTGTTTGGTTACTCGATGCAGATCTTCGCCGACTTCGCGGGGTACTCGCTCATCGCGATCGGTCTTGGGCACTTGTTTGGCTACGAACTCCCGGACAACTTCAACTTCCCGTACATCTCGCGTTCGCTCAGCGAGTTTTGGCGGCGCTGGCATATCTCGCTCTCCACGTGGCTTCGCGATTACCTCTACATTCCGCTCGGCGGAAACAAGAAGGGCAATGTCCGCACGTACATCAATCTCGCTTTGGTCATGGTGCTTGGCGGGCTTTGGCATGGCGCGGCCCTCTCTTACGCGGTTTGGGGTGCGTATCACGGGCTCGGTCTTGCGATTGAGCGGCTGTTCACGCGGAACCCGGATCGCCAAATAGGACAGGTTGGTTCGGCGCTCAAACTGCTGGCCGTGTTCACGTTCGTGAGTTTCGGGTGGCTGCTGTTCAAGCTCACCGAATTCCACCAAGTGGTGGACTTCTGCCAGCACATGGCGGCTAACCTTAAGCTGAAAAACGACCTGCAGGTCATCGGGCCGACGCTATTGTTCTCCATTCCGGTGGTCGTCTACCACCTCTACAATTTGGACTCGCTACGCGCTCGGCGGGCGGAGCTGATTTCGCAAGGCAACGCCGGATATCGGGCGCGGCGCATCGCCATCTACGCGGTCCTGCTGACCGCGATTATCCTCAACGACGGAACTTCCAATGACTTCATCTACTTCCAGTTCTAACTTTTCCATCTGGAAGCCCTCGCTTGGCGTGGCGCTGTTGCTGGTGGCCAGCTACGGATTGCTGGTGCAGTCAGGCAAGGTTCCGAGTGGCCAAGGCGTTTCGCAGTATCAGCTTAACTGGGTGACCCTGGAGAAGTTTGCGACTGACCCGATGCCGCAGGTGGAGGCGGTGATCTGCGGGAGTTCGATGGGCCAGACGCTCAAGCCTCAGCTTATTGACAAGCGGTTCTACAATCTCAGCGTGCTGGGGACATCGGGTCTTACGGGCCTCAAAGCGGTGAACGCCTCGCCAAATAAGCCGCGGCTGATCTTTGTCGAGATGTCGTTCACGTTGGCCAACGGCGTAGAAACCCAGATGCTCAACAGCATGCTTTCGCCGTATCACAAGTGGGTGGCCGAACACGCCAAGTTTTTGCGGCAGGACTACCAGCCGACCGACATTTTGCTCTCCAAGTTCCGCCGCAAGAGCCTCGCCGGGCAGGATAATCCGGCTTCGCCGGAGGCCATTGCGGGCGCTGTGCGACGCCACACCGTGCCCACTCCGGCCTGGGAAACCAATAACTTGGAAACCGTGATTAGCGGTCTGAAGACCGAAATCGCGACGGCGCAAGCACGCGGCTGTAAGGTGGTGCTGTTGGAGATGCTTGCTTCGGCTGAGGTCGAAGCGACGCCGAAATTTGTCGGAATCCGCGAGCGCATCGCGCGCGAGTTTCCGCAAGGCGAATACACCTGGAGCCAGCCCATGCAGCAGGCCGACGTGGTGACTTCGGACGGCATCCACCTGGTGCCGAGCAAGGCGGCGGAGGTCTCGCGCGCCCTCATCGAGGCCCTAGGGAGCTAGGCGCTCAACCCGCCAGGCGTCGTCCTCTCGCACGTATCGCAATCGATCGTGCAGTCGTGCCGGACGTCCTTGCCAAAATTCAACCCAGCGCGGAACCAGACGGTACCCGCCCCAATTCTCGGGTCGCGGGCCAGGCATCGCCTTGGCCATGAGCTCTTCGAGTTCTTCGCGGCTACCAATGACCTGGCTTTGCGGGCTGATGGTCGAGGCGAGTTGGCTCTCGATGGGACGGCTGAGGAAGTAGGCGTCGGACTCGGCCGCCGAGACCCGGGTGAGCTCGCCTTGCAGCCGCACTTGCCGCTCGAGATAGCCCCACCAAAACGTGGCGGCGGCGCGATGAGTGGCTTCAATCTCGTGGCCCTTTTGCGAGTCGTAGTTGGTGTAGAACACGATGCCGTGCTCGTCAATGCCGCGGCAGAGCACCATCCGGCCATTCGGCCAACCATCGGCGGAGACCGTGCTCAGGCACATGGCCGTGGATTCGGTCTCGTGGCGGGCGTCCTCAAGCCACGCTGCCAGCATCTTTAAGGGGTTCGGCAGCAGGCTCGCCTCGGTCAATTCTCCCTTCGTGTACGAACTGCGATCCATCGCCTTGATTGTGTCCGAATTGCGTGTGCAGAAAAAACGAAAAAACCTATCGAACAAATGCCGTGAATTCGTATTCTAGCCTTATAATAGGACTTGTAATCATGAAAATGCGCCTCTCAATGTTGTGGGTCGCGAGCTCCCTGATGGCTGCGTTGCCGTCGCTGGTCGGAGCCGTGCAGTGGGTGGGGAACACCAAGCTCTACCTCAACGGAATTGAATTCCCGAAGCGTAGCGCCTTTGTGGAGGCGTACCAAACGCTGACGGTCGTCACTCAGACCTATCCGATTCAGCCGAGCCAGACGGTCAAGCTGGTTTACACGACCAACAACTGGTCGACCACCCAAGAGCAAACCTTCAATTTCGACTTCAATGTGGGCAACAACAGCCAGTGGTGGGCGGTCATGGGGCCATTCCCCAAGGGCACGCAAATCGACTTTTACATCAAGGCGGATTCGCCGGGCGAGACCACAAAGTACGACAACAACAGCTTTGCGAACTACGGCTTTGTCAGTCGCTTTGCCAGCAACTTTCGCCGTGGCCCGATCCTGCAGTGGTTCGAAACCGAATACAAGACGATTCTTCAGCGGTTGCCGGAAGTCGTGCGGGCTGGGTACTCGGCCATCTATCTGCCTTCGCCGGTGAAGAGCGGGGGCGGCGGATTTTCGGTCGGCTACAACCCGTTCGACCGTTTTGACCTCGGCGACCGCATGCAAAAGGGTTCGCTGCGGACCAAGTACGGCACGACGCAGGAATTGCAGGAGCTCATTCGCACCGCGAAGCGGCTGGGCATCGAGGTCTATTGCGACATCGTTCTGAACCACAACGACAACCGTGCGAGTTCGGCGATCAACAGCTACCCGGACATGATTCCGGAAGATTTCCATATCAACTCGTCGGCCAACACGAGCAACTCGGAGATTGACTTTAATCTGAATCCGGGGCCGTTTAGCAACGCGATGCTGAATCACGACCTAGTAGGGCTGACCGACATTGCCCACGAGGATGGCAACGCCATCGCGACGAGCATTACGCCGCCCAGCTACGCGCCGCTCAATTCGTTCAGCAAGCCGAGTTTCGTGCGGCACCCGTTGGTGCCCGCGTACTACGCCAATGGCGTGCCGGTGGCCGAGGATGTGCGCCAGTTTCTTCGTCGCTGGATGGAGTGGATGACCGCCTCCATCGGCTTTGATGGCTACCGTTTGGACGCGGTGAAGCACATGCCGCCGCAGTACTTGGGTTACGCCGCCGACCAGCCAGTGACGGGCCGCACGTACAATAACGGCGACCTTTTGCCGAGCCTGTTCCGCAACTCGCCGGAGCTTTACATTTTTGGCGAGTCGTATACGAGCAACTCGTACGAGCTGCGCGAACATGCCAAAACCGGCATGAACCTGCTGGACTTTCCGTTCTTTTTCTCGGCCAGAACCCTGCTGAATGGCAACGGGTTCGGTAATATCGGCGCGTCGTTTGGCAACAGCTATGGGCTCGATGCTTCCACCGGCTTGGCCTACGAAGCAGGCGGGCTCGGGTTTGATACGGGCGTGGCGTTTATCCAAAGTCACGACGACGGGCCGCCGACCGCGAACAATTTGGGTTACGCCTACCTGCTGACCCGCCCGGGTCGCGCCAAGGTGTACTACGACGGCAACAACATCGCGCCGAACAATTGGAGCAACTTCCCGCGACCGGGTCGGGGCGATTCGCTGGAAGGCGACGGCATCCTGGCGCCGATCCTCGACGTGAACAAGCGGTTTGCGCGAGGCACCATCTACAACCGCATCGTGCAAAGCGACCTGTACGTGTTTGAGCGGCAGGTAGGCGGGCAATCAACTTTGCTCGTGGGCATGAACGATCGCGGCGACGTGAGCTCGACCACGACGAGCGTGCAGACGGCGTTTCCGGCGGGCACCGTGCTCCGCGATTACAGCGGCCAGCGACCCGACGTGACCGTCGGCGCGACAGGCTTGGTCAGCATCACCGTGCCGAGCAACAGTACGGCGACGGTGACGAACAACGCTCGCGGCTACGTACTGTACGCGCCGATTACGCCGCAAGCGCAGAACGATCCGGCCATCGAACTCTCGCTGAACGGCTCCGAGAAAAGCCGCACCCCGCTCTCTCTCGAGAAGGTCGCCAACCCGGCGGGCTCGTTCAACGGCATCTCGCAAGTCTTCGTCGCGTATCGGCTGCGAACGAGCGATCCGGTCACGATTAACGTGCAGACCGACGGCACCGGCGACTCGGCCTTCCTGGAACTCAATGGCGGCGTGGCCGTCAACGGCGTGACTCCGCTGAGCGGCACGACCGAGGGGCTGACGGATGGCTACGTGCCAATGACGAAGCTGGCCAACGGCTCGTTCCGATTGGCGAGTGTGAATCTTTCGAACCTGGAAGACGGCATGCACATGATCAAGGTGCGGGTGTTCAAGGGCGGCACTGGTCCGAAATTCTTTAGCGAATTCCAGCAAGTTGTGTACTTGGAGCGGGCGCAATTAACGGCGGCCTACAAGGTGGATGGCGACCTGGCCAACTATGGCTCGGCGAACCTGACTCAGCTGCGGGTGGCCACCTCAAACGCGAACCGATTGGACAATGCGTATGTCCGCAATTCGGTGGATACGCTGTATCTGGGCTACGCAGGGAACGTGGATGCGAGCGAAAACTTGACGAACGGGTTCTTTGCTTACCTGGATACCGATCCGACGGCGGGCACGGGAATCGCCAACATGGCGGCGCTTCGAGATGACACCGGCCCGGCGACGAGGCTGCTCTCGCGGCGACCGTTCACCGCGCCGAGTGGTTTCGGCGCGGAGTTTGGTGTGGCGATGTTCCGGCAGGCTCAACTCTCCTCGGCCATGGGTACCGACTTTATTGGCGGTCCGACCACGCCGTTCGCCTTTGGCTCGACGGTCGGCCTGTATGGCCTGAGCGCCAGCAGCCCCGCGCAGTTCGCGCGCTATCCGGGCACGTTTGCGTTCCAGTCGCGGGTCAACAAGACCGACCCGGCCAAGGGCTTTGAGATTGCGATTAAGCTTCGCGACCTGTTCCCGGGCGGCATCTCGCCCTCGCAAAAGATCGGTCTGATCGCCGGGATTGGCTCGACCGGGGAACCGGGTTCGACCTTGGTTTCGACGGATCCGCTGCGCGCTACGGTGGGCGGGCGCGCAATTGCCCAGCCTTGGACCTCAAACCAGTTTCTGCCGACGCAGACCTCAATCTTCAGCGATCCGGGAACGGGCGCCGTGTCTCTCACGAACTCGCTGACCTACACGATTCAGCGGGCCACGGTGATCAGCGCGGGGAGCTACTCGGTGTCGGTGCTCGGTCAGAACGGTAGCAATAACCAGGTGACGATGACCGTGCGGTTGACGAACACTGGGGCTTCGGCCCTGGCCGGGCCGCTGCACCTGATTGTGCGAGTGCCGGGCAATATTGACCTGACCAACAAGACCGGCGTGAGCTTTGTGAACCCGGCCCCGTTCATCGACCTTCCGGCAAGCCTGCCGGCGGGCAAGTCGGTGAATGTGACGCTCAAGTTCAGCGGCGCGAACTCGGTGTCGCCGACGTTTGAGCTGACGCGTGGATCGGGAACGTTCTAAACGTCGAGCCGATTGAGTTCCGCGGGCCATGGCTGGCGGGACTCAATCGCGCGGATCACCACGATCGTCCCGAAGAACAAGATTGTCAAGGGCAGCGCCATCATCAGCATGCTAAAGGGGTCGTTGCTCGGCGTGAGCACCGCCGAGACGATGAAGATGATGACCGTGCTGTGCCGCCAATAGCGGTTGAGCGTGCTCGGGCGCAGGATTCCAAACTTGTAGAGGATAAATGTGATGAGCGGGAGCTGGAAGCCGATGCCAAACGCGAGCAGCATTTTTAGGCTGAGGCTCACCATTTTTAGGGGGTCTTGGAAGAGCCCGGCGTTGCCGTAGTCTTCCAAGTAGCTGCCAAACCACTCGTAGGCCGAGGGTAAGACGATCCAGCCAAAGAAGCATCCGATGGCGAACAGCAAAATCGCGGCCGGCGCACCGCGCTGGAAGGGCAGTCGTTCGTTTGGCTTGAGTCCGGGAGCGATGAACGCCCAAAGTTGGAGGATCAGCAGCGGAGACGCGATCATGATGCCCAGCACCAGCGAGTTGGAGAGCTTGAGCATGAACGGGTCGGTGATCGTGTGAAACGCGACCGTTGACTGCGTGCCCTTCGGAACCGCGCCCATGACCACTTTCTCCAGCGCCCGATAGACGGAGGGTTGCAAGAACCAAGCGCCGACCCAGGCAAACAAGAGGATCATGAGCGACCGAATGAGCCGCGTTCGCAGCTCCTCCAGGTGACCAATAAAAGAGAGGCGGAACTCTTCCGGGTCTTCCGGAAGGTGCCGCCTCACTGCTTTTGTTACGCCGGGTAGGAGCAACTCTGCCTTAGCGAGTGATCGCGTCCAGCGTCATGATGGTTTGGATGCGCTCGCGCACGACTCGGTACGCGCCACCGCTACCCGAACCGCTGCCGCCGCGACCATTGCCGCCGCCGCCACCTGCCCCAGGACCAGCGGTGCGACCACCGCCGCCACCCTTGCCTTGGAATGCGCCGGTCGGAACCGTCGGGCTGCCGCCAGGGCCGGAGCGATTGTCCATGGAAGCACCAGCGTTACCGCCGCCGCCACCACCAGGACCTGCGCCCAGTCCGCGCTTACCACCCGGGCCTGCCGGAGTGCCACCGCCACCGGCTGCACCACCACCGCCGCCACTCGGCGTGACGCGGATGCGCGTGGTTTGGGTGAAGTTGCGTTCAATCTTGAGCACGACTCCGCGATCGAGGCTGAACCAATAAATTTCTTCGTCTTCAACGCCGCCACCGCCGGCGCCGCTCACGGCAATTTTGTTGCGGACCTTGACCGTGCGCTCGCCGTTTTGGTACTCAATCGCTTCGACCGTACCGCGGGCCGGGGTAAGCGTGGTCACGTTCGGGGTTTCGGCAATCTTCTCGGGCGTCGTGCCGTTGTTTTTGATGAAGCTTGCGCTCCAAGTGGAGCCGACGGTCACACCCTTTTGCGGAAGCACCGGAAGCGGGAATGTTGCGTACAGATTCGTGTTCGACAAGCCGCCCGAGTTGCCATCAATGCCGGTGTAGAACGGCGCGCGACCAAAGATTTCACGACCCGTGTTGCTGATCATCATGTAGATGGGGTTGATCGTGTCCTTGTAGTACTTCTTCGGAGCGTCGTCGCCCGAGGTTTGAACCGTCACGTAATCCTTACCGTTGTTCGGGTGCGCCTGCATCCGAACCAAACCGCGGCTACCATTTTCGAGTCGCTGATCGAAGCCGATGAGATAGCGGAACGCCATGACTTCGGCGCCCAACTCAGCAGCTCGTCCGCCTAGCTTGGCTTGCGCCTCGCTGATGACGCTGCGACCGACGCGCATCTTGACCGAGTAGATCATTTCTTGACCCGGCACAAAGTTGTATCGAAGTTGGAAGCCGCCGGCGGGTGCCTTGAGCGAGCTGCGGTTGTCGAGGCGAACGTTCACGCTGGATCGGTTGACGACGCGGGTGCCGTCGCCGAACGGGGCGTAGAGCACGGCTTCAATTTTCAGGTTGCCGTCCGCCAGTTCGCGTTCCTTCGAGTCGAGTTCGTAAATCCAAAGGCCGTCTTCGACCTTATCGCCAAAGCTCGGGACGACGGCTTCGAGGAACTTGCCGTTCACCCAAATGCCAACGTAGCTGCCTTCGCTGATACTGGCGCGGGGGATGCGGACCTTGATGGTTTCGCGGACCAGCGATCCGTTCGTCGGGCGGCGGATGGTAAAGGCCCCTTGGGCAAAAACGCTTGCGACTAACGCAAGTCCAACTAAGCTAGCAAGTGTTCGTTTCATGTGGATGAAAACTTCCTGGGTTCATTGTGTATGACGAGACCGCGTCGGCAAGTGTTACAGCGACGGTTTCCACAACTTCAACCGTCATAATACTCGGCAGATGGTGATTCCATTCGACCCCTCCACGCTGAACCCCCAACAGAGACTGGCCGTCGAGTGGCCGGGCGGCCCCATCATGATTTTAGCGGGCGCGGGTTCGGGCAAAACGCGGGTCATCACGTGCCGCATTGCGCGGCTCATCGCCGAGGGCGTGGCGCCTTACCGCATCCTGAGTGTCACGTTCACCAACAAGGCGGCCAAGGAGATGCGGGAGCGCATCGAAGAGATGGTCGGTTCGAGCGACGCCCGGTCGCTTTGGATGGGCACCTTCCACAGCATCTGCGCGCGCATGCTCCGCATGGAAGGTAAGGCCATTGGGATTGACCCCAGTTTTGTTGTCTATGACGACGGCGACCAACTGACCTTGATCAAGGACATTCTCAAGGCGCAGAACCTGGACGACAAGGCGTTTCAGCCGCGAGGCATCCTCAGCGAGATTAGCCGCGCGAAGGAAAAAATGGTGACGCCCGAGGTTTACAAGCGCGAGGCGGCGACATTCTTCGAGCAGCGCGTCGCGGAGATTTATCCGGTGTATCAAAACCGGCTCACCAAGGCGTCGGCCCTGGACTTCGACGACATCCTCTACTATGCGGTGAAGCTGCTGGAGGACGCGCCCGAGGTTCGCCAGAAGTATCAGCAGCGATTTCAGCACGTGCTGATCGACGAGTACCAGGACGTCAACTTTACGCAATATCGGTTTGCCCAGCTGATTGGGGAGGGTCACCGCAACCTCACGATCGTCGGCGACGACGACCAGTCGATTTATGGCTGGCGCGGGGCGGATGTGTCACTCATGTTGCGATTCGGCTCGGACTACCCCGACGCCAAAATCATCACGCTGGATCAGAACTACCGCTCGACGAAGAAGATTTTGGACGCCGCGTTCCACGTGATCAAGCACAACCGATCGCGAACCGACAAGCGTCTTTGGACCGAAAACAACGACGGGCAGCTGATCATCGTCAAGGAGACAGGCTCGGAGAACGACGAGGCGATGGCTGTCGCCGACCTTGTACTGAGTCACCAGCGACGCACCGGTCGCAAGTTCGGCGAGTACGCCGTGCTCTACCGCACCAACGCCATGAGCCGCGCCTTTGAAGAAGCGTTCCTCACGATGCGCGTTCCGCATATCCTGGTGGGCGGCGTCCGGTTCTACGAGCGCAAGGAAGTCAAGGACTTGATCGGATACTTGCGCGTGGTGCAAAACCCGAACGACACGATTAGCCTCAAGCGGATTTTGAACACCCCGACGCGCGGCATCGGGGCGACTACGGTGGGCAAACTCGAGGGCTGGGCGACCAAATACGCCCGCACCGCGTTTGAGGCGCTGAGCGACCAAGAACTGCAGATCGGCATGACGACCAAGACCCGCGGCGCGGTTCAGTCGTTCGTCGGCCTGATTGAGGACGCCCGGCAGATGGCGGATGAAGGGCAGCCCGTCACCGCGATCCTCAAGCATCTGCTCAAATACAGTGGGTATGAAGACGAGCTTCGCGCCGAACGCACCGAAGAGAGCATTAGCCGCCTGGAAAACTTGCAAGAGCTGGTGAACGTAACCACGACCTACGACGCGAGCGACGAAGAGGGGCGTGGGCTGTTCGGGTTTTTGGAGAGCGTTTCGCTGATCAGCGACATCGACACGCTCACCGAAACCGGCGAGGCCGTGACCTTGATGACGCTGCACAGCAGCAAGGGCCTGGAGTTTCCGGTGGTGTTTTTGGTCGGGATGGAAGAAAATGTCTTCCCGCATTCGCGGGCGCAAAACGACCCCAGCGAATTGGAAGAAGAGCGGCGGCTTGCCTATGTGGGCATCACTCGTGCCCGCGAGGAGTTGATCATGACGCACGCCCGTCGGCGGACCGTGTTTGGCAGCGCCAACTTCAATCGCCGGTCGCGGTTCTTGGACGACATTCCGGAAGACCTGTTGCAGCTGGAGTATGCGCCGGGTTCGGCGTATGGCTACGAATCGCCCGTGCGGAGCGTGCGCAGCGAACGCGAGGGCGGCTATCAGGTGATCAACAAGGCGGTCCGCGAGGAGCCCGAAGAAGTGTTCACCGCGTGGGAGGCGCCGTTCAAGGTCGGCCAGCGGGTGACGCACGCCAAGTTCGGCATCGGCATTGTCATTGCCTGTGCGCCTTTGAAGAACGATTGCGAAGTCACGGTGACGTTCCCCGGCGTGATCGGCACGAAGAAGATGGTGCAGAGCTTCGCCAAGCTGGTGGTGATCGAGTGAAGATTCTGCTCGGCGTTGCGGCCGGCTTCGTGTTGGTTGGCTGCGGCGGATCGAACAGCTCGTGGTGGCCGATGGAAGTGGGCAAGGAATGGACCTACGTGGCCAAGTCAGGCCTGAACTCAAGTGTGGAAGTGTTTCGAGTGCGGTCTCGCGTGCCGGTCGCGGGTCGCGAAGGATTTGAGATTGTCAGCGATAGCGGGCCAAGCCACCTGGTGTGGAATGACGGCAAGCTTTTGGCCAACCGCCTCGCCGGAACCAGCTTTGTGCCGGCGCTCCCGATTTACTCGGACTCCTCGATGGTCTGGAAAGGAACCGTAGAAACGGCCAGTGGCCCGCGACAAGCCTCGGCGGAGATCAGCACGACCGACGCCGAATACAAGGAGGCGACCCGCACGCTACCTGCGCGCAAAACGACGTTAACCATTGGGTTCAAAGGCGAGAAGCGGGTGCTGACCTACCTCTATGTTCGCGACCTGGGCTTGGTTCAGCACGAGGAGTTTGTGGGGATGTCGCTGGTGCGATCTCTGCTGCTTACGAAAGGTCCGGCGGGTTCTGGGCGCTGATTTTAACCAAAAGGTTAAACGTGTCTTCCAGCGTTTGCGGGAGTACGCGTACTTCGCCGACGGTGGTCATGAAGTTGGTGTCGCCGCTCCAGCGCGGCACGATGTGCCAGTGAATATGGTTCGGAATTCCGGCTCCTGAAGCCTCGCCGATGTTGATGCCGACGTTGAACCCCTGCGGGTTGTAGGCGAGGCGCAGCCAACAAACGGCGGCCTTCACCAATTGGTTAATTTCCTTGAGCTCGGCTCCGTTGAGGGCGGCGATGTCGCCTGTGATGCGGTTCGGCACGACCATGAGGTGACCGTTGGAGTAAGGGAACGCGTTGAGAATCACAAACGAATGCTCGCCTCGAAACACGATTCCAGCCTCGGCGTCGTTGCCCCGTGCGGCTAGGGCGGCAAACAGGCTTCCGCCCGCTGGAACCTCTACTCGGCTCGCAGATTCACCCTTCAGGTAGAGCATGCGCCAGGGAGCATAGAGGCGTTCCATGCTCCCATTTTGGCGCGGATTCGTTAAATGATGTCGCTTTTGCTCGCGCGCACCTTCTGCCCGGCGAGCGGCCGCACCGAGACGATTTGCTCGGGCTCAATATCAATGAGCTTCAGCCAGTCGCCGGTGGCGTCGCTACGCGGGAAGATTTCGTTCTCGCGGAACTCGGCGACCAACGCCTCGCGCATGTCGGCCATGCTGATGCCGTGCGGCACCGTCGGTTCGCTAATGGCTCGACGAATCGCGGCCTCCTTCGCCCGATCCACGACCGACTTGAGGAGGGCCCCGCTAACCATGTCGAGCCAGTAGAGCGTGCGCTGGCCGCTCGATCGCTCGGTGAGTTGCAGGAATTCGGTCTCCTTATTCTCTCGCCAGAGGTGGGCAACCGTGCCTTCAATCAGCGCCTTGCGGGCGCACTCGGCTTCGCCGCGCCACTCGGTGAGGAGTTCGGGATCGAGCGGGGTGTCGCCAGCCAGGTGAATCGCCAAGATGGATTCCGACGACTCGCGGTCCGGTCGCGCGATTTTGACCTTGCGGTCAATGCGCTCAGGGCGGAGGATCGCCGGGTCGATAAAATCGGGGCGGTTGCTGGTGAGCACGATGACGACGTTTTCCAGCGACACCATGCCATCGAGCTCAGCGCAGAACTGCGGCACGATGGTGTTGCTGATGTTGAGTTGGCGACCCGAGGAGCGCGTGCGGAGGAGCGATTCGGCTTCGTCAATGAAGATGACGACCAGCTTGCCTTCCTTCGCTTTCTTGCGGGCAGTGGCGAAGATTTCGCGCACCATGCGTTCGCTTTCGCCAAGCCACATATTCAGAATTTTGGGTCCCGAAATGTGCATGAAGTAGTCCTTCACCTCGTGGCCAACGCGGGCGGAATACTCCTTCGCGAGATTGTGGGCAATCGCCTTGCCAATGAGGGTTTTTCCGCAGCCGGGAGGGCCGAAGAGGAGCACGCCCTTAATGGGCTTCTTGCCGAAGCGGGCATAGATTTCGGGATAGAGCAGAGGGTGCTCGATGGTCTCGCGGATCAGACGAATGGCCTCCTGCTGACCGCCCACATCCGACCATTCCACCGGCGGCACCTCTTCCACAAAATAGTCTTGGGTCTCCTGGCTGGGGATGGTTTCGACCGCGACGCGCCCGGAGGGCTCCACGCGCACTTCGTCGCCAGCCACCACTTCGCTCAGCGTCGGGCCACGCCACACCAGGCGCGTGGCGGAGCCTTGCGCGTCCACTGCGATGCGCAGGCGACGCTCGTCCACAACTTCAATCACGCGGAACTGCGCGCCGCCCTCGTGCGGCGGAAGCGTGCCGACGATGGCGTAAGCCTCGTTGAGCAGGACGCGGGTGCCGGTCGTGAGATCGTCGGGGTTGACCTTGGGGTCGGCCAGGGCAACGAGCTCGCCTTCGCCCTGCGCAATCAGGTGACGACTATCGGCCAGCGGTTGCAAATACAGCCCGATGCGGTTGGCCGGTGCGGTGAGCTTTTCGTATGCTTCGGCGTATTGCGAGAGCAACGCCTCGCGCTCGGCTTCGGATTGGGCGATCTGCTCGATTTCGGCCCGCAACGCGAAGAGCTGGTTTTCAAATTTCAGGCGATCGGTGGCCCCTTCTTGCTTCAGCTGTTCCAGCATCAAAAGGATGGTTTCGACTCGCGATTCGGCGGACATATACTTACTCTACGCCATGGAAACCGGTCCTGATTGGGCGAAGCGTTCGTAGTATGTATGTATGAGTTTGTTACTCTCCTCGCTGGCCGGGTTGGCCATGACTCAATCGTCGCATTCGCATGTGATCACCGGTACCGTCACGTTTCGGGAGCGCATCGCGCTCACTCCTCGTGCCGAAGTCACGGTGTTCCTCGACATGATGGACGGCGACCAAGTGATTCGCATCAGCACGGTCCGCATGTTGCTGAGCGGAAAGCAGGTTCCGGTGGCGTACACATTGCCGTTTACCGTGCCCGACCGGTTTGCCAAGCGGAAGTTTACGGTTGGCGCGGAGATCAAGGATTCTGACTACGGCTTCTGGTCAACGGCCAAGGGAGTCTCGGTGAAAGTCACCGGAAACGCGAAGGTAAACATGAGCCTGGTGAAGGATGCCGGTGCCCCCGCCTGGGCGGGCCCGACGTGGAATCTCACTTCGATCATGGGCAATAGCGTGAAGGTTTTGGGCCGCGCTCCGATGATCAAGTTTGACTTCGCCAAGCGCGAGTTTCAGGGCCACACCGGAGTCAATGGGCTCGGCGGGAAATTTAGTTGGGATTCGCCCACGCTCCAAATTGATCCCGGCCCCATGACCATGATGGCGGGTTCGGAAGAGCAGATGGCGGTGGAGCGCAACCTGCTGCAAAGCCTTCAGCAAGTGAACCGCGTCGAGATGCGAGGGAACCTGCTGATCTTGCTGCGCGACGATCGAGAGTTGCTTCGCTACAGCCGAGGCAAGTAGCCACAAAGTCAAAAGAAAGAACCCCGCCTGAATCAGGCGGGGTTCTCGTTGTTCTCGGGGAGCGACCTAGCGGAAGACCGCGAAGGCGCCGTTGTTGGGGAAGCTGAAGCTGCCCGGAAGGGTGCCGGTTGCATCCCAGTTGGCTCGGCGAACCACGCCGCCGCTGCGGACGATACCCGAGACCGTACCCGCGACTTCGTCACCAGTTGTTTGGCCATCGGCTAGAGTGGCGATGGGGAATAGGCGGAAGATGCCGGTGGTCGTATCGGTCGTGCTGTAGTCCACGTAGCCGTGCCACATGCCGCTGATGACGCCGCCGGAGTTGCGTCGGAAGAGAACCAGCGTGTCGCGATTGTCTTCTTCGCTGCCCGGGAAGGCGACCATGGTCACCGTGTCCGTCGGCGTAATCACGTCGGAGTAGTTCTTCCACGTTCCCACCAGAGCCGTTTTGAGGTTCAGGTTAGGATCGGTTTCGTCGAGCTTAAACGTGTTCGCGGCCTTCTTGCCGGCGATGGTTGCGCCTTCGCGAACCGTACCGCTCTTAATGGCGATGGGGTCGAGAAGTTCGAACACCGAACCGGTGCCGAGACCTTCGCTGATCGCGATGCCGTCGCCCGAGAAGTAGATGCGCTCGGCGGCACCACCGGTCGAATCCACCACGGGGCGATCGCCGCTGGGCATGTTCGAGATGTCGAACGAAATGTAGTCGTTCAGGAAGCCCTTGATCGAAAGGCTCACCGGATCGTAATTCAGGTTGGTAAAGCGGTCTTCGTCGAACACCACGTTTTGACCCGGGATCCATTGCACCGTAAGGTCATCGAGTCGCACTTGCAGGCTGGTCGAGCGGCCCGGCAGAACCTTGACGCGCACGTCGAACGGGTCCGTGGTTTCGTAAGCGTAGGTGCCCGGAGCGGAACGGAGAACGGTTGAACCCGACGAGTCGGTGACCTCGCGAAGTTGGTCGATGATGAGCGGGTATTCGGTGAAGTTCTTCTCGACTTGGCCGGCCATCGGAATCGCGATATCGCGTTGGTTGATGGTGTAGCCGTCGAGCATCACGCTCAGGGTGCTGGGGGTCACTTGCTCGGTGCCGGGAACAAAATCCGACGGGCCGTTTTGCAATTGAACCGTTTGGATGTCGGCAATTTGCGAGCCCACACCGCGCGATCGGCGATCTTGGCCCGAAAGGTAAACCAGGCTGACCGTGCTGTTGGTGCCGAGGTTGATGAGCGGCACGCTGCGGCTCGCCACCGGCGGGACAACAACTGCGCCACCGCCGCCATCGCCCGAACAACCCACCAATACTGTGGCCATGGCCGATACCACAACCCACTTACTCCAAAATCCAGTGCTCTTCATAGCTGTACTTCAGGCGAAAACTCGCCCGCAAAGATGATTCGCATTTTGGACGCGCGAACCTCGGGGTTAGTTTGCACTGTTTTCAGGGAATGTTGCTTGATGCCTCAAAATTTTGGGGCGGACGCCGCGCTAGGTACAATTTAGGGATGAAGCGAGATGATCTGCTGGACTTAAACGATGCCCTGCAGCATCCCGGGAAAGTCATTTCGGTGGACTTAAGCACCGAACTCCCCGAAGAAGAAGACCTGGACATGGTGCGCCCGCTGGAGGGTGCACTGGATGTTGTGAGCACCGGCAGCATGCTGTTGGTCACCGGCGATTTCAGTACCCGCGTGGTGATCGAATGCTCCCGTTGCGGCGAACCCTTTGAAGCCGAATTGAGCTTCGCCATGGAGGAAGAATTCCCGGTGGAGGGCACGCCCAGCAGCTTCGCCAGCGACGACTACGCGCGGATGGCGCCGAACGACGAGCCGTACCCGCTGTTCCAAGGCAACCACCTCATGGTGGAAAAGTTGCTCCATCAGGGGCTTTGGATTAACATGCCCATGCGTCCCCTCTGTGAAACTTGCGCCGAGGAAGCGAATCCGGAAACTCAGGAGCTCATCGCGAGCTGGACTAAACCGGACGAGGAGCACCCGTTCGACAAGCTTCGCGAATTGAACTCTGACTTGCAATGACCACCATCGTCTTGGATGCCATGGGCGGCGACTACGCCCCCGAAGCCGTGATTGAGGGCCTGCTGCTGGCCTTGCCGCAAATGCGGAGCCGGGTGATTCTCATTGGCCGGATGGCGGACATGCAGCGCTGCCTCAAAGGAACGGTGCCTGATCGGGTGGAACTGCTTGACGCGCCCGAAGTCGTGGACATGGACGAAAAGCCGATGGAAGCCCTTCGCAAGAAGAAGAACTCCAGCCTCGTGATGGGCATTGACCTGGTGAAACAGGGCCGAGCCGAGGCGTTTGTGAGCGCCGGGAGCACGGGGGCTTGCACCGCGGGGTCGCTGCTGAGTTGGCGACAGATCACTGGCATTCGTCGCCCCGCCATTGGCAGCGCGATGCCGAACAAGCACGGCCGATTCTTGTTGCTGGATGCCGGAGCAAGCCCGGACGTTGATCCCGAAGACTTGATCCAGTTCGCGATCATGGGCCGCGCGTACATGTCCAGCGTAATGGGTCGCAAGAACCCCACGGTTCACCTGATGAACATCGGCGAGGAGCCGGGGAAGGGCAACGCATTTTCCAAGGCGGCTTATGAATGCCTCTCGGGGTTCTCGTGGTTCCGCGGGAACATGGAGACCAAAGACGTGTTCAAGAGCCAGGTGGACGTCGCCGTTTGCGACGCGTTTGTCGGCAACATGATTTTGAAAACGGCGGAGGGCGTGGCCGAGTACATGAGCAGCATGATTAAGGAGCAGCTGCCGACCAACCCGCTGCTCAAGCTGCCCTACTTGCCGCTTCGCAAGGTGATGGCGCCGATCCGCAAGCAGATGGATTACGCTGAAATTGGCGGCTCGCCGCTGCTCGGCCTCAACGGCGTGTGCATAATTTGCCACGGACGCAGCAATCCCAAGGCGATGATGAACGCATTGCTCCAGGCGGAGAGCGCGATTGAGCACAACTTGCAAGACGCGATTCGCGCGGGATTAACAGAAGCCTTCCCGACAAGCGCCGTCGTGGGCTAAACTGGAGTCATGAGCATTCGCGCGGTCGTGGCTGGCACCGGAATGGCGGTTCCCGACAACATCGTTACGAACGACGATCTCGCCAAAATCGTTGATACCAACGACGAATGGATTCGGCAACGCACGGGCATCGGCGAGCGCCGCATTTGCCGCGAAGGCGAAACCGGTTCGCAACTCGCGACCACCGCCCTGACGAATGCCCTCGGCAAGGCGAAACTCGGCCCGGACGATCTGGACATGATCATCTGCGCCACGGTGAGCCCCGACTACATTTTCCCCTCGAATGCGTGCTTAATCCAAGATGCGATCGGCGCGAAACGGGCCGGTGCCTTTGACCTCGGTGCGGCCTGCGCGGGCTTTATCTACGCGACCAGCGTTGCCGGAAGCATGATCGAAGCCGGGCGAGCCAAGCATGTCGCCGTGGTTGGCGTGGATACGCTCTCCAAACATGTGGATTGGTCGGATCGCGGTACCTGCGTGCTGTTTGGCGATGGCGCGGGAGCCGTGATTTTGACCGGCCAAGAGAATACGGATCGAGGCATCTTGCACACCGAGATGCTGAGTGACGGCGGTGGCGCGTGCCATATACTGATTGAGGCTGGCGGGAGCAAGTACCCGATGAGCTCGGCCAATAGCGCAGGTCACAACCCCAAGATTTACATGGCGGGCTCCGAGGTTTACCGCTTCGCGGTGGGTGCCATGGGCGATGCCTGCCAGCGCGTGCTCGACAACGTGGGCCTCAAGAGCGAGGACATCTCGCTGTTTGTGCCGCACCAAGCAAACATCCGCATTATCGAATCGGCGGCCAAGCGTCTGGAGCTTCCACCCGAGAAGGTGTTCATCAACGTGGATCGCTACGGGAACACGAGCGCGGGAAGCATTCCGATTGGACTTTACGAAGCCTCTGAATCGGGACGCCTCGAGCCCGGCGACCTGGTGATGACGGTTGGCTTTGGCGCGGGCCTCGTGTGGGGCGCGAACCTCATCCGCTGGTAGAAGTTAGCGCAAAAAAAAAGACCCCTCACCAGCTTGGCGAGGGGTCTTTTTTGTCGGTCGGCTTACTGGATTTGCGCCCAGATCTTCTTGAGCTCTTCGCCCGAGTGTTGCAGGGCGGCCTTTTCTTCGGCGGTCACGGCCGGTTCAAGAATCTTCACCACGCCATGTCGGCCAACGACGGTCGGCATGGAGAGCGAGATATCGCTGACGCCGAGCACGCCACCTTGCACCGCGCTCACGGGGAGCACTTGATGCTTGTTCAGCGCGATCGAGTGGACAACTTCGGCGATGCTCACGCCGACGGCGCGGCCTGCGCCACCCTTCAGGCGGATGACTTCGGCGCCCGACTTGCGCGTGAAGTCGAAGACGCCTTGCGCGATTTCGGGAGTGAACCCGGGAATGGTGGCCATGGAGACGCCGCCGATGGTGGCCGACGACCACATGGGAACCATGGTGTCGCCGTGCTCACCGAGAATGAGTGCCTTGACGTCGGTGGCATTGACCTTAAAGTGGTCGGCCAGAAGCGATCGGAAGCGGCACGTGTCGAGCACGGTACCCAGACCGATGACTTGCGACTCGGGCAGGATTCCGCTCTTGGCGGCGAGGTGCGTCAGGATGTCCACCGGGTTGGACACAACCACGATGGTCGCGCCTTCGGCGAGCTTGCAACTCTTGAGGCTGTCGAGAATTCCCTTGAACAGACCAACGTTGCGGTTGATCAGTTCCAGGCGGCTCTCATCGGGTCGGCGGCGCAGACCGGCGGTGATCACCACGCAGTCGCTGCCATTCACGATATCGTACTGATCGCTGCTGGTAAAGGTTTGGTTGGCCATGAGGGCCGCGCCATGACGCAGGTCCAGCGCTTCGCCGTCGGCCATGTCCTTGTTGGCATCCACCAACGCGATTTCGCGGACAATTCCGGCACACTGCAATACGAAAGCGGCGTCCGAACCAACGCGTCCACCGCCACCAATGATGCTGACTTTCATACGGGTTGATTATGGCAGGGTTGGGAGCTATTGAACCGTCTCGTTCGTTCTGATAATAGGGTTATTCATGAAGTGGTTTTCGCGTTCGCCGGTGACGTTCACCCTGCTCGGGTTGGTGTTTCTCACCTTTTTGATGAGCATGGTGCGGGTGCCAGGTCTGTCCGAGGCGCTGGCATTGACGCCGGACGGCAAGCCCTGGACGTTCCTGACCTATCCGCTCGCGCCGGTTTTCAGCGGTTCGTCGCTGTTTTGGTTGATCCTCAGTGGGGTGTGGATGTGGATGTTTGGCGCGCAGGTGGAAGCCCGCAACGGCTGGAAAGGCGCGTTGCTCGCGAGCGTTGGCTTCGCGACGTTGGTTGGCCTCTGTGTGTTTGTCGGGGCAAAGACACTCAACACGTACTTCCAACTCGGGGGACCGTTTGAACTTGGCGTTGGTTTTGCGATTGTCTGGGGCTTGCAGAATCGGACGGCCAAGATCAATCTCTTCTGTGTGCTGCCGCTGAGCGGCCTCCTGTTTGCCGGCCTCTCGTGCCTGCTGCTGTTCTTCCGGATGATGGACTTTCATCCCGCGCTTGGACTCTTTACGTTGCCGGCGTTGGGGATCACGTACTTTGTGGTGCAAAGCCAACGCTCGGGGGCAGGTGGTGTGCGACTGGATCGGGCCGCTCGCAACAAGGCAAAGAACACGCGCAACATTTTGGATGCGGCGGCTGATCGGCAAAAGGAACGCGAGGAGCGCGACAAACTCCGTCAGCTTTTTGAACGCAGCCTGATTGAAGACCCCGACGAGAAAAACGGTTCTTAATACCAGCCACAAAAGCTGAGATTGTGGAAGAACCAGCATGAGGCAGGGGCTATTGCGCCCCATGTACATGCGAAACGCAAAACTAACTCGGCGATTGGTGGCAGGGGTCACGTTGATTGAAACCCTGTTTGGCCTGTTTGTCACGGTGGGCGGCACAATGGCCGTGCTCTCCATGGCGAGCGTCTCCACCAAGGTTAACAAGCAAACCGAAGTGCGCTCCATTGCTCTTCAGGCGGCTCGCGAAAAGCTGGAGAGCCTCAAGCTTCTGGCAACGAGCAATCGCCCGAATATGTCGCAGCAGCCATTTACGATTCCGGCGAACTTGTTGGCCCAGTTTCCGACTGGTTCCGGCGGACTGGAGATGACCGGCGAATATACGATTCGTGAGTTTGCCGGCGACTCGAACTTGCAGCAGATTATCGTCGCCGTGCGTTGGCGCAGCGTCTCCTCCTCGCAAACGATGAACGCCGCACCCTGGAGCGAGGTGATGTTGACGGGCCTTTGCTCGGTGCAGCCGCTTGACATTTCTTACACGGGCGTTTACGACCCGCCTCCTCCTCCCGATCCGAACGACAATCCGCAATATCCCGGAGACGATGACCAGCCTCCCGATTGGACGCCGACTGACGGCGGCACGAGCGGCGGCGGTGGCAGCAGTGGCGGCGGTGGTGGCGGCACCACCGAAGAAGAAGTGGGAGGGTGCACATTTACCTATGGCCCGTGTTAAGCAGCGCGGCTTTACGCTCGCCGAAATGGGCGTGGCGGTTTCGATTGGCTTGCTAGCGCTCGGCGCGGTGATCGGCACGAACGTCGCGATGACGAACGTCGCAAGCAAGCTCACGGCGGGTGGTTCGACCATCAAGAAGGGCGTAAGCAGCATTGAGATTCTGACTCGCGATCTGCGCGATTCGGACCTGTTGCTGGCTCAATGGCCGCCGAACGGAAACGCCCAGTTTACGGCGAACGAAAGCAACACCTTGATCGTGCGCGTACCTAAGGTGAGCGGCACCAGCTTGGTGGCCGGGCAATACAACGCGTACATCTACTATTTGCGAACGCAGAGCGGCGCCGATGGCCCGTTTGTGCTGACCCGCTATCAGGCAACTTTGAATAACGGCAACGCGTCCACCGCGACTCTCGACCGCGTGGTGGCGACGAACGTAACGGCATCCAACTTTGTATACACCTGCCGCGAGACATTTCATGGCGAGAGCAGCTACGTTAAGTTCCGCACGCGCACCATGCCGCAGGGCGACAAGCCCGGCTTTGCGCAAGAGGCGTGGATGAACGGCACCGAACTACTGGACTCGGGCGACGCGGAATATGACGGCGACCTGCTGCGGTTTGCTCAGGCACCGAGTTGGGGAGCGCTTGTGGATGCGCGCTACTCGGTGGACCCGGCCACGGTGGTGGGCGGCGAGGGTGGTTGCAACGCGACCGACATTTTGGTGACGCTTAAGATTCGCCCGACTTGGAAGAATCGAACCTACACCGACCAAAACCGAACAGTTGAGATTTCGACGCGCATGCGATTGCGCAACAAATAAGATGAAACGAAGAAAGATTAAAGCGTTTAGCACAACCACGATTCTGATCCTCACGGGAGGAAGCATGATGGTCGGGGTTGGCGTCACTTCGTTAGCCATGGTGCAAGACTCGCACTCGGGCAGAAGTGGCTCGAAGCAGCAGGCTAATGAGTTAGCCGAATCGGCGGTTCACGCGATGTATCAGAGGATTAAGACCTCGATGGTGCAGACGAACGCGATGCCGACGGCAATTAATGCGCAATCGCTCACCTTTACCACTCGCAATGGCGCGAATCGGGATGCGGGCACGATGAGTGCGCAAGTGGTTTCGACGGATGTTACGAGCGCAACGGTTTCCGCAGCCGACGGGAATGTCGCGACCCGGAAAACGTATACGTTTCAGATTGAAGGTCGAGGGATCGCGAGCAACGGAATTGAGAGTATTGTCCGCGCTTCGGTGACGGGGACGGTGGACGAAAGCGATGGCACGTATCGCCAGGTGGTCCATGGTCAGCAAGCGGACGGCAATCGCGTGCCGTTTAGCGTTTGCCCCGGCGCGATCATGTGCAATGGCGCGATTCGGATGACCACCAACCAGGGAATTCGAACCTACAGTCCCAATAACGACGCGCACGTTGTGGCCAATCGTGGGATCGAGTGGAACCCGGCGACGGGCTCCAAGAGCGGCCATTCGAATCCCAATATCATCGACATTCAGGGTCAGTTTCAGGTGCCCGGCTCGGCGCAATACGCCTCGATTTACGACTTTACGGTCGGTCCTAGTGGCTTAGGGAATTCCAATGGGACCAAGAATTATCGATCACCGGCATACGCCGCCGATAGCGGAAATCCCGCCTTGGCAGCTAACACCGTTGCCCGCCGAGAGTACCCACGTCCGTATCCGAGTACGACAATGTTTGATGGCTGGGAGACCGAGTGGGCTGACCAGGCAAACAAAGGCACCAAGTATTTATCCGACGTAAGTGCGGCGAACATGACTCCGGATGTCAACGGCCACAAGAATCTGCGAACGCCCGTGATTATCAATGGCGATTTGGTAATCCCGTCTGGGCAGAATCTTCGGATGTTGCCCACGAGCGAAAAGCCGTGGGAGAACATTGTTTACGTAACTGGCAATGTCCGCAACATGGGGCAACTTCGTAACCTTGGCGTGACGATTGTGATGCTCGGAAAGTACACCGATAGTTCTTCTTCGGAGTATAAAATTGATACGCAGGATGGCATGTATCCCAATGAAGATGAAGTGGTGAAACATGCGAACTTCATCAACATGAATCCGGATGCCGATGCGGTTCGGTTTTCGACGAACTCCTCGAGCCACACCGGGCTCATCTATGCCGCTCGCGGCGGCATTCAGGTGACCGGAACGCCAGAGTTTCGCGGCAAACTGGTCGCCGCAGGCTCGCAGGATCTGCAGATTTCGCCGAGTGGCGGCAATAGTTTTGTGGTGCACTACGATGCCCGCTCGGGCGGCAACCGCCACGTGGTGGGCTCGGCCGAGGACTCGTGGACCATCACTCTGCCCGCTGGCACGGTGATCCGCGGCTACGACTGCGACCGTCTGGAAAAGTGGCTGACGATTAAGTAGTTACGGGATATTCGCCCGGACGTCGGGGTGGTCGAAGTTAATAATAATGACTGAGTAGTCATTGGGGTTGCCTTTTCGCTTGACTACGGAGAAGCAGCCCCGTTGCTTTAGGCTATTTAGGCACTTCTGAATTTCCCAATCTGCAAATTCCGGCATACGCTTTGCCAGCTCTTTCTTGGCCGGAACGAACCAAATCTCTGATCGGTTTGGATAGGCGGCGAGGAGGTTGCTGAGTATGGCCTCGTCTTCTTCGTCATCAACCATGGTAATACTTTCGAAGTCATAGTAGTCAACGGCCTCCTCAAACTCTTCCTCAGCCGTTAAGGTGAGAACGGGTAGATCGGGAACCGGGGCCGGGGCTGGCGGGGAGATTGGTTCTTCGGCTCTACGTTCGAAATCCGCACCATCGTCAATATAGTGGAGGTTGCCTTCCTGGACAATTTCTCTTAGATCACCGCTGGTGTTGCCGCGGAAGCTGATAATGTGGATGCTCTTGCCATATTCTCGTAACTTAACAACCAGGGGAATATAATCTCGGTCACCGGCAAGGAGGAAGAAAGTGTTGATCTTTTCATTCCGAAACATAGTTTCCAAAACATCGAGACTAAGGTGCATGTCCGCGGCGTTTTTATGCTGATTGCCGAGTGCAAACCTTACGTTGATGCCTAGTAGGGCAATTGACCTGATTACAGAATTCTCTGCCAGTTGGCCATTTTCAAAATCCGCATAGGCCGCCATGACTATCGGCGGAGATCCCAACTCTGTTCCGATGGCATCTTTGATGATCTTGATTATCTCAATAGATTTATCTGCCGGGCTTATTCCTTGCGCTGCATTTTTGAGGATGAAGTAATAGAGATTTTCAAAGTCGATAAAGAGGGCCGTTTGGGGTTCGGCGCGACAGGTTTCGGGAAAGAAGGGCATGCGTCATTATCCCTCACATGGTGTGCTCGCTGCGAGGCAGCAGGTACTCTCTCGGCACCGGCCCCGTAGCTCAGTGGATAGAGCGCCTCCGTCCTAAGGAGGGCGTCGGGGGTTCGATTCCCTCCGGGGCCGCCAAGATTTTGAACCTAAATTAGACCTTTCAGCCCACTCCAAGGGAAGCTCATAAAGCCCAGGTCTCTCCAAGGTCTCTCCAAAGCACACTCCAAAGCGGTGTACACTCTTGGAACTATGGCTACAAGAAGGGACAGCGGAGAGGGTTCCTGCCGCAAAATCCAGAGCGGAAAGCTCTCAGGAAAGTGGCGGGTTCAATACCGCCTGAGAAAGCCTGATGGCTCTCAGAAACGAGTCTCTCGGGTCTTCGGAACCCAAAAGGAAGGGCTGGAGTTTCTGCGCTCCCTTCGCAAAGACGGAAGCCCGGTAGCCCACCAAATCACCCACGACCTGACGTTTGGTGACTGGCTCGACTGGCTCATCAAGAATGATTGGAGCGAGTCCCTTGACCCTAAGACGGTGCGGGACCGGAAGACTCGGTATGAGAAGTACGCAAAAGCGAGGTGGTCTGATGTTCCACTCACGCGAATTGATCCGGTCGAAGTGAAGTCCTTCTACACCCACCTTCGTGAAACCGGAGTTGGACAACACACGATTATTGCCCTTCGAGTGCTTCTGGTTCGCGCATTCAACCAGGCCATCGCTCCGTATGGTCGCGTCCCACACTTCTGGCGTAATCCCTTTGCCCTTGAACTTAAGACCCCGCCACGGCGTGTGGCGGTCGCGCTCACACCCAAGGAGGCGAAGAAGGCACTGGCATCCAAAGACCTCGATGACAAGCGTCGGGCCATGCTTGGCGTGTACCTACTTGCTGGACTTCGGCTTGGAGAGCAAATGGCGTTGACGGTAGGGCAAATCAACTTCAAGGAGAAAACGATCCTGGTTGACCGGGCGGTGAAGCTCACTGAGAAGAGTGCTCAAACGGTGGGGCTTCCCAAGGGCGACAAGGTGAGAATCGCGGTCCTGTGCGACACACTTGCGGCAGTCCTGCGACCACTTTGCGAGGGGAAAGGAGAGGAGGAGTATTTATGGAGCACGGTCGAAGAGAACAAACCCAGAATGAAGGCTCTCACCTATGCCACTTGGCGGAGGATTCGCAAAGAGGCTGGGCTTCCGAATGACATGAGTCCGCACGACTGCCGACTCACCCACATCAACTGGATCGAGAAACTTTGTCCAGACGTATCTACTACGACGCTGAAGGAGCACGTGGGCCACGCCGGGGTTGGTGTAACCGAAGTCAACTACACCAGACCCCTAGCGATGTCACAGAGCATCTTACGCACTGCGCTCGATGCTCTGTTTGCGGCTGAACAGAAGTCGTAGGTCACGAACTTCGTTCCTGTTTCTCAAGGTAGTCCTGGAGTTGCCGGGCGGAAATCCGCCTGGCTCCTCCGACTTTGAACGACTGGAGCTTTCCTGCCTGAATTGCTTCATACAGGAAGCTCCGCGACAGTGACATGAGCTTCGCCGCTTCTGCCACTGTGTATGCGAGTTTTTGGGGTTGCTGGTTCATAGGAAGTCACCGGGGATCAATAGAAGCCCATGCGTTTGCGATTGGAACGCCGGTTCACAACGCGAGTCACGTCAGCCGCGTACTTCACGCCGAACAGCTCTTTCCACTGATAGGTGATTTGCTCATCCTCGAACATCTCTTCAAGCTCAATGCCCTGGTGTCCAAGATGCGCTCCGATGAGCGCCAAGGCTCCCATCGGGTCATGAGGGGCAAGACACTTCACCGCCTCAACGATGAGTGCCATCGAGTACTGAGCCTCGTTTCTGGCGGTGTACCCGTCGCCGTAGGCGAGGGCCTGATCGGAGCGAGCGATGGCGTTTCGGGCTCCATCAAGAAGCTGCGTAACGCTTGCGGGGAGTGATTGTAGTTCTGCCATAGAATTTTCCTTAACTCCAACCTCCCACCATCGAAACTCCAAGGTCTTCGAACGTCTGCACGAGGAATCCATAGGAGCAGTTCGACGGAGCCAGCTCCCGCAGCCTATCGGCTCTGAGCTTTCCGGTCGTGACGGTGATGAGGTTGAAATCGTTGATGCCCCAGAGACGCTTCGCTTGACCACTTTTCAGGAACTCGTGGTAAACGGCGAGCTTGGCGGCGAACTTTTGGGGTGAAACGTGCCCCAGGTCACACTCAATGAGGAGCGCACCTTTGGCGGTGATCGCCATGCCATCTGGCCGGACTTCGAGGGTCTTGCCGGCGGATTCAAAGGTGCGCCAGAGCATCGGCTCAAATCGCCATTCAGTTGCTCCTTTGTTCATCAGGGCAAGGCGGATGTTCGTGACAGACAGTGCGTGGCGCAGGAATCGAGGCGAAGGTTGGCGATTCGTGATCAGCCGGGCTACCCTCCCACTCAAGACCTCAGGGGCATTGCACCCGGGGACGTACAGGCTTCCCGAAAAATATGGCGTCTCCAGAAGCCGCACTAACCCGAGTTCGCGAAGCACCCTTAGCCGAGTATTGACTCTGGTAATGGAGCCAAACATGCCTAGAGCAAGTATCTGGTCGCGACTCAACACATGGCTCATCGCAATCTCGTACACGAGCTTTCGGTCTCTTTCGGTGAGGATCATCAGAACCAATCCTCCAGGGAAGTTTCCGGTCGTGAGACGTTGGGTCGCTCAGATGCTTTTGTTCGCGGTTCCTGTTTCTCAGTGGGTTGCACAGGCTGGAACTCAGGAGCCTGATAGGGCTTGTTCGGATGGGCTTCGTGAACCTGCGCCAAGAATCTCCGGCCATCCGCCTCAAGCACCCCTCCGTTTCCTAGAGGCGTGTTGATCTCAACGCCGACAAGTTCCTTGTTCCCGCGCTTCATAATGCATGAACCAACCGGGAGTTTGGTGAAGTCGATAGCCTTCCGGTCACCTGTCAGATCAGCCGATAGCATTTGAGCGTCGTCCCTACCAAGTCCGAAAATGAGTTTTTGCCCGACGTTGCCGAGTGCCAAAGACTTGAGCTTTGGTGAGAGTTGGCAAAGGGATTGGTGAGCGAGGATCGCGTGACACCCAAATTTGCGACCTTCAATCAGAACCGAATCAATGTCCTCGGTTGCGAAGTGCGAGAACTCATCGAGCACCAAGAGAACTGGGTTTCGCTGAAGTTCTGGGATAACGATACGTGAGTACATCGCTTGGATGAGGGAGCCAAAGATCATGCTTCCCATCGCTCTTCCAGCAAGCGAAGTTTCATCTATTGCAAGCGACACCAAGAGAATGCTGCCGTCTTGATTAAGGTGGCTATACAGGTCAATTGGATTTCGGTCACTCAGGATCGCTCGCAGCTTTCTCGTGGCAAAGAGCCCTGAGAATTTGTTCATCACGGGGCTTGCGAGAGTTGCTTTGCGGTCGTCTCGCATCTCGTGATACCGAGCGATGAAGTTACGGGTGTTGTCAGTCTCAATCTTTGTGAGAAGCCAGGTACGGTACCGGTCATCGAAAAAGGCGGGTTCCAGTTGGGTGAGGGGTTCGCCAGCTTCGGTGAGAGCCTCAAGGAAGTGGCGGGCCGTTTCCTCAAGCTGGACGCCAAAAGAATCCGCGTTTGCTTTGACCGTACTCAGGACATTGAGGGATCGCTGGTGCGGCAGCCCAGAACCACTGAGCGGATCAAAACCCGTCAGGGGCGACGAATCCCGCAAATTGATTACCTTGACGAGGCTCGGATCAACTCTTCCCGCGAGCAAGGTCAGAACGTCATTTACTTGATCGCCCCTTGGGTCGATAACGACGAACGAGTCGCCTCGAAGGATTGCGCCGGAGATCAGGTGTGTGAGTGCCACCGTCTTTCCTGACCCCGTACGCCCCAAAATCAAGTTGTGATGCCCCAAATCCCGGCGAGAAATCGAGACCAGCCGGTTTGCCGGATGGTCGTCGTGAGACTGGTAGTCGGCTTCAATGCCGATCCAGTGCTCTGGCCGATTGTTCTCGCTCAGGTGGTTTCGTTCTTGCACTCGTCTATCCTCTTGAGTAGAGGATGCAGAAGTGAAGAATCACCTTTCAGAGGAAAGCCGGGAAAGTTTAGCCCTAACGCAACTGCCCCATGATCCACGATCATTCGCGAGCGTCGTTTCTGAGGTCTACCTGTTGGAATACGGGGCAAAGACCCAGTTGGAAATCGCCGAGGTCATTGGCAAGAACAAAAGCCGTGTGACCCAAGTGTATGGCGATCCCACTAAGCTCAAAGCGGACACTATCAAGATGCTCCTGGAGCCTCTTGAGTTCAAGGCCAACAAGAAGCGGATCGTTGATGCTTGGGTGCGGGAGGTCTTTGGCGACGACATCAAAACGAGTCGGTACGCCAAGCGCATCAGAGGCACGGCGACTCCAAAAACCCTTCGAAGGGTTGACCGCATGATTCGAGAGTGGCGAACCAGGGACAGTGCGGTCTTGGCATTTGAAGGCTTCACCAAGGCCGAAGACTACATCTTGCAAGAGCAGCTCCTTGACCGGCTGTATTATTCGCGGTTTCTCCTTGGCGAGATCGGGTACTGCGTGAGTGTGTGCCGAGTGATTGCGGAGCGAGCGCGGCAACGTGGCGACGAGCTTCGGGAAGCTTCGGCGTACCTGCGCCAAGCCAGACTCGTTGCTCTTCTTCCCGAAACCCGTCCAGAAGACCTTGAGAGCCTGTTTGAGCGCGTCGAGGCGATCCTTGCGAGGAATGAACCATCAAGCAAACCAGAGTTCCTTGTGGCGACGCCAGAGCTTCTCTACCAAACCCGGCTTGGGACAATCTGCGCGTTCGTGGAGAGGAAACATCTGACCGCCGAAGACGCGAAGCTCGCTGAGCATGTGCAGGTGCTTCAAGCCTGGCTCAAGAAAAAGCTCAGCCTTCACAACCGCTACTGGGCGCACCTCATGCTCGGACGTATTCACCTGATTCTCGGACAGCTATTCCAAGCACAGGAACACCTTGAGCAAGCCCGCGAACTTGCTGGAGACAAACTGCCTCATGCCAGAGAGGAGGTTGGGGTTCTGTATGGCAGGCTATTGGCTGCACGAGGCGAGTACCAAGAGGCACTCTCGTTTCTGCGAGCGCAGAGCCTGCTCTGCTATCGGAGGGGAGATCGGTTCTACCAGGCGATGACCGAGCTGGAGCTTGCCCGAACTAAACTAAGACACTAGTGGTGCGTGTTCGTGCATGCGCTCAGCGGCTAACTCACGGCTCCTGATTTTTTGCAACCCGTCATGCTGCCTTTCACACGAACTCCGAGATTGACTGGGTCTGACCTTGAAACGGATATACTGAAGATTGACAAGGCAGGTTCCTATGATTATTGCGCTTGAAGGTCTACCCGGTTGGGGTAAGACCACATTATCTAAGTCACTGGCTTCCGAAATGACTGCAATTTCTGTGCCAGAATTCGTTCCAGAGTCTTGGCCCAATGTAAGGGAAACCGCGGGCGGGACTTATGAAGACGAAACCATTTATCTCCTCAATTGTGAGATAAAATCAACTGTAGAAGGACATTTTCCTGACTCGATTGTTGTGCTGGACAGATACTATTTAACTCCGTTGGCTATTAACTTTACTCAATTTCGATCAGGCCTCAGCAATAATTGGGAAATGGTTTCGGCGTGGTATGAATCCTCAGTAGGTACCACGGTAATCAGGCCATCTCTGTACATCACCTGTGATATCCCGATAGAAGAGTGTAACGAACGAAAGGGCCGTTCAGAATGTGACTTGCTAACCTGGGGTGTAATTGATCGCCTAGCCATCGCAGCAGACTTTTACACCAACTTTTTTAACTCTTGGGAACCGGACATTCCCTGCCTTAGACTCGATTTTCATTTAACCAGACACGAAATGGCCTCGGTGGCTAAATACACAATCGAACTTCTTCGCGAGGGAATGCATGAACATCGACGTTGATTGCGGAATCGTATCTAATGATATGGATCATCTTCCGGTAGCTCTAGCATCTTTGTCGCTTCAAAGTGTTCTACCATCTCGGTTGCACGTACTTATAGACGCCTCCGAAAAAGAACAAGAAACAACTCCAATTCTAGAAAAACTGCTCTTTCGTCTCGGAAACTGCGGCGTGACATGCAATATATGCATCGAGAGGGATTTACATGGAATTCCTGCATTACGAGGACGAGTTGAAACTGCTTGCCGCGGTCCTTATATTTGGTGGATTGATGATGATGTAGTCGTTGAGCCCGACTGTCTCGCAAAACTAAATCTCAGCGCAGAGTTAAACCCCGAAGCTAGCTTTATACAGGGATCCAAGCTGTCTATTGATGCGACAGAGGGCTATAACATGCTGCGGCATAATTCTGTGGATGATGTGCGGGGGACACCTTTTGTCACATACCCAACTGGAGACGATGTGCCGATTTACATCGCCGACACAGCCAATGTTCTATTCTCAACTGAGATTCTTAGCCGCACAGGTGGATTTAGTCGCCTTGCAGACGCCGGTTACCGCGAGCGTGGCTCTGACTGGGTAGTAGGTGCTCTATGCGCAAATGTCTGCCAAGCATTTCTCAACCCCGCGGCCCGTGTACATCATTTAGGAAAAGTGAATTCTGCCGGAAAACGTTTTGAATCGACCAGATACTCCGTGTTGAGTTATCTTGACGGCTCAGTATCGCCTGAGGTGTTGGAGCATGTGCGTCTGACAAGGTATTAGCAAATGAAGTTACCAAAGGGATTACCTATACTCGACCAAGTTGGGCTGATTCTGCGTCGGTCTCAGAATGTGTTTACCGACACGTCCCTGGTAAAGTGTCGTCAACAAGAGAATGGCATCTGGGTCGTGACACTCTATTTGGCGTCCTCCGGATGCGTGTATGCATCGCGAGGCGGTTGCACGATGTGCGCTTATCCGAAACAAAAGCCCAGATTGGAACCGCTTGACTTAAATACTTTCATCGTGCAACTCAATTCAGCATTGCAAAACGTTCCTGCCGAGGCTTTAGTAGAAGTTCGATTGTTTACCGGAGGTTCCGCCTTTGATTTTGGTGAGATTTCCTCAGAGAACATATCTCGGATTTGCAGTGTTTTGCTATCGGATCATCGCATAGTGAAGCTCCGCGTTGAGACCCTTCTTACATTCCTTAATCATGAGAATCTCTCACTTTGGACGAATCTTTTGCAGCCAATACGCCTCGAAATTGCGATTGGAATCGAGTCATGCAACCGCTTCTTTCGCAAGTTTTGTATTAATAAGCCGTTTGAAGATGAAGAGATGAGGCACTTGATAGAGTTGGCTGCTGGGTATGCAGATATCGTGTGCTATCTTATGTTAGGACATATATTTTTGACGGAAAAGGAGTCGGTTGACGATGTGATTGCCTCTACTTTCGAACTTTTACAGCTTCCAGTTCATCGAATTGACATCAATCCGCTACATATTCATAATCATACCATAGCTGGACACTTGTTTAGGGCCAATATGGCTTTCCCACCTTCTCTGTGGTCGATAGATCTGGTCCGAACAATTTTCAGCAACCATAGTCGAGTTAACATCACCGGTCTTTCTCCTAATCCACTGCCCGTCGCTAGTCCAATGAGCTGTGCCATTTGTCAAAGCGCGTTTCTTGATGACATCAAGCAGAAGAGGCCATTTGTCGGTTGCCCTTGCTACGTCGCTTGGTCTAAAAGCTACCGAACTCCGAGCGGTGATCTGCTTGCAAGGATAGAGGCTGGATACACGCATCTTGCAGAGTCGTTCGAAGTTCCTGTGGAGGCGTCTGTCCGACAGTTACACTCCGCTGAAAGTGTTTATGGAGATAAGACTCTTGCCATTGCGAGAGCGCGAGCAGTCAACTGTGGACTACATAACGAGTTTATTGGCGCGCTACAGAAGCTGATGAAGATTAGAACTATTTCGGTGTCAATACCCCCAGAAACAGTCCTGCGAATGTATCCGGGAATATTTGGAGAAGACTACACCTATGATGTTCTAAATAGCTATCATGGGGAGTCTATCTGTATGATCTGCGAGGGACGAGGCGCAGTGGAGCACGTATTGCGCGTGCGCAACGATCTGCGAATGAGATTTAGAGACCGCGGCACAAACTTCTTTCACGCAGCCGATACCGATGGTGAAGTTGCTCTTCACATGAGATTGCTGGGACTGACAATTTGATATCCTTTCTGAACATCCACGTATCGATGCACCATAATATGGAACTAAACTACACGACACTGCAGGATAAGTTCCTAGTGGATTATAGAGTGTGCGATGGTAGGGTAGAAATCTTATGGCAGTCTATCAATGATGACACTATTTTCACTTCAGTGCTCGATAAAGATTGCCTAGTCGATTTAGACGTGTGTGGCGTGTACTTTTGTTCCGGATACAAGCAGGATGGCATTTATCTGGCATGCGCTTCTAAATCCACCGTTTCTGGGCCTGGGAAACTCTGTTCAGAATGCGCAAAGATTGGAGGCATCCACATCAGCCCGTTTGTATCTTCATACCCCTGTAGATGGGCGGAAAAGTGGAAGATGGCAAGAGAAGCTGAGAGATATTGTGTTTACCTGGCTCGTTTTGGTAGCGAGGTGTTGAAGGTGGGCATGTGCGTTTCTAGTCGGTTTTCGCTGCGAGCCCGTGAACAGGGAGCTGTGGCGGCAATGAAGATCTTTGAAGGTGACCCCATCCGATGCCGCGAACTAGAGGTGGAGATCACCAGAAGTGGAATCTCAGATAGGGTTCAGGCCGCTACAAAGTATAGGTCACTCATGCATCATCACCGGAATGGTTGTCACGGTGGAGTCGTTAAGTTGTTGCACAATGATCTTGCCGCGGTACAAGATACGTTTGAAGAAGTGTATGAAATGGAAGTACTGGACTATGAAGCTGAGTTCTTTGCTCTATTTACTTCGTTTCCTACCTGCTTCGTCCCGAACATCTTAGCTTACGGTAGAGTTTCAGGATATCTTGCTGGGTCGTGGGGACCTTTTCTCGATATTCTAAGTGAGTCAAATAATGTCCTTCTGAATATATGGTCGCTAAAGGGTGCTTTGGTTGGCCCTAGTGAACCAAACCAGCCAAGTTTATTCTAAGTATTTCCCCGATCTGAGTCCGGCTTGCTTTCCTTGTTCTTGACGCTTTTAGCTCGAATGGTGGTTAAACTACTTCCTTTATAGGTGTTAGCAATCCCCGAGTGGATCGATCTGTAGTGCTGGTTCGGGGTTTCTATGTACTGACATGAAATGACGTGGTAAGTTCCCACCCACCACCCTGTGTGTTTGTCTCGACTAGGGTCGAGGTAAACTTCCGGGCCTTCCGGAAGTCGTTTGTCGAGGGTCGCAACTCAGCGGTGTGGATAACTCCTCGCGCGCTTTCTTTCAATATTTCTTTCTTGCTTTTGTTACGCGCTTGGTTTAGGTGAACACAAATCGTCTCATTTCGGAGCGTCAACTTTGGTTAGCTGTGGATAACTCAGGTCGATTGCGATGAGCCCACGCGAAGCCAGCCGGGCCAGTCCGCGGTGAACGCTGGATCGCTTGATCCCGGTCCAACTCTCTAGCTGCTCATACGTGGCACTCAGAGGAATGTGAAACCGTCGCAGACCGTAGGCGCGGCGGGAAATCACTAGGAGGAGCCGGAGTTCAGGGTTCGAGAGGATTGGAAGCAGTCGGTCCAAATGCGAGTTCGGGATCTTCGTCCACTCCGTGACTGGTGGCGGAAACCTCGGGGAGATGCTTGGCATATTTTGCGTATGTGAATTCCTTAGGCGGTGAATAGTTGCCCCGAATGGCCTGGATGATGAAGGCATTCGGGCGCTTGGCGTTGCGATAGGGCAGGTACATGAGCTGGCGCTCGATCTCGTCAACGCTATAGTCGCGCAGGAGCTGGGAGACTCCCGCGTTCGAAACGTTGAGCTTGAAGAGCTCAACCGCAACCGCCGTCATTCGCTCGAGGTTTGTCATCGCACAGCTTCGATGAAGCGGCTGACCTGGCGGCTCATGCGGTCAAGGTGTCGGAAGAACGGCTCATCGACTTCAAGCTTTGGCACTTCTCGCACCCCGATCTTGTTCTGGATCAGGAGCCGAGCCAACTCGGTTCCGGTGACGACCCGAATTCGAATCGGCTCGTGGCTTCCCAGGTGAAACTCGGCAGAGCTTGTAAGCCCGTGGGTGGAGATGAGGATTCCATAATCCGAGCCAGTGCGCCGCACAACTCCGGCCAGTTCATCGAGCATGCGAACCCGAACCTCCTGCCCCACGAACTTCACCACCGTCTGCACGTCGAACAGCCCCAAACGATCGTCAGCGGTGAACTCGTGGCCGCCCAGGTAGGTTTTCTCCTTGCGCTCGCGCCGACCCATGAACTGAATCTGCTTGTATCCAAGCCGGCCGAGGAGTTGCCGGACTAAGAGCATCTGAACGTGAAATGAGGACACGCGAACAATGGAGAGGAGGTCTTTCTCAAGCATGACAAGGGGCTTAGTTTTCGGTTGAGGAAAGAGTGACACCGCGAGGGAGACGACTGGAAACCCACTTACCAGGCTCAATGCCAGCAAAAGAAGGCTTCAGGTCTCCGAACTCGTCGTATGCGTTGTCAGGAAGGCTTGGCTGACTCCGGGTCACGTCACAGCAGAAGGGCGTTGGGAATCGTCCTCCTTCAGCGATCAGGTCACGCGGGTCGATCCGGAATCCGAGTTCTCGCTCGATGGCTTCGGTGATCCGGGTGACGGTGAGGAATGACGGGTTACCGCCGCCTCGCAGGATTCGGAAGACGGAAGCCGGGTGAACTCCCGCGTCTTGGGAGAGCCGAGAAGGAGCCTTGAAGCTGTACCGTTTGGTATGGGCGAGCACATCCGCGAGTCGAGAGATCGTTTGGTCAAAGTGGTGGGGTGATGGTGTCATGGCGGAAGTCTCTCGCGGGTTGTGAGGGCTGTTCACAAATCCTCGCCCGAACGAAAACCGAACGCAAGAGCGAGCGAATTTGACCACCAGAAAAATGCGCCCAGGGAGCGAAATTCATTTCAACCGTGACTACAAGAGCCGATTTTTGCCCCGGTCAGACCCCCGACCAGAAGGGCGGTCAGGTCTAACCTAGGCGTTTGAACCTGCGCACAGCGGTTCCAAAACTCAACCCTCTTGCTTCGCAATCGGTTCTTCTTGTCTCACTTTTTTCGTTCACTCTCCGTTCACGTCAAAAAGCGCTCCAAGCTGCTCCGATGCTTAAAGCACAGAGCACCTATCCAGGTGGGGGCGGGTCGCACCAACGTGCCGAAAGCTGAACGGCTTAGAAAGAGAACAGACCGTGAGAGTCATGAGAGATGAACTTTCACATTCAGAGTTTCCGGTGATCCGCGTCCAGCTTGTGCGTGAATGCGGAGAGCACCGGCTGTCACTTTCGAGTCCCGAGGACGCTGCGAGGGTCGCCGAGCACTTTTTGTCGCTTGCCGACCGCGAGCAGCTCATTGTTCTCATGCTCACTTCAAAGAACGATCTCATCGGCGTTCATGTGGCAAGCATTGGCAACCTCACGAGCTCCATCGTGTGCCCCCGCGAGGTGTTCAAGGCCGCAATCCTTGCGAACGCCTGCTCGATCATCCTGGCCCACAACCATCCATCGGGTGACCCAGAACCGTCTCCCGAGGACATCGAAGTCACCAAGACCCTCGGAGAAGCTGGGAAGCTCCTGGGAATCCCACTCGAAGACCACATCGTTGTTGGCTTACCTGGCAGGTTCGTGAGCTTTCGCCGTCGAGGCGTGCTGTGACACCCGAGAAAGGGCTTGCCAACGTGAATGCCGTTTTGCAGCTGAGTCCGTGGGGCACGGCACAGTGCCGCTCACGCCGAGCAATGCACTTGGCAGGAGTTACCCTATGAGCACCGAATCCAACCATGCAGACTTTGAAGTCGAAAACCACGGAACAATCTTCCTCATTCGCCCGACCTCGGAAGCGGGATCGCGTCACTTTGCGGAACTTGATCCGTGGAATCACACCTTCTACGGCAATGCACTTGCCGTGGAGCACCGGTTCATTGAAGAGGTGGTGGAAAGACTTACTGAGGCCTTCACCGTTGCCACAGCCTAACCCAGACCCCGCCGGCGCGGGGTCTTCCGCCTAATGTGGCTCCCAACGCCAACCGACAGGGCTGTAGCGGAGTTCCAGACATGGCTCCTCTCTACGTACGGCATTGAATGCGATAGCGTAGAGGCGCGAAGAGCCGCAACCGCCCTAATGCATACGTTCACCTACTTTGCCTATGAGCACCGCCATCTACGCCCGAAAGTCAACAGAGAGTGAAGATCGCCAGGTTCAAAGCCTGGAAGATCAGCTTAGGGTGCTTCACCAGAAAGCGACAGCAAGCGGAGTTACGGTCTCGAAAGTCTTCACGGAGTCAAAGTCTGCAAAAGCTCCGGGAGAGCGGCCTGAGTTTGAAAGGCTCATGAGCGAGGTAGAAAGCGGTCAGATTGACTCTGTTCTCACATGGTCTATTAACCGCCTAACTAGAAACCCGATTGATGGTGGACGGATTGCATACGCGCTTCAAATGGGCAAGCTCAAAGCAATCCATACGCCGGATCGAACGTACACACCCGAAGACAGTGCCCTGCTGCTTGCGGTTGAGACGGGAATCGCCACCAGCTACATCCAAGACCTTCGCAAAAACGTGAAGCGTGGAATGGAGGGAAAGGCGCTGAGAGGGTGGTTTCCACACAAGGCCCCCATTGGATATAAGAACAACGCCGAGACCCGCGAAATCGATCCGCATCCTGAAGACTTTGCCAAGGTTCGCAGGCTCTGGGACCTAGCTCTCACGGGAAACTTCACCCTCAAAGAACTGGATACAGAGGCACGGGCGCTCAAACTCACGAACTCAAGAAAGTCCAAAGCTCCGATTGGTCGAACCACCATCTACAAGCTCTTCCGAAATCCGTTCTATTTAGGGCGGTTCCAGCACAACGGAGAGTGGTTCACTGGCAAACACCGACCACTCGTCAGTCCTGCTGAGTTTGAGTTGGTCCAGAAGCTCTTCAAACGCCCAACAACCGTTCGCTGCTCGCGAGAGAAGAATCCTTACTCGGGAGCAATCAAATGCGCCGTGTGCGGGTATTCCGTGGTCCTCACGCAGAAAACAAAAAGGCGAAACAACGGCTCTACGAAGACCTACACGTACCTTCAGTGTGGAGGAGCAGGGTGCGGCAGGCAGGGTATTCGTTTTGAGGAGTTTGAGAACCAGGTTCTTGGAACACTTCGCTCAGTCTCTCTGCCGCCAAGTGGCATTGATTGGCTCAAAAGAGCAGTGCTGGAATCCTTCGATCAAGAGCTTCCGGGGCAGTCCGTATCGGCAAGCATGGCCGAGGAAACCTTAGCCGAACACCTTCGGCGAATGGAGAGGCTAACCCTGATGCGCTTAGACGGCGAGATCACTTCGACTGAGTTCGCAACACTCAAAGGCTCACTCAGTGCAGAAATTGAATCCGCGAAGGGTCTCGTTCAATCGGCAAGTCGGACCGTCGAGCAAGCCCTTGCAATAGCTAGCCGTCTTTGCGGGACGCTCGAAACAGTTGCTCGCACCACCTTCGATAAGACGAGTCTAAGCCGTTCGACTCTTTTGGATGCGTTTGAAACGGTGCAACTTGAGAATGGAAAACCCAAACTCGCACTCATTGGGGTTCTTCAGAAAATCGCCGCGTTCGGACTATTGGAAACTAGCTCCCAATGCCCCAAACCCGGCGATCTTGTACCTGCAAATTCACTTTGGTGGGTCTTAGTAGACCAAATCCGGAACTGGTCGATGGAGCAAGCAAAGGCAGAGGTTGATCAAAACATGCGTCCGACGGGTTCTTGATTGATCCTTTTCCCCGAGGGCGCGGACGTTCGAGTTCTCCCGCCCTCAGGTGAGAACGCATGGAAACTAGAAGCAAGGCGGGAGGCGGCGTATGAGCCGCCTGTACGAGACCGTCACCGAGAAAATTGTAGAGTCACTGAAGCGTGGGGTCGTGCCTTGGCGAAAGCCCTGGAAAGATGCCCACGCTTTGCCGATCAACGTCGCCAGCGGCAAGGCGTACCGAGGAATCAACGTGTTCCTCCTTGGCCTGACGGCCTATTCCGACCATCGCTGGCTCACGTTCAAGCAGGTTCAGGAGCGTGGTGGCAAGGTCAGTCAGGGAGAGAAAGGCACCCTTGTGGTGTTCTGGAAGCAACTGGAGTTTGAAGAGATCGACGAGAGCACTGGGGAGATTTGCAAACGCCGGACTCCGATGCTTCGCTACTTCACCGTGTTCAACGTGGAGCAGGTCGAAGGAATCGAATTCGCATCGCCTTACACTGGGGAGCCCCTCAACGAATCTCAGCGAATGGAGCGAGCCGAACTCTTGGTCGCGAATATGCCAAGCCCACCTGCCATCCACGGCAAGGCTCGGTCAGCGTACTACGTCCCTAGAGAAGACGCGGTGTACATGCCTGCCTTCGAGAGGTTCGCCTCAACCGACCACTACTACGGAACGCTCTTTCATGAGCTGGCCCACGCGAGTGGTCACGAGTCCCGGCTGAACCGTAAAGGCGTGACCGAGGTCGTGCGCTTCGGCTCTAACGACTTCTCGCGCGAGGAACTTGTTGCCGAACTCACGAGCGCATTCTGTTGCGCCACCGTGGGGCTTGATAACTCCCTGGCCGAGGATTCAGCCAGCTACATCAGTGGATGGCTTGAAGTTCTGGGAGACGATCCGAAGGCCGTGGTGATTGCCGCAGCTCAGGCTCAAAAGGCCGCCGACTACATCCGAGGAGTCACCTACGACTCGAAATGACACCCCACCAAACCCCCGCACCACCAGCGGGGTCTTTCAGAGTATCCACACGACCAGAGATGCTACTCCGATCACCACGACTGCCGTGAGGAACAGGTGAAGCTCAAGAAGCTCCTTCTGCCGTGCCCGATGCTCCTGAAATGCCGCACACGACTTGCAGACCACCCGCATCCCGTACTGGCTCTGTACGAACCGAGCTCGCTCCGCTCCGTATTTCTTCTTCTCGACCTCACCAACTCGAACCCGCCGCCGAAGCGGGCGATCCTCGACAGGAATAAGCCTAGAACAGAGGTAGCAGCGGGGCATGCGCCCATTCTTGGTTCATTCGAACAGTCAGCCAAAAGTAACTTCGAACGTGCGAAGGCCTTTCTAACCCATTTGCATCTCGCTACCATGTGAGCACCCGGCAAATGGGTCAAAATGAAGCTAGAATTATGATTTCATTTGAAGGCAGTCACCGGCTAAACGGCTCTCCTCCGGGAGCGGCTCAGGTCTGATGCCGCCAACCACCAGCGAGACTCAGAGGGCGGAGATTCACAAGACCATCTGGCGAATCGCCAATGATCTTCGTGGCTCGGTGGATGGCTGGGACTTTAAGTCGTACGTACTCGGGATGCTCTTCTATAGGTTCATCTCCGAAAACCTGACTTCCTATATCAACAAGCTCGAAAAGGAGGCTGGCGAAGAAGGATTCAACTACGCCGAGCTGTCCGACAAGGATGCGGAGTTTGGGCGCACCGAAACGGTTGCTGAGAAAGGGTTCTACATTCTTCCGTCTGAGCTGTTCGTAAACGTCCGCAGACGGGCCAAGAGCGACGAAAACCTCAATGAGACCCTTGAACGAGTCTTCAACAACATCGAAGGCTCGGCCGTAGGGACGGAGAGCGAAGATGACCTGAAGGGTCTGTTCGATGACCTTGATATAAACAGTGCAAAGCTCGGGCCAACGGTGGCAAAGCGCAACGAGAAGCTCGTGAAGCTCCTCGATGCCATTGGTGATCTGCCGCTAGGTAACTACGAAGATAACTCCATTGACCTCTTCGGTGACGCGTACGAGTTCCTGATGACTATGTACGCCTCCCAGGCAGGAAAGTCAGGAGGTGAGTTCTTCACCCCCCAGGAAGTCTCCGAGGTCTTGGCGAGAATTGCCGTGGCTGGCAAGACTCAGGTCAATAAGGTGTATGACCCCGCCGTGGGTTCCGGGTCACTTTTGCTTCAGTTCGCCAAGGTTCTCGGCAAGGAGAACGTCCGGCAAGGTTTCTATGGGCAGGAAATCAACCTGACGACCTACAACCTGGCTCGGATCAACATGTTCCTGCATGACGTGAACTACGAGAAGTTCCACATCGCTCACGGCGACACTCTGACCGATCCGCTTCACTGGGATGATGAGCCGTTTGAAGCGATTGTTTCCAATCCTCCCTACTCCATCAAATGGGACGGAGACGCGAATCCGCTCCTGATCAACGATCCGCGCTATGCGCCCGCCGGTGTGCTCGCTCCAAAATCAGCCGCCGACCTAGCGTTCACAATGCACATGCTCCATTGGCTCGCCGTCAATGGAACGGCCGCCATCGTTGAGTTTCCTGGTGTCCTTTATCGAGGTGGAGCAGAACAGAAGATTCGTAAATACCTGATCGACAACAACTACATCGACACGGTTATCCAGCTTCCGCCTGACCTGTTTTTCGGGACAACAATTGCCACATGCATAATCGTTCTCAAGAAGTCGAAGAAGGACAACGCAATTCTCTTCATCGACGCCTCCGCACTCTTCCAGCGTGTGGGCAACAAAAACCGACTCCTTCCAGAGCACCAGGAAAGAATCCTGGACGCCTTTAACCAACGTCAGACTAAGGAGCACTTCACACGTCTGGTCACTGCGGCAGACATCGAGGAGAACAACTACAACATTTCGGTCTCCAGCTACGTGGAGAAAGAAGACACGACCGAAGCCATCGACATTACAGCCTTAAACGCGAAGATCGCGGGGATCGTGGCTCGCCAATCTGAGCTACGCACACAGATTGACGCCATCGTGGCAGACCTTGAAGGGAGTCCAGCATGAGCGACAAGCCCGAAAAGCCTCGGAAGGACTTGGATATCGTGCGCGCTTCGGCGGCCGAATATCTGACGTTTATTGCTTCGATTGGCGGTGAATCAGAATCGACCGAGCTGCTCTACTTCGAAGAGAACCTGTGGCTCACGCAGAAAATGATGGCGACCCTCTACGGCGTCACCGTGCAAACCGTGAATCATCACCTACTCAGAGTATTTGCCGATCACGAACTGGAAGAGTCTTCAGTTATCAAACAGCATTTGATAACTGCCTCGGACGGCAAGAGCTACAACACCAAGCTCTACGGCCTGCAAGCAATCATCGCTGTCGGGTTCAAGATCGAGAACGAACGAGCGGTGCAGTTCCGAAAGTGGGCGGGTCAGATCGTGAAGCTCTACACCATCCAGGGGTGGGTTATGGATGTGGATCGCCTGAAGAAGGGGCACATGTTCACGGATGAATACTTCGACCGCCAACTCCAGCTCATCCGAGAAATCCGTCTGTCGGAGCGGAAGTTCTACCAAAAAGTCACCGACCTCTACGCTTCTGCGTTCGACTACGACCAGACGTCTCAGACAACGAAGCTTTTCTTCGCGTTGGTGCAAAACAAGATGCACTGGGCAGTTCACCGCCACACTGCCGCCGAACTCATCATCGAACGGGCAGATGCAGAGAAAGAGCACATGGGTCTCAACACATGGGAATCAGCCCCAATGGGCAAGATCGTCAAGTCTGATGTCTCGATTGCCAAGAACTACCTCAACGACGAAGAGATGGAGCACATGGAACGGATTGTCTCGATGTACCTTGATTACGCTGAAGACCAAGCAAAGCGGAAGGTTCCTATGTCGATGGAGGACTGGGCAAAGCGTTTGGATGGCTTCCTCGAATTCAACGAGCGTGAGGTACTGACTGGCCCTGGACGCATAAGCCACGAGCAAGCCAAGCTCCACGCGGAAACGGAGTTCGAGAAGTACAGGATTGTCCAGGATCGGATTTTCCAGAGTGACTTTGACCGCTTTCTGGAAGCTGGTAAGAAAAGTGAAATGGAGGACTCGGAATGAGCAGTATTGAACGCCTGATCAAGAATCATTGCCCTGAAGGTGTCGCCTTCGTGACCCTGTCGGATGTTGCTGATACAGTCGCCGGATTGAGTGGCAAATCAAAGGCAGACTTTACCGATGGAAATGCTCGCTATGTGAGCTACAAAAACATTTTTGCTAACCTTGCCGTCAATCAGTTGGCTCCAGACTTCGTAAAAGTAACAGTTACTGAACGTCAAAACAGGTTGCGCCTTGGCGATGTCTTGTTTACAGGCAGTTCAGAAACAGCCGAAGAGGTTGGCATGTCGTCCGTTGTAACGACAGAGCCGGTAGAGCCTCTCTATCTCAATAGCTTCTGCTTTTGTCTACGATTTAGGGATTCTCAGTTAATCGAGCCAGGGTTTAGCAAATACCTTTTTCGGTCGAGCCTAATTCGCAAACAAATTGAACGAGCGTCAAGTGGAGTAACTCGAATCAACATCTCCAAAGGAAGGTTTTTGAAGGTTCGGATTCCCGTGCCGCCAATTGAAGTTCAGCGAGAAATAGCGAAAGTGCTCGATACCTTCAGTAAGCTGGAGGCTGAGCTGGAGGCTGAGCTGGAGGCTGAGCTGGAGGCTCGACGACTTCAGTATACCTTCTACCGTGACCAGTTATTGACCTTCGCCGAGCAAGAAATAGCAATCAATCAATCAATCAATCAATCAATCAATCAATCAATCAATCAACAAGACGGATCAGATGGGCGAAAATGAGCGAGATATTTAGCATGAAAGCTGGACAACATCTTTCCGCGACAGCCATCGCTTCTGCGAAGTCTAGTGAATCGCGATTTCCAGTCTATGGGGGGAATGGACTACGCGGTTATGGAAGATCGGCAAGTCACACCGGGAAGTACCTGCTGATCGGACGGCAAGGCGCACTCTGCGGAAATGTAAAGAGAGCGTCGGGTGAGTTTTACGCGACTGAACATGCTGTAGTTACGGAGCCTTCTGACGCCATGGATGTCGATTTTGCGTACTACATGCTTACGTCCATGAACTTAAACAAGTTTAAATCATCTGGCGCTCAGCCTGGTTTGGCAGTCGGCAACTTGGCTGAAGTACTCGTGCCCGTCCCGCCGATTGAAGAGCAGAAGCGGATTGCTGATTTACTAGATAAGTTCGATGCCCTCGTGAACGATCTCAGCTCAGGTCTTCCTGCCGAACTCAACGCCCGCCGCCAGCAGTACGAGTATTACCGTGACAAGCTCCTAACTTTCCAGGAGGCGACCGCATGAGCGAGGATCGAGCGCCTTACAACTACGATCCGATTGCTGTTTCCAACGAGAGCACGGTCGTTGCGCAGTACATCCCAGAATCGAAAGTTCGTGAGACGAGCTACCAGAGTGAAGACGCTCTGGAAAAGGAACTCATCAGGATTTTAGAGGGGCAAGCCTACGATTACCTCAAGTTCACCTCAGAAGAGCAGCTCGTCGCAAACCTACAGGCTCAGCTAGAGGCTCTGAATGATGTGAAGTTTAGCGTCGCCGAATGGAAGCGATTCTTTGAAAGTAACATCGCCGGGCAGAACGACGGCATTGCTGAAAAGACAATTCGCATCCAGGAGGACTCGGTTCAGCTTCTCCATCGCGACGATGGCACGACCAAGAACATCAAGCTGATCGACAAACAGAATATCCACAACAACCGGTTGCAGGTTATCAACCAGTATGAGACCGCCGGGACACGCGCCACTCGGTTCGACGTGACAGTTTTGGTCAACGGCCTTCCGATGGTTCACATCGAACTGAAGCGACGCGGGGTGGACATCCGCGAAGCGTTCAACCAGATCGACCGCTACCAACGAGACTCATTCTGGGCAGGTACGGGGCTGTTTGAGTACGTCCAGCTTTTCGTGATCAGCAACGGAACGCTGACCAAGTATTACAGCAACACCACCCGCCGCCAGCACATTGCCGATGCTGCCGGAGCGAAGAAGATCAAGAAGACCTCCAACTCTTTTGAGTTTACTTCGTGGTGGGCCGACTCGCAGAACAAGCCGATTCAGGAACTGAGTGCTTTCGCCAAGACGTTTTTTGCGAAGCACACCCTGCTGAATATCCTCACTCGCTACTGCGTCCTTACGGCGGATCGGATGCTCCTCGTCATGCGCCCGTACCAAATCGCAGCGACCGAGCGGATTCTCCAGCGAATAGAGGTGGCGTCGAACATGAAGTGGCTCGGCTCGGTGAGAGGCGGAGGCTACGTTTGGCACACCACCGGATCAGGCAAAACGCTCACTTCGTTTAAGACCGCTCAACTTGCGAGCAAGATGCCGAGCGTGGGCAAAGTGCTCTTTGTGGTTGATCGCAAAGACCTCGACTACCAGACGATGCGAGAGTACGACCGCTTTGAGAAAGGTGCAGCCAACTCCAACACCTCGACGGCGGTCCTGAAGCGACAGCTTGAGGACAAGAATGCGCGGATCATCATCACGACGATCCAGAAGCTCGCCAACTTCATTACCGCCAACAAAGGGCATGAGGTCTTTGGTGGCCATATCGTTGTGATCTTTGATGAGTGTCACCGCTCTCAATTCGGTGATATGCACACAGCAATCACCCGCGCCTTCAAGCGATATAACCTCTTTGGCTTCACCGGAACCCCGATCTTCACCGCGAATATGTCGAGTGGTGGAAACCCGAACCTCAAGACGACCGAGCAGGCTTTTGGTGAGAAGCTCCATACCTACACCATCGTCGATGCGATTACCGACAAGAATGTCCTGCCCTTCCGGATTGACTATGTGAACACCGTCAAGATGGGAGACGTTCTGGATAAGAAGGTCTCCGCCATTGACACGGAACGGGCACTTCTTGCTCAAGAGCGGATAGGGTTGGTGACCAGCTACATCCTGGAGCACTTCGATCAGAAGACGAAGCGAACTAGCACGTACTCCCTTGGAGAGCGCCGTTTGCGTGGCTTCAACGCTCTCTTTGCCACCGCATCAATCGACGCGGCCCGGACCTACTACGGAGAGTTCAAACGTCAGCAAGCCGGGCTAGTTCCTGATAAGCAGCTGAAGGTAGGAGTTATCTTTTCGTTCGCCGCGAATGAAGCCGTTGAAGACGGAGCACTTGAGGAAGAGGAGTTTGAGACGAACCACCTCTCTGGTGCGGCCCGTGACTTTCTTGATGAGGCAATCAAAGACTACAACGGGATGTTCGGAACGTCGTTCGACACGTCGGCTGATAAGTTTCAGAATTACTACAAAGACCTTTCCCTAAAGCTCAAGGAGCGAAAGATTGACCTCGTGATCGTGGTCAACATGTTCCTCACTGGCTTCGATGCGACCACATTGAACACGCTCTTTGTGGACAAGCAGCTTCGCGCCCACGGCCTACTCCAGGCCTACTCCCGCACGAATCGAATTCTCAACTCGGTGAAGGCATACGGGAACATCATTAGCTTCCGAGACCTTGAAGCTGAGACGAACGATGCGCTCTCGCTCTTTGGCAACAAGGAAGCTCGGGGCATTGCCATTCTCAAGCCGTATGGAGACTACTTTGCTGACTACGAAACCAAAGTGCATGAGCTACTCGCTAAGTTCCCGCTCGATGAGCGGATTGTTGGTGAACAGGCTCAAAAGGAGTTCGTCACGCTTTTTGGCTCGATTCTCAGGCTTCAGAATATTCTCACTTCATTTGACGAGTTCGAAGGCAACGCAGTCCTCTCAGACCGAGAAGGTCAGGATTACCGAAGCATCTACCTCGATATTTACGCTGACTTCCGCTCCGGCAAGGACTCGGACAAGGAGCAGATTCTTGATGACATCGTCTTCGAGATTGAGCTGATCAAACAGGTCGAGATCAATGTTGACTTCATTTTGATGCTTGTCGCGAAGTTCCGCGAAGCGAAGGGCAACGGCGATGATGTGGAGATTCGTGCGCAGATCACGAGAGCAGTCGATTCCTCGCCAACCCTCAGGAACAAGAAAGACCTCATCGAAAACTTCGTGGACTCGGTCTCTGCGTCAGGTGAACTTGATGCGGAATGGCGAGCGTTTGTTGACCGCAAGCGCGAAGAGGAGCTTGGTCAGATCATTGAAGAAGAGAGCTTAAAGCCGGAGGAGACCCGAGCGTTTGTTGCATCTGCTTTCCGAGATGGCGTGATTCGTTCCACTGGAACCGCAATCACGAAGGTGATGCCGCCGACCAGTCGGTTCTCCTCGGACGGTGGGCACGGGCAGAAGAAGCAGCGGGTTTTGGCGAAGCTCATTGCGTACTTTGAGCGGTTCTTGGGGTTGGTTTCGCGCCATGGGCAAAATGGAGATGAATAGTGGCATCTATCGATAATCAAATCGCCAGCGCTAGTGTGGTTATCTGCACTAACATCGAAAAGCTTTCTGCTGACCGGGCATTGCTATCTCAGAACATTCTTGCCCAGCTACGAAATCTCGTCGAAGCGGTTGCTGTTCGGCTCCACCTCCGTGATGGCAACCATGAGTTTGAATATGCGCTCGTGGGGCCGGCTATGGACTGGGTCGGATCCGGAAAGAAGCAGATCAACTTCCTTCACAGATTCCACAGGCTGTTACAGATGAGTTCCTCTCATTACACCCTTGAAGGAGACCCATCGGAGCGGTTAATGCTCAAATATTTCGAGTATTTGTTAAGAATCCGCACGCTGACGAGAGAAGTCTTTGGGTTTGAGATTCTGCACAATCTTGAATCTTTCCCAGTAGACCTTGACCCATCACTACATGAATATCACCGCAAAATCGCTGAGCGCATCGCTTTCGTTGGACCTGCCAAACCGGATGCCAGACATGATCGCTACTATATAAATAAAGTCCGTCCATTCTTCATAAACGGACGCATTTTCTACGAGGTCACCTTCACCGAAGCGGTAAACAACACGAGTAAATTTGACCGACTCATTGCCTTTACTTCTATCGACATCACTGAGCAGTATTCCGCAAACCTAACGCTCGTCCAGGAGTCTATCGAAGTCTTGGGGTTCACGATGCCCATTTGGATTATTCAGAAATGGGAAATTTCAATCCGTCCTTGTGAGTTGATCAACTTTGCCAAGATTTTAGGTCAAGACATCAATGTAGGTTCAGGAGATAAGGAGTATCGCTTCCTGATGCAATATCTTACGACAACCGAGGGCAGCCTACTGAACTTAATGGATATCTCAGACACTCAATACCTAGAACTCCGTGATCGGATTCTGAATGGGACTCAGAAGCAAGTCATCTTTCCTGCCCTGGAGCGAGCTCGGAAAATCATCCGCAAACATCTTCCTGGAACAGATGTGTTGCGATACCTGCTACTTCAGATGAACAATCGAATAATTAAGCTTCAGTCTGAGGCCACAGAGTGTGGATTTCTCTCGAATTTGAAGCTGTCTTCTGGGTGCAAGCCGTTTGATGAAATGCCGTTCTGCACATCTCTCCGGCAACATAATCCCAGGTTCTCTGATCTTTTCGCCTCCATTGACGCTACGGGGAGGACTCACGAACTATTGGTCCGGCGTGTGAAGAATAACGTTGAAAGGCATGGCCTTCTCTACACGCCTGTTGCAGAACTGGAGTCGTTTGGCGAAGTTGACCATCTGATTGCTACCTATAACGGGAAGTTATATCGGGGGCATGGGAATCGGTTCATGATAATGGACAAAGGGCATGTGTTCATTCGCGAGTACGAAGAGGGAACAGTGTCAATTATAAGGAATCTCCAAGAGTTTGCTGGCTCTGGCATTGGGGGACACGGTGATGCAGTTGATAGATGGTTAGACGAGACACCACTAATTGTTGACGATGTGGCAAAAAAGGCGGCACTCAAGTCACTTTTTGAGAAGTCTCGTGTCGCCCTAGTTTACGGCGCTGCAGGAACAGGTAAATCAACGATGGTTAACTACATCGCGAACTATCTGAATGACAGGACGAAGCTTTTGCTGGCACACACTAATCCCGCCGTTGATAACCTGAAGCGAAAGGTCGTTGCCAAAAACACTTGGTTCCGAACTGTCAGTAGTCAAAAATCGAAGAGTGAGACGTACGACATTTTGATAATAGATGAATGCAGCACTGTCAGTAACGCTGACCTTTTAAAGGTGTTAGAAAATACTTCATTAAAGCTCCTCGTGCTCGTAGGCGACGTGTTTCAGATTGAAGCGATTCAATTCGGTAACTGGTTCAGTATCATACGCCACTTCTTACCAAGAGAATCTGTGTTCGAGTTGACGAGGCCTTTTCGAACAGATAGTGAGGCGCTTCTTGGATTCTGGAGCAAGGTTCGCAATTTAGAGGACGGTATTGAAGAGTCCATCGCGCATAACCAGTATTCTGCGGTACTTGACGAGTCGCTGTTTACATCAAAAGATCAAGATGAGATCACGCTTTGCCTTAACTACGATGGTCTATACGGGATCAATAATATTAATCGGTTTTTGCAAAGTAGTAATGCTGGCAAATCTGTGAGTTGGGGTGTTGCGACTTATAAGGTTGGGGACCCTGTCCTTTTCAACGAGAGCGCAAGGTTCAAACCGCTTATCTACAACAACCTTAAGGGCCGCATCACCGGTGTTCAAGCATTCGGTGATCGAATTCAATTTGAGGTTGAGTTGGATCGAGCCGTTACAGAGCTCGATGTAGATGGTGTTGAACTTCGTTACTTAGGAGGATCGTCGGTCCAGTTCGATGTACTCAAGGCTCGCAGTACAGACGACGATGATGATATGTCCAATGCTGTTGTTCCGTTCCAAGTGGCCTATGCTGTTTCTATTCATAAAGCTCAAGGTCTTGAGTATGACTCGGTGAAAGTTGTTGTTACCGAGGCAAACGAAGAAGACATCACGCACAACATCCTCTACACTGCTATCACGCGCACAAGGAAGCATCTAAAGATCTACTGGACGCCCGAGACCCAACACGCGGTACTTAGCTGTCTTGAACGCAGGAAGAGCGATAAAGACGTTGCATTGCTGAAGGCAAGGCAGGGGTGGTAGAACGAGGTGAGTCAATCGGATTGTCGCTCCACTTGGTCTCTCCAAGGTCTCTCTAACGCGGTGGAAGACGACAGTCGATTAGGTTCAACGGCGTACGAACGCCCAGCCTCGTCGAGCCTAGAAAATGTCAGTCCTAAGGAGTGAGTCGGGAGTTCGAATCTCTCCGGGGCCGCCATGATTCTGTGATTATTTGTTAGACTGGAAAAGTGAAGTTGCGCTACCTCCTTTTCGGGCTCTTCGCTCTGTTGCCATTTAAAAGTGAACTTGTGCAAGTTCACCACGAGGCGAGCCCGGATTGTGCTCTACAGTACATTAGCGAGAGCACTGTACCGGTCAATCACTTACTCCAGGTAGCAACCTGCATTAATCTGACATCTTGGGCACGAATCATTGGACATGATTTCGATCTGCAAGGCAGACTTTCGATCCTAGCCTACGAGACACCTCACGTGCCAATTCTGGAATGGCTCCAAAGTGTCCAACGAATCATTTATGGCTAGGACAACTCTTTTGGCAAAGTAGATATCCTAACTTAAACCTATGAACCCACGTCACCTGGTGCTGTTTGCGTTCATTGTCTTGGTTGCAGTCTTCTTGGCTTACCGAGGGACTACGGCAATACGAGACGATTCTCAAGGTCAGATTAATCCCAAACCCGAGTTTGTTGCATCTGAGCGAGACTTTATCCACGGAATGATCCCACACCATCAAGAGGCTGTCACGAGTTCCGAGGAGCTCCTTTCGGTCGTAGTCGATCCTGATGTCAGAACACTCGCATCAAACATCATTCGAGCACAGGAAGCAGAGATTACGGAGATGAAAACTTGGTACGCTCAGTGGTACGAAGCCGAATACCGCGACGATGGGAAATACAAGGCGATGATGCGACCACTACAGAACTTGAGTCCGAAGGATGCTGAAGCACGCTTCGTCGCAGACATGATTGGACACCACGAGCATGCGGTTCTCATGGCCCGAGAGCTGGCGACGTTTGCGGAGCGACCCGAGCTTCGCACCTTGGCCGCGAACATAATCCGAGATCAAGAAGCCGAGATCAGAACGTTGACCTCGTGGCTTCAGAGCAAGTACGGGCAGACACCGAATGCGGTAGATCACTCAATGCACTAGGATACATCTGGCTCAGAACGCCAGAATCGGAATCTGTGCGCGGCTCCAATTTTGATGGCGGGAACTTTTTCCGGGTAAATTCTGTTCTGGTGAGTATGCGAAGCAAGGGAGCACTGATTCAAATTGTCGTTGCTCTGGTACTGGCTCTGGCCCAAGTGCCCTCCAGTGCACTTGCTGGAATGTTCCTGAAGCATTCAGATTGCGACATGCCGTGCTGTCGAACGCAGGTCTCACCTATTGATTCAAGCGTCCAGAGCTGTCATATCGAAGCAACTCCTGGGCCGGAGCCGTGTGGCTCACATACGGCGTCAGCAAACGGGTCGTTCTCCGCAAAGAAAAGCTCCTGCGATTGCAGCATTTCGGCTCCGTCGGAAAATCGCGGTTCACCAGTTGCAATTGCTTCGACATCCTCGCAATCTTCTTTCCTGCCCTTCGCGGCGTTACTGCCGCCAGAACTGATTTCTCTCGCGCCTCAGCTTTCTTCACTGCGCCAGCCCGGCATACGTGGAACTGACTCAGGGCCACCTGCTCAAAGATCGCATTCCGTCTGGTTGGGGCGAGCCCCGCCTGTGTTACTTGCTTAGTCGAGCCCGCTGAACTTGATTTCAGCGTGGCTGTTCGTCGTTTGACGCAAGTCTCATCTCAGAAACACAGGAAAACCAATGATTACCATCATCGCCTTGTCGGCGGTGCTGCTCGGTCAGGCACAATCACTCAAGTGCCCGGTCATGGGCGGTGCTGTCGCATCAAATACAACATTCGTCGAGTATCAAGGAGCCCAGTTTGGCTTCTGCTGCCCCGGCTGCGAAGGCAACTTTGCGAAAGCCCCCGACAAGTTTATCGAGACCCAGAGGAAAGCTGGAAATACCATCGGATCGTTCTTCTTCGACCCCGTAACACGAAAGCGAATTGAACCGAACAAGGCTGTTTCAACAAAGGATCACAACGGCATTCGGTACTATTTCGCGTCGGCGGAGTCAGCTACCGCCTTCGCCAAGTCTCCTTCCCAATTCTCAGCCGTGCCCAAAAATGAGGCACTTTATTGCCCCGTGGGCAAGGAAGCCGTCTCAACATATGCAAAAGCAAGTGACTACGTCGATTTCGACGGGGTTCGTTGGTACATGTGCTGTGAAGGTTGTGGTGATCCGTTTGAAAAGAACCCTCGCAAGTATCTCACCGCAGCGGCACTCGCGTACGTGAAAGTGCCGTCCGTGCTGAAGCAAAGAGCTTCAACTCCTGAAGCCCCGAGTGCGGACACGGTTACCAAGGTGAAGTTCGAGAAATTCGAGGCCGAACTTCGGGTTCCTGAAGATGGCCTGTTTGCGGGTGAGGAGATTGATGTCGAATTTCGGGTCGTCGATACAACTTCCAAGGATCCCATCGAAGAGGGATTCAAAGGCGTTGGAGGCATCTCAGCCACCGCCGTCATGACGATGCCGAGTATGCAAGGCATGCCAGAGGCCAAGCCTAACGTTCATCGCGAAGGAGTGCCGGGCGATTACGGAATCGAGTTGTATTTCCCCCATGGCGGGGACTACAAGATTGACTTAGCCTTGGATATTCCGGGCGAAGGCAAGAAGACCATCAGCTTCTTAGTGGATGTCAAAGACGAGCGTCCTGCCAATGCAAGCAGGCCGCAACCCTACCGCCTTGACGTAGTCGACTGGCCCACGCATGCGATGGCGGGTCAGCCAACCAAGCTTCGCATGAGAGTGATCGATGTCAAAGCTGGCACTACTCAACGTGACTTCGATATCGCGCATGAAAAGCTGTTCCATCTTCTCATTGCCAGTCGTGACCTGAATTGGTTCATCCACGAACATCCTGAAATGACAGAAGACGGAACATGGGAGATTCCCATCACGTTTCCAGCCGGTGGCGACTACTGGGTTTACGGAGATGTCGCTCCAACCGGAAAAGGTTCCAGGGTGCTGATCGCCAAGGTGAGCGTTCATGGGGACAAACCCACTTGGGATACCAAACTAACCCTCACCCGAACTGCCCAAGATGGCGGACTACGTGGCGAACTTGGCACGATTGCGCCCATCGAAGTCGGCAAGAAAGCAATTGTTGAAGTGAAGCTCTTCGATGACAAGTCGGGTGCTCCCGCAACGGATACGGTCAAGTGGCTCGGTGCGGCTGGCCACATGATGATCTTTCATCAAGATGGGCAAACC